>NZ_JBHYWI010000091.1:0-32032 GCF_042751525.1 Kitasatospora sp. NPDC059408
ACGCAGCGTTCTCCGCCGCTTCGCGGCTCCGGGCCAAGGATGCATTCCCTCCCCGGCTGAAGCCGGGGATACCCTGCAAGATCAGGGATGGACGGAGTGCGTCCGGGAGGCCGCGTCGCCCCCGCCGGGGACCCGGCCGAGGCCGTGGCGGAGCAGCCGGGACAGCCGCAACAGCCGCAGGGAGCGGGCGACTTCGAGGAGGGTGAGGCGTAGGGTCGACGGCTGGAGGGGCGCCCCGGGTCCGCCGCCCGGGGCACCGCCGTGGCGCGGGCGCGGGCGCTCAGGGCCCGCTGGGCTCCTGCGTGTCGAGGAACGCGCGCACGGCCGCCGCTTCCCGGGCGGACAGGGTGAGGCGGAAGCGCCCGCGCAGCTCGGCGACGACCTGGTCGGGCGTCAGCTGCGTCTCGTCGCAGGTCCCGTCGGGGTGGCGGGTGCGCAGTGTGCGGTCGCGCAGCACGTACCGGGCGTGGTCCTCGCCGCGCTGGGCGGTGATGTGGCCGGTGAACACGGAGCGCGGGTGGGTGGCGGTGTAGTAGTAGGAGACGTCGACGTCGGAGGGCGCCGTGGTCTCGAAGCCGAAGGCGTAGACGTCGAACCAGCCGTCCGGGTGCAGCGAGCGCAGCACCCACGTCTCCTCGTCCTCCTGGTCGACCTTCCAGGTCCACGCGCCGACGGTGACCTGTTCGCCGGGGATGAGCGGTACGGGGTGCAGCGGGCCTTCGTCGCCGAAGCCGACGTCGGCCAGGAAGAGCCGGTCCTCGGCCTCGACGGTCAGGGTGGCGTGGGAGCGGAAGCGCAGGTCGCTCCGGTTGCCGCGGCGCACCCGGGCGAGGTGGCGGCGGACGGTGAATCCCAGGGCCTCCAGGGCGGCCGCGAAGAGCAGGTTCTGTTCGATGCAGCAGCCGCCGCGGCCGCGTTGCACGAACTTCTCCTGCAGGGAGCCCGTGGTGATCGGGCCGGGCTCGGACAGGCCGATGTCGATGGTTTCGAAGCTGAAGGCGGCGAGGTGGAGGCGCTGCAGGCGGGTGAGCGTCTCGACGCCCGGCTCGCGCGGTCCGTCGTAGCCGATGCGCGCGAGGTAGGCGTCCAGGTCGAGGTCTTCGGTGCCCCACGGGGAGGACGCCGGGGCGGCGGCGGTGGCGGTGGTGGCAGTGGTGGCAGTGGTGGCGGTGGTGGTGGTCGACATGGGGGTGGCTCTCCTTCGGGACGGTTCACGTGGTCAGGCGGCCACGGCAGGGACAGCGGCCGGGACGGCCGGGACGGCGGGGCCGGCGCTGCGGGCGGTGCGGTGGACCGCTTCGCGCAGGGCGGCGGCGACCTCGGCGTCGTCGCGGGGGTGGGCGTGGGCGAACCGGTCGGCGGACGAGCGGACGGCGAGGTCGACGTCCTCGATGACGACGGCGCCGGCGACGCCGAGTGCCTTGCGGGCCTCGGCCTGGGCCCAGACGCCGCCGTACTGGCCGAAGGTGGCGCTCAGGACGGCGACGGGCTTGGCGGCCAGGGCGCCTGCCCCGTGGGGGCGCGACAGCCAGTCGATGGCGTTCTTCAGCACGGCGGACATGGTGCCGTTGTGCTCCGGGGTGAAGAGCATGATCGCGTCGGCGCGTGCGGCGGCGTCGCGCAGGGCGGCGGCCGCGGCGGGGACGGTGTCCGGGTGGTCGGTGTCCTCGTTGTAGAAGGGGATGGCGGCCAGGCCCTCGTACAGCTCGACGGCGACCCCGTCGGGTGCCAGCTGTACGGCGGTTTCGGCGAGTTGGCGGTTGTGCGAGCCGGCCCGGAGGCTGCCGGACAGCGCGAGGATGTGCAGGGTCATGAACGTCGCCTCCTTGGGGCGGAGTGGGTCTCAGTGCTCCGACAGGAGCGATCCCAGGCCGGGGACGCGGTCCTGGATCCCGTTGTGCCGCAGGGCGTGCCAGTACAGCGCGGTGTTGTTGGAGATGACGGGTTTGCCGATCCAGGTCTCGGCGGTGGCCGCCAGGCGCGCCAGGGCCACGTTGGTGCCGATCTGGACGACGGCGTCCACGTCCTGGCCGTCGATCTCCTTGATGATGTCGCGCAGTTCGGCCTCGGAGACGTGGGCGATGCGGGCCGGGTTGCTGCAGCCGAGCCCCCGCACCGTCACCACGTCGTAGCCGGTGTCGGTGAAGAAGCGGCTCGCGGTGTCGTCGCCGACCGGGACGTAGGGGGTGATGAGCGCGATGCGGCGGGCGCCGTAGGAGTCCAGGGCCTCGCGCAGGGCGTCGGGGCTCATGGTGACGGGGCGGCCGCCGGAGGCCGCCTTCATGGACGCCAGGACCCGGGCGTGGGATTCGGGGCCGTCCCAGTAGATCTCGGGAGAGAAGCCGATGACGATGCAGTCCGGGTCGCAGGGCGTCAGGTGCTTGATCGCCTCGTGGGTGGCGTCCCGGTAGCTGGCGAGCAGGGAGGCGACGTCATCGGCGATGCAGAGGTTCTCGGTGGGCATGCGGCCGGTGTGGTTCGTGACGCCCGCCGGCCGCATGGATTCCATTTCCGGCTGCGCGGAGGTGTTCGTGGCGGGGACGATCACGCCGACCTTGAGGCGCGGCCCGAGCGAGTCGGTCATGGTTCTCTCCTTGCGCGGAATGCGGGGCCGCCACCCGGGAAATCCTGCCGGATATCGGGCGGCTGCCCGGATCTTCGGCCGTTCCATTTCCGGATGTTGAAAACTAACTCATCCGGCGGCCCTTTTTCGATCCCCCCGCAGGTCACGCTCAGTGAGACCCCTCCGCCTGCGTTCCCCTAATAGTGGCAGCGGATTTCCGTCGAACCGTAGGGACCTAGGTCCTTCCAGCCGGGGTCGTACGTACTACCGGACCCCGAATCCGGAATACGCCCCGGTAATGTACGGAAACCGGCGGGTAGGGGTTTAAAAGGCAGCCGGGGGCGTTGCGGCGATGAACTCCAGAAGGCGTTCGTTGACGAGGTCGGGGCGTTCCAGGTTGAGGCCGTGGCCGGCCCTGTCGACGATCTCGGCCCGCACGCCCGGGATGAGGGCGGTGACGCGCGCGTGGACGCGGCGCGGGCGCAGCAGGGCGCTGCGGCGGCCGATGAGGACGAGGGCGGGCAGGGTGAGGGAGCGCAGTTCGTCGTCGGTGAAGGGGCGGGCGGCGGGGCGGGCGGCGGGTTTGTAGGTGCGCATGCCGAGCATGAGGGGGGCGATCATCTCGGGGGGTGCGGCGAGGGCGGGGTTGGCCAGGAGGCGGCCGAGGGCGGGGCGCAGGCGGCGGGGGGCGAGCATGCCGAAGAGGCCGGCGGTCATGTGCGCGTAGAAGCGGGCGGGGACCTTTTCGATGCCGCCGGGGTCGAGGGCGGTGACGGTGGCGAGGCGTTCGGGGGCGTGGACGGCCTGGTTGAGGGCGAGCCAGCCGCCGTAGGAGACGCCGACGAGGTGGACGCGGTGGAGTCCGAGGCCTGCGAGGACCTCGCCGAGCCAGGCGGCGTTCTCGCGGGAGCCGGGGGCGGCGGTGTGCTGGACGCTGCGGCCGGGGTCGTCGAGGGTGCCGACGGCGTAGACGGGGTGGCGGGCGCCGAGGGCGGCGATCTGGGGGTGCCAGTTGGAGGGGTGTCCGGCGTGGCCGTGGAGCAGGACGACCGGCTCGCGGCCGTCCTCGGGGGCGTCCTCGGGGGCGGGGTCGGGGGCGTCCTCGGGGGCGGGGTCGTGGTGGTGGACGTGGACGGTGCCGTAGGAGGTCTCGACGTCGAGTTCCCGGTGGGGGGCGGGCCACAGGTGCATGGCGCGGTCGTAGGCGTCGAGGAATCGGGTGCGGGCTTCGTCGCTGACAAAGTGTCCGACGGCCGTCCTGGTCATGGGGTCCCCTCCTGACGGGCAGCGCGGTGCCGTGCGGGGTGTCGCGCAGGGCGTCTCCGCAGCACTTGATGGTATGTTTGTACCATAAAAGAGAGTGGAGGGACCCGGATGCCGAAGCTGGTGGATCACGAGGAGCGGCGCGCCCACATCGTCGACGCGCTGCTGCGCTCGGCGGCGGCCGGCGGACTGCACGCCGTCACGATGCGCTCCGTCGCCGTGGAGGCGGGCGTGTCGGTGCGGCTGGTGCAGTACTACTTCGACACCAAGGAGCAGTTGCTGCTGGCCGCGATGCAGCGCCTGGCGGCGCGCATGGGCGAGCGGGTGAGCGGGCGGGTCGCCGCGCGGGTCGCCACGGCGGGGCCGGGGGCACCGGCGCCGCGGGACGTCGTGGAGGCGGTGCTGCTGGAGGCGGTGCCGACGGACGAGGAGAGCCGGACCTTCCACCTCGTGTACACCGAGTACGCGGTGCTGTCGGTCACCGATCCGGCGCTGGGCGGGCAGGCGTTCCTGGCCGCGCCCAACGAGATGGAGGCGTTCCTGGCCGCGCAGCTGAGCGCCGCGCAGCGGGCCGGCCAGGCGGCGGCGGGGCTGGACGCGCGCCAGGAGGCGGTCGTGCTGCTGGCGGTGTCGGCGGGGCTGGGGCTGAGCGTGCTGCTGGGGCAGCGGACGGCCCACGACGCGACGGCGGTGCTGGGCTACCACCTCGGGCGGATCTTCCCCGCCCGGTAGCCCGGGCCAACCACCGTGCGCGGCAGTGCCCGGGGGTGCGGCTGGTGCGGGCGGCGGCCGCCGAGGCGCGGGCACGCGGGGCCGCGGGGCTGCACGTCGACTTCGAGCCGCGCCTGGCGGCGTTCTACGAGCGGTGCGGATTCCGGCCGACGGCGGCGGGGCTGATGGCGCCGGACGGAAACCGGGGACCTCTTGCACGATAGTCGTCGCGGAGATAATCTCCGCGTAGAACATTTCGAGCGATGGGGAGAGCACGACATGTGGAGCCACGAGTACACCGGTGAGACGACGGCGGCACCCGAGGCGGTCTGGGCGGTGCTCAAGGACCTCGACAACTGGCCGCAGTGGGACACCTCCATGGAGTCGGTCACCCTGCTCGGCCCGTTCGAGGTCGGCGCGAAGGTGTCGATGACGCCCTCCGGCCAGGACCCGATCACCTCGGTGATCACCGCGATCGAGGAGAACGCCCACTACGCGGACGAGACCGCGTTCGCCGGCGTGGTGCTGCGCTTCAGCCACCGGCTCGGCCCGCGCGCCGGCGGCGGCACCACGGTGGTGCACCGCCTGGAGATCGACGGCCCGGCCGCCGGCGAGACGGGCCCGCAGCTGGGCCCGGCCATCACCGAGGACTTCCCCGAGGCGATGGAGGCCCTGTTCACCCACGCGGGCGGCTCCGTCTTGTGAGCCCCCGCGTGAGCCCCCCGGCCGCAGGCCCGTACCCGCGCCCGCTCCGGCGGGCGTGACAGGGGCCGGACCTGCGGCTGCGACAGTCCGCGCTGCGCCGGCGGCGGGCCGTATGGACGCTGTCGTCATCACCCCAAGCCCCGGCAGCGCACGCCGGGCGCCGTCGAACACCTCGTCCAGCGGCCGCCCCCGGCGGGCCCTCCCTGACGCCCCCTTGACGCCCTCTTGGCTCCCCCCGGTCGGGGCCGGGTGTCGCCGCCGGGCCGTGCGCCCGTACCGTGGTGGCCAGTTGACCGTGTTCTATCAGGAGGGGTTATCGCGATGGACAACGACCGTACGACCACCTGGCGCAAGAGCACTCACAGCGGCGATTCCAACGGCTGCGTGGAGGTCGCCGACGGGTTCACCGGGGTCATGCCCGTGCGGGACTCCAAGGACCCGCACGGGCCGGTGCTGCGCTTCCGGTCCTCGGCCTGGCAGGCCTTCGTGACGGCCGTGCGCGGCGGGGAGTTCGACCGCCCGGCATAGCGCGGCCGCGTCAGAGCGCCGGCACCATGCCTTCCTCGGCGGCGAGGACTTCACCGCCGGGGAAGGCGGCCCGGGCCTCGGCGGCGGGGCGGGTGCGGTCGGTGCCGGGCCGGAAGTGGGTCAGCAGGAGGCGGCGGGCCGCGGCGCGGGTGGCGCAGGCGGCGGCCTGGGCGGGGCCGAGGAGGCGGGGGTCGGCTTCGGTGCCGTTCAGGGTGGTTCCGGCGATGAACAGGTCGGCGCCGGCGGCGAGTTGGTCCAGGGCCGGGCAGGCTCGCGTCGCCGCTGTAGGCGAGGGTGAGGCCGGGGGCGGCCAGGCGCGGGTAGGTGCCGTAGCCGAGGTCGAGGACGAGGCGGTGGCCGTCGTGGTCGAGGAGGAAGCCGCTGGCGGCGCGGTGGGCCTCGGGCCATGCTCCGCAGGTTCCGAGGACGGTGAGTTGGCTCGGCATGCGGACGATCATCGCACGCCCCTCCCCCGCCCGGGGCGGGGAGGAGGGGTAACGGCTTTTGGTGCCAGTGCTGTTGGGGATGGTCGGGAACGCGCTTGGCCGACGTGTACAGGAGCCGACGTGTGTAGGAGCCGACGCGCCCTTGCCGGGGTCAGCGTGCCGTGACGGGGCGCCAGGTGTCGTGCAGGAGGGCGGCGGCGGGGGCGGCCTGGGTGTGGCCGGCGCGGTAGGCGGCCTGCCAGGTGGCGCGGTCGGCGGGGCCGGCGGTGTCCAGGAGGCGGGCGGCGTCCGGGTCGGGGGCGAGGGTGAGGGCGCCGGGCGTCGCGCCGGCGCCGGGGTGGCGGTGGGCGAGCGGGTCGACGACGACCAGGGTGCGGGCGCCGGCGGCGAGGTCGGCGTTGGTGCCGGCGCGCAGCGCGCCGTCGATGTGGTGGCGGCCGTCGACGGTGACGGGCACCTCGATGCCGGGGAAGGCGCTGGAGGCGGCGACGGCGCGGGCCAGGGGCACGCCGCAGGCGGCGTCCCAGACGGCGGGCTCGCCGCTGTCGGCGCACACGGCGGTGACGAGCAGGCGCTGTTCGGGCCAGGTGTCGGTGGCGATCAGTGCGGCGCGGCGGCGCACGAGGTCGGCTTCGGCCTCGGGGTCGGCGGTGTCCAGGGCGAGGCGGCCGACGCGGCGGCGGGCCTCGGCGGGGTCCAGTCCCTGGCCGAGGAGGGCGAAGACGGCGCCGGTGAGGGCGGGGTCGGGGCGCCGGGCGGGGGCGGCGCCGGTGGGGGTGGCGAGGCGGGCGGGGTCCTGTCCGGCCGTCAGGACGGCGGCGATCATGGCGCCGGCGGAGGTGCCCACGGTCAGGTCGGCCTCGGCGAGGTCGACGCCGGCTTCGCGCAGGCCGGCGGCCAGGCCGGCCGTCCAGGCGGTGCCCAGGTAGCCGCCGGGGCCGAGCACCAGGGCGCGGTCGGCGGCAAGGTCGTCATCGGTCCGCATGGCGGTTCCCCCCGTTGTCGAAGACGCCGTTGTTGAAACGACTGTTTCATATACTGGCACACTCAGAAGACCTGAACGAGGGAGGGCGGCGGCGATGGGACGACCGGCCGATCCGCACCGGCGCGAGCGCACCGTGGCGCTGGCCGCCGACTACGTGCTGGCCCACGGGCTGGCCGGGCTGAGCCTGCGTCCGCTGGCCGAGGCGCTCGCGACCAGTCCGCGGATGCTGCTCTACGACTTCGGCAGCAAGCAGGAGCTGGTGGCGGCGGTGCTCGCCGAGGCGCGCCGGCGCGGGGCCGCGCGGCTGGCCGAGGGGCTGCCGGCGGCGCACGGGGCGAGTGCGGCGCAGCGGCTGCGCGGGATCTGGCGGTGGCTGAGCGCGCCGGAGCGGGCGCCGTTCGTGCGGCTGGCCTTCGAGGTGCACGCCGACCACCTGGCCCATCCGGAGCGCCACCCGGAGGGGCGGCGGGCGGTCACGGACTGGCTGGTGGTGCTGCGCGAGCACCTGGCGCAGGTGTGCGCGGGGCCGCAGGACGTCGTCACGCCGACGCTGGTGATGGCCGTGCTGCGGGGTCTGCTGTTCGACCTGACGCTGACGGGTGACCGCGAGCGCACCGCGCTGGCGGTGGAGCGCCTGGCCGCGCTCCTGGAGGCGCAAGAGGCCCAAGGGACATAGGAAACGCGCCCGGGCCCGTGCCATCCCCTCGGATGGCACGGGCCCGGGCAGGCCGGCCGGCTGGTCAGGTGCGGCTGTTGGTGGCGCGGGTGCGCCGGGAGACGGAGTCCAGGACGACGGCGGCGAGCAGGACGGCGCCGGTGATCATGTACTGGATGGCCTGGGCCGCGTGGACCATGTCGAGTCCGGTGGTGATGGACTGGATGACGAGGATGCCCAGCAGTGCCGACCAGGTCTTGCCGCGTCCGCCGAAGAGGCTGGTGCCGCCGATGACGGCGGCGGCGATCGCGCTCATCAGGACGTTGCCGCCGCCGAGCTGCTTGTCGGCGGAGCCCTGCTGGGAGGCGATGAACAGGCCGCCGAGGCCGGCGAGGGTGGCGGAGGTCATGTAGACGGAGATGCGCACCCAGGCGACGTTGATGCCCGCGCGGCGGGCGGCCTCGACGCCGCCGCCGACCGCGAAGACCTGGCGGCCGTAGGCGGTGCGGCGCAGCACGAAGTCGGTGGCGAGGACGACGCCGAGCAGGACGACGAGCGGCAGGGGCAGGCCGCGGTCCTGGTTGAGGGCGTAGGCCAGCGGCAGGGCGAGGACGGCGAGGGCGCCGGTGCGCAGGGCGATGTCGGCGGTGGGGCGGGCGGTGAGGCCGAGGGCCTTGCGGCGCTGGGCGGTGCGCAGTTGGGCGGCGAGGTAGAGGGCGGGGGCGAGGACGGCCAGGGCCCAGGCGTAGACGATGTCGCCGTCGCCGAGGAAGTTGGTGTCGAGGGTGGCGATGAGGCCGTCGTGGCGGTTGTTGACGGTGCCGAGGTCGCCGAGGACGTAGTCCTGCAGGCCGCTCCAGGCGAGCATGCCGGCGAGGGTGACGACGAAGGCGGGGACGCCGATGCGGGCGAAGAAGAAGCCGTGCAGGGCGCCGATGGCGCAGGCGGTGGCGAGGGCGATGAGGACGGCCTGCCATTCGGCGAGGCCTTCGCGCACGGCGAGGACGGAGGCGATGGCGGCGCAGACGCCGGCGACGGAGCCGAGGGAGAGGTCGATCTCGCCGAGGAGGAGGACGAAGACGACGCCCACGGCGATGAGGCCGGGTCCGGCGATGTACTTGGTGATGTTGGTGAGGTTGTCGGCCTGGAGGAAGTGGCCGGTGGCGGACTGGAAGATGACGGCGATGAGGATGAGGCCGAGGACGACGGGGGTGGAGCCGAGTTCGCCGCTGGTGAGGCGGCGGCGGGCCTCGTCGAGGTAGCCGCTCAGGCCGGTGGAGCGCACCAGCAGGCGCGGGTCGGCGGCGGGGGTCTTGGCGGCCGGGGTGTCGGCGCCGGTGTCGGTGGGGGTGCTCATGCGGCGTCCTCCTGCGAGGCTCGGCGGGCCTGGCGGCGGGTGACCGCGTTGTCGGTGGCGCCGGTGATGGCGGAGACGATCTGTTCCTGGGTGGTGTCGGCGACGGTGAAGACGCCGTTGTTGCGGCCCAGGCGCAGGACGGCGACGGTGTCGGCGACCGCGCGCACGTCGGCCATGTTGTGGCTGATGAGGATGACGCCCAGGCCGCGTTCGCGCAGGCGCTCGACGAGGTCGAGGACCTGGGCGGTCTGTTCGACGCCGAGGGCGGCGGTGGGCTCGTCGAGGATGACGACGGCGGGCTCGCCGACCAGGGCGCGGGCGATGGCGACGACCTGGCGCTGGCCGCCGGAGAGGGCGGCGACGGGGATGCGCACGTCGGGGATGCGGATGGACAGGGTGTCCAGGAGCTCGCGGGCCTGCTGTTCCATGGCGACCTCGTCGAGGAGGCCGTTGCGGAGCTTCTCGCGGCCGAGGAAGAGGTTGGCGACGACGTCGAGGTTGTCGCACAGGGCGAGGTCCTGGTAGACGGTGGCGATGCCGAGGGCCTGGGCGTCCTGGGGGCGGGTCAGGCGTACCGCCTCGCTGCGCCAGGTGATGGTGCCCTCGTCGACGGGGTGGACCCCGGCGATGGTCTTGACGAGGGTGGACTTGCCGGCGCCGTTGTCGCCGACGAGGGCGAGGACCTCGCCGGCGTGGACGTCGAGGTCGACGTCGGTGAGGGCCTGGACGGCGCCGAAGCGCTTGGAGACCGCGCGCAGTTGGAGGACGGGTGCGCCTGTCACGTGAACCTTCTCGTGTGGTGGGGTGCTTGGAGCGTGGGACCGGGCGCCGGTGTTACTGGAGGCCGGCGGCGGCGCAGGCGGCGGCGTAGTCGGCGGTGCAGATGTCGGCGACCTTGTAGAGGCCGTCGGCGACGACGGTGTCCTTGATGTTGGCCTTGGTGACGACCTTGGCGTCCAGGAGCTTGGCGGGGATGGCCTTGTCGGTGTCGCTGTCGACGCCGGCGGTGGCGAGGGACTTGACGTCCTTGCCCTTGAGGAGGTCGACGGCCAGTTCGGCGGCGGAGTCGGCGAGGGGGCGGTAGGCCTTGTAGATGGTGTAGGCCTGGTCGCCGGTGACGATGCGCTGGATGGCGTCGAGGCCGGCGTCCTGGCCGCCGACGGGGACCTTGATGCCGGAGCTCTGGAGCTGGGTGATGATGGCGCCGGCCATGCCGTCGTTGGCGGAGTAGACGGCCTGGAAGCCGGTCTTGCCGAGCTGGGTGACGGCGGCGCCGATCTTCTGGGAGGCGACGGTGGGCTTCCACTCGCCGGACTGCTCGTAGACGACCTTCTTGACCTTGCCGTCGAGGACCTTGTGGGCGCCGGCCTTGAACTGGGCGGCGTTGGGGTCGGCCTCGTCGCCGTTGATCATGACGATGTTGGCGTCGGAGGCCTGCGGGCCGACCGCGTCCAGCAGGGCCTGGCCCTGGAGTTCGCCGACCTTCTCGTTGTCGAAGGAGACGTAGGCGGCGACCGGGCCGGTGGCCAGGCGGTCGTAGGCGACGACCTTGACGCCCTTGGCGGCGGCCTCCTGCACCCAGCCCTGGGTGGACTTGGCGTCGTAGGCGTCCAGGACGATCACCTTCACGCCCTGGGCTATCAGGGTGTCGAACTGCTGCTTCTGCTTGGCGGCGCTGCCTTCGGCGTTGTTGTAGAGCACCTTGCAGTCCGCGCACAGGGACTTGACCTTGGCCTCGATGAAGGGGCGGTCGAAGGACTCGTAGCGCGTGGAGGAGGCGTTCTCGGGCAGCAGCAGGCCAATGGAGGTGCTGTCGCCGGAGGCGGCCGAGTCCTTCTTGTCGCCGCCGGCCTTGCCGCACGCGGCCATGGACAGGGCCATCGCGACGGCGGTGGTGGCGATGAGGGCGCGACGCGTCATTGCGTTCATGGGTGGGGTGCCTCTCGTGGACGTCGCCGCGGCGCAGCGGCGGAGTGGGGGGAGTTAAACCTGCCCACGCGTATGGCGTCAATAAGTAAATCCATGCTCCGGGGAATCGGCCATCATTCGTTATCTTCGTGAACGCTTGCCCGGGATCGAAACCTGGAGGATTCTCCAAGGGCCAGGTCAGGGCGTCGGGCGCGGCGGCGGGGTCCGGGAGCTGATCCATCTGACGAAGTGTCAGGTTACGGTCAGGTCGTTCCTGGTCAGGGGCGGCGGATGCGGGCCGTGAACGCGCAAGGGGATGCCCGCCGTCCCCCCGTGACAGCGGGCATCCCTGCTTCTTGACGTGGCGTCAGGGGCGGTCGAGGGTGATCGAGTTGATCGGGCCCAGGTCGTACCAGACGCCGTTCCGGGCGGCGATGTCGTAGACGCAGTCGGCGCCGCCCGCGCCGCGGCACAGGTGGGCGTGGGCGCCGCCGGTCTGGTTGTTGAGGACCCAGTGGTTGCCGTACTGGCCGCTGAGGTTGTGGGCGCCGTAGCTCCAGAACACGTCGCTGGGGGCGGAGGCGGGGTTCTGGTTCTGCGGGTAGATGCAGACGGCGCCGGACGGGCAGCCGGCCCAGGAGCCGTCGGCGGCGCCGGCGCTGCCGGCGGTCAGGGTCGTCAGGGCGGCGGTCGTCAGGGCGAGTGCGGCGGCGGCGTGGGTGATCCTGCGCATCAGGTGGTTCTCCCTTGCTGGTGTGCGCTGGTCTGGCCAGTGCCGTCAGCGTAGGAAGAAGCGGGCGGCGGCGGTCCCTGACAGGTGACAGGGGGTCCGCCGCCGCGCCGGGGGCTCAGAGTTTGGTGGCGGAGAAGGTGTCGCACTGGGTCATGTCGCCGCCGCGGTAGCCGGTGGTGAACCAGGTCTTGCGCTGGTCGGAGGAGCCGTGGGTCCAGCTCTCCGGGTTGACCTTGCCGGTGGCCTGCTTCTGGATGCGGTCGTCGCCGACGGCCGCGGCGGCGTCCAGGCCCTGGGCGATGTCCTGGTCGGTGATCGAGGTGATCAGCGGGCGGCCGGTGGAGGGCTGCTTGGTGGTGGTCGCGTAGTGCGCCCACACCCCGGCGTAGCAGTCGGCCTGCAGCTCCAGGCGCACCGAGGCGCTGGTGGCGCCCTGGCGGTCGCCGCCGACCTTCTGCATGGCGCCGGTCAGGGTCTGGATGTGGTGGCCGTACTCGTGGGCGACGACGTAGGACTCGGCGAAGGGGCCGCCCTTGGCGCCGAAGCGGCTGGACAGCTCGTCGAAGAAGCCGAGGTCGAAGTAGGCCTTCTGGTCGCCGGGGCAGTAGAACGGGCCGACGGCGGAGGTCGCCGGGCCGCAGGCGGTGTTGACGCGGCCGGTGAACAGCACCGTCTCGGCGCTCTTGTAGGCGGTGCCGCGCCTGGGCAGCTCGGTGCGCCAGAAGTCCTGGAGGCTGTTGGTGACGGCGACGATGCGGCAGTCCTGGCGCTTGTTGGCGTCGGCGCCGGTCTTGCAGGCCTGCCCCACCTCGCCGGCGGTGCGGGTGCCGGCGGAGGAGGTGGAGCCGCCGCCGGAGGACAGGCCCAGCAGCTGGGGGTCCACGCCCAGCAGGACCGCGAACAGCACGGCGATCAGGCCCACCGCCCCGCCACCGATGGCGACCTTCCCGCCCGGGATGCCGCGCCGGTCGTCGACCTGTGAGGTGTCGAGGTCGCCCTGGTCGTCGAACTGCATGCCTGTGCCCGCTTCTGTCTCGTCGTCGTACGCGTGTGCCCGCCCCGACTCCCCGCGGCGGGCCGCACCAGCCTACGGGGGCGGGCGGCCGCGGACCGTCACCGAGCGGGACTCACGCGCGGGCGGACCGTCACCGAGCGGGACTCACGCGCGGGCGGGGCTCACGCGCGGGTGGCGAGTCCGGCGCCGCCCACCACGCGCAGCAGCTCCAGGCGCCCGGCGCTGTCACTGCCCGGCGCGGCGCTGTTGACCACCAGCACCTGGTCCGTGCCCCCGGCGACCAGCACCTCGCACTCCAGCTCCAGGCGCCCCACCTGCGGGTGCAGCACCGTCTTGCGGCTGCTGCGCCGCACGGCGACCTCGTGGCGCTCCCAGTAGGAGGCGAACTCCGGTCCGGTGGCGTGGAGTTGGGCGAGCAGTTCGGTCACGCGCGGATCCCCGGGGCGGGCGGCGTGGGCGGCGCGCAGGTGGGCGACGTGACCGCGGGCCAGGTCCTCGTGCTCCTCGGGCGCGAACAGCTCGCGCGAGGCGGGTTCGGCGAACCAGCGCAGCACGAGGTTGCGCCGCCCGGGCGGGTGCGCGGCGACGTCGCCGAGGAGGGCGGCGGCCATCGCGTTCTGCACGAGGACGTCACCGAGGTCGGACAGCACCTGGGCGGGGGTGTCGTGGAGGCGGTCGAGGATGAGCAGCAGGCCGGGGCGCACGTGGGTGAGCGGGCTGTGACGGCGCGGCGGTTCGTGGCCGGAGAGGTGGAAGAGGTGGTCGTGCTCGTCCTCGCTCAGGCGCAGGGCGCGGGCCAGGGCCGCCAGGAGCTGGGGCGAGGGCTGGGGGCCGCGGGCCTGTTCGAGGCGGGCGTAGTAGTCGACGGACAGGCCGGCGAGGTGGGCGACCTCCTCGCGGCGCAGCCCGGGGGTGCGGCGGCGGGCGGTGGGCGCCAGGCCGCAGTCGGCGGGGGTGAGGCGGGCGCGGGAGCGGGTGAGGAAGTCGGCGAGGGCCGGTCGGTCGATCATGCGTCCAAGGATGGCCCGGCGGGGCGGGGCGTATCCAGGCATCGGCGGTCCGTGGTTATCCAGGGATCGGCGATCCGTGGTTGCAGAGGTCTCTGCCGCAGCGCTCCGGGGGCGGGCAGGGTTTGTTCCTGTCAGCGGTGAACGGCTGTGAGCGGAGAAGACTGTGACGACGATTCTGGTGACGGGTGCGACGGGCAAGGTCGGGCGGCGGCTGGTGCCGCGGCTGGTGCGGTGGGCCGGTGCCGGGCGGGTGCGGGTGCTGGTGCGCGACGCCGCCCGGGCCGGTGACCTGGCCGCCCTGGGGGTGGACGTGGTCAGCGGGGACCTGCGGGAGGCGGGCGACCGGGCGCGGGCGCTGGACGGCGCGTCGGTGGTGGTGAACGTGGCGGCGGCCTTCCGCGGGGTGCCCGAGGAGGAGGTGTGGGCGGTCAACCGGGACGCGGCCGTGGCGCTGGGGCGCGAGGCGGCGGCGGCCGGGGTGCGGCGGTTCGTCCAGGCGAGCACGACGCTGGTGTACGGGCGGGGGCTGGGGCGTCCGGCCGTGGAGGAGGACCGCCTCGCCCCCGACCCGGCGTGGGGGATCTACCCGGTGTCCAAGGCCGAGGCCGAGGCGGGGCTGGCGGAGCTGGGCGGGCGGCTGCCGCTGGTGGTGGCGCGCCTGGCGTTCGTCTACGGCGAGGGCGACCCGCACCTGGCGGACTCCCTGCACTGGGCCGGCGCCTGGCCCGCGCACCAGCGGCTGGCGACGGTGCACCACGCGGACGTGTCCCAGGCGCTGTGGCGGGCGGCGGTGACCCCGGGGATCGCCGGGCGCACCTACAACGTGTGCGACGACGCGCCGCTGACGGCCTGGGACCTGCACGTCCTGAACGGGGCCGTGCACCCGGGCGGCGGCGCTGCGGCGACGGCGGAGTTCGACCCGTGGGAGGGCCAGGGCTCGACGGCGGCGGCGCGCCGGGACCTGGGGTGGCGCCCGCAGTACCCGTCGGCGTGGGCCGCGCTGGAGGCGGGGGCGCTGTAAGGGGGTCTGCCCCCGGGCCCGGTGCGGGCGGGGGGCGGACCGGGTGGCTCACGCCGCGGGCACCGGTGCGGGTGCGGGGGCGTAGCCGGCCGGGCGGGTGGTGAAGGTGCCGCGGCCCTGGGTGCGCGAGCGCAGGCGGCTCGCGTAGCCGAACAGTTCGGCCAGCGGCACCACGGCCGTCACCTGGGCGCCCGCCCGGGTGACGTCGGTGGCCTGGACGTGGGCGCGGCGGGCGGCGAGGTCGCCGAGGACGGTGCCCAGCGCGTCCTCGGGCACGCTGACCGTCACCTGGACGACGGGCTCCAGCAGTTGGAGGCGCCCGGCGCGCAGGGCCTCGCGCACGCCGTTGCGGGCGGCGGTGCGGAAGGCGAGCTCGGAGGAGTCCTTGGGGTGGGTGGCGCCGTCGGTGAGGGTGACGCGCACGCCGGTGACGGGGTGGCCGCCGAGCGGGCCCTCGGCGAGGGCGTCGCGGCAGCCGGCCTCGACGGCCTGCACGTACTCGCGCGGGACCCGTCCGCCGGTGACGGTGGACGTGAACACGAACTCCTCCTCTTGCGTGTCGTCCAGGGGCTGGACGTCGAGCACCAGGTGCGCGAACTGGCCGGCGCCGCCGTCCTGTTTGACGTGCCGGTGGACGAAGCCGCTGACGCCCGCGGCCAGGCGTTCGCGGTGGGCCACGCGCGGGCGGCCCACGACGGTGTCGATGCCGTGCTCGCGGCGGATCTTCTCCGCCGCGACCTCCAGGTGCAGCTCCCCCAGCCCGGCCAGCGTGCGCTGCCCGGTCTCGGGGTCGGTGCGCACCCGCAGCGACGGGTCCTCCTCGGCGAGGCGGGCCAGCGCGGTGGCGAGCTTGTCGGTGTCGGCGGCGCGGCGGGCCTCGACGGCGACGGTGACGACGGGCTCGGCGCTGACCGGGGCCTCCAGCAGGATCGGGGCACCGGGCGCACACAGGGTGGCGCCGGCGCGGGCGGCCTTGGGGCCGATCACGGCGACGATGTCCCCGGCCAGGGCCCGGTCGGTCTCGGTGCGGCGGTCGGCCTGGACGCGCAGGATGCGCGCGACGCGCTCCATGCGGCCGGTGGTGGTGTCCAGCACGAGGTCTCCCTTCTCCAGTCGACCGGCGTAGACGCGCAGGTAGGTCAGGCGTCCGGTGGGGGCGGCGCTCACCTTGAACGCCAGGGCGGTGAACGGCTGCCCGGGGTCGGCGGCGCGCTCCAGGACGGTGTCGTCGCCGGGGCCGGCGGTGCCGCGCACGGCGGGCACGTCCAGCGGGGAGGGCAGGTAGGCGCAGACGGCGTCCAGGAGCGGTTCGATGCCGCGGTTGCGGTAGGCGGAGCCGCACAGCACCACCACCGCCTCGCCGGCGGCGGTCAGGTCGCGCAGGGCGGCCGTCAGGGTGGCGGCGCCCAGGGCGCCGTCGGTGCAGAACTCCTCCAGGGCGCCGGGGTGCAGGGCGGCCACCTCCTCCTCCAGGGCGCGCCGGCGGGCGGCGGCCTCGTCGGCGAGGTGCGCGGGCACCGGGTGCTCGCGCATGCCGTCCTCCTCGCTCCAGGTCAGGGCGCGCAAGGTGATCAGGTCGACGACGCCGGTGAACGCGTCCTCGGCGCCGACGGGCAGCTGCACGGCCAGCGGGTGCGGGTGCAGGCGCTCGCGGATGGAGGCGACGGCGGCGTCCAGGTCGGCGCCGGCGCGGTCCAGCTTGTTGACGAACGCGATCCTGGGCACGCCGTGGCGCTCGGCCTGACGCCACACCGACTCGCTCTGCGGCTCGACGCCGGCCACCGCGTCGAACACCGCGACCGCGCCGTCCAGGACGCGCAGCGAGCGCTCGACCTCGTCGGCGAAGTCGACGTGGCCGGGGGTGTCGATGAGGTTGATCCGGTGCCCGGCCCAGGCGCAGGAGACGGCGGCGGCGAAGATGGTGATGCCGCGGTCGCGTTCCTGGGGGTCGAAGTCGGTGACGGTGGTGCCGTCGTGGACCTCGCCGCGCTTGTGGGTGGTGCCGGTGAGGTAGAGGATCCGTTCGGTGACGGTGGTCTTGCCGGCGTCGACGTGGGCGAGGATGCCGAGGTTGCGGACGGCGGCGATCGCGGTGGCGGTGCCGGCGGTGCCGGTGGTCGTGGTGGTGGCGGTGCCGGTGGTGGTCTCGGTGCGCATGGCCCGGCCTTTCGGAGGTGATCCGTGGGTGGGTGGGCGCGCGATTCGACGGGTGCTGACGTGACGTCGCCTGTGGTGGCGTGTGCGGCCCTCGGCCGTCTGCGGGTGGCCTTGTTCAGGCGTTCGTCGCACTCGTCCCCCGGTGCCGGCCGCGCAGCGGGCACCGGAAGGACGGGGACACCAGGATCACCTCGTACCGGGACGCGGGAGAGGCGGCAGGAGCCGTGGAGGGGGTGGCGGCGGTGCGCTGGGCGGCCATGGCCACTCCCCTCCCCTCACTGCTGGTCTCGGCGCGTCACGGGTGTGACTGCCCGGCGAGTCTAGGGAAGGCGGGCGGCGCGGCGCGACGGGATTTCCCGCGGCCTCGTGCGCGGGTCGGTGCTCGGGTCAGTGCGCGGACTGCTTCCAGGCGGTGGCGGTGAAGGTGAGGTCGCGGTCGGGGTCCTTGACGCGCAGTTCGAGGTACATGACGCTGTGGCCGGACTGGTCGCTGCTGTCGAGGCAGAACCGGGTGCCGGCGGTGAGCTGGTCGTAGGTCAGCGCGGTGTTCTTGTACTTCTGCCGGCTGTCCAGCTGCTGGAGCGCCGTCAGGCAGCCGGCGAGGTCCTTCGGCGCGTCCACGGGGGCGACGAGGTCGGTGGCGATGTGCAGGACGGGCGCGGCGCCCTGGCCGTCGCACTGGTAGGTGACGTTGCCCCGCCGGGCGGTGGCGTGCGGCGGGCCGGCGGGGTCGTCGAGCTGGACGCCCCAGCCCGATCCGCCGTTGAACGGGCAGCTCCCGCCCTGCATGGTGAACGTGGCCGGCTGGTAGAGCTGGACGTAGGCCGGGCCGCCCGCACTGGGCGTCAGCGTCGGGCCGCGCCCGGGCACGGGGAGTCCTCCGGGCTGCTCGCGGGTGCCCGTCGCGGCGGACGCGGCGCCGGTGTCCGGGGAGGAGCCGGGGGCGTTGACGAAGGCGATCACCAGGCCGGCGGCCAGCAGCGTACAGGCGCCGATGAGCGCGATGCGCCGGCGGCGGGCGCGGATGACGCGGGGGTCGTCGAAGGTGACCGGGGACAGCAGGACGGGCCTGCGGGGCGCCTCGATGGCCCGGGGCGGCTCGGCGGCCCGGGGCGGGGGCGGTGTGTCGACGGCGGTCGGGGCCGGGGCCGGGGGCTGTTCGGCCGGCGGACGCAGGCGGGCCAGGGCGGCGTGGGCGTCCTCGGGCCGGTCGGCGGGGTGTTTGGCGAGCAGGTCCAGGACGAGGGCGTCCAGGTGCGCGGGGATGCCGGCGCGCACGGTGCCGGGGGCGGGCGGGGTCTTGTCGATGTGCTGGTAGAGGATCGAGCCGATGTTGCCGGTGGCGGTGTCGACCCAGGGGCTGCCGGTGAGCAGCTGGTAGAGGACGCAGCCGAACGCGTACAGGTCGGTGCGGTGGTCGAGGCCGGTGGCGCCGTTGATCTGTTCGGGGGCCATGTAGAGCGGGGTGCCGGCGATGGCGCCGGTGGCGGTGAGCTGGGTGGCGCCGGCCAGGCGGGCGATCCCGAAGTCGCAGATCTTGACCCGTCCGCCGTCCAGCAGGAACAGGTTGGCGGGTTTGATGTCGCGGTGGACGATGCCGTGCGCGTGGGCGGCGGCCAGGGCCTCCAGCACCTGCGCGGCGAGGTCGAGTGCCTGGTCCAGGGGCAGTCCGCCGGGGTGGCCGGCGATGGTGCGCTGCAGGTCGTGGCCCCGCATCAGCTCCATCACGAGGAACAGCACGGGCTGGGTGCCGTCGTGGTGCTCGCCGACGTCGAAGACGGTGGTGATGCCCGGGTGCACCAGCTGGGCGGCGATCTCGGCCTCGCGGCGGAAGCGGGCCACCTCGGTGGCGTCCGCGCCGGCGGCCAGCGGCAGGATCTTGACGGCCACCGGGCGGCGCAGCCGCCGGTCGGTGGCGCGCCACACCTCGCCCATGCCGCCGCGGCCGATCAGGCCGGCCAGCTCGTAGCGGTCGGCCAGTTCCATCCCCGTGCGCACCGGCACTCCCCCGTGATCCGTGACACCCGCGCCCCTCGCGCGCGGGTCATTCCACCAGCGCGCGAGGGGCCCGGTCCAGTCGCGGAGGTGCGCACGGCGCGGGGCGGGGCGGGCACATCTCCCGGCCGGCGTCCGTACGTTCCCGGACGACCGGTACCGCGGGCGGCCACCGGGCCTGCCCTCCCCCGGAGGGCTCCGCGAGCCGGGCGTGCCGGCGGCAGCTGCCTCCCGTCCCCGCCGCCAACAGCCGGGAGCGGGGACCCGCGGTTCTCGCATCCCTTCGCCCCTGGAGGGTTCCGCCAGACTGCACGGCGTACCGGCGGCGGCAGCCGCCTCCCGTCCCCGCCGCCGACGGCCGGGACCCGCGGTTCTCGCATCCCCTCGCCCCGGAGGGTTCCGCCAGACTGCACGGCGTACCGGCGGCGGCAGCTTGTTCCCGTCCCCGCCGCCGACGGCCGGGACCCGCGGTTCTCGCATCCCCTCGCCCCGGAGGGTTCCGCCAGACTGCACGGCGTACCAGCGGCAGCAGCCTGCTCCTGTCCCCGCCACCGACAGCCGGGAGCGAGAGCCCACTGTTCTCACAACCCCTCCCCCTCCCCCGAGGGCGCCGCAAGGCCGCCCGGCGTGTCGGGGCCTGCCGCCGGGAGGGGCGGATGTCAGTCGAAGAGGCGGCGGTGGTGGGCCAGGGCGGCGGCCTCGGTGCGGGAGGTGACGGCGAGTTTGGCGAGGATGTTGGAGGCGTGGACGCCGGCGGTCTTGGCGGAGATGAACAGGGCCTCGCCGATGGCGCGGTTGCTGTGGCCCTGGGCGACCAGGCGCAGCACGTCGGTCTCGCGCGGGGTCAGGCCCAGGCCCTGGGCGCCTTCGGGGGCGGTGGTGGTCAGGCGGTGGCGGGCGGCCAGGCGGGCGGTGTGGCGGGTGAGGGCGGGGGCGGGCAGGGCGGTGGCGAGGGTGTCGGCCTCGCGCAGGAACTCCTCGGCGGCGGTGCGCTCGCCGGTGGCCAGGGCGGCGTCGGCGGCGCGCAGCAGGGCTTCGGCGAGGGGGTGGGGGTGGGCGAGGGTGCGCCAGGCGGTGACGGCGGCGTGCTGGGCGGCGGCCTCGGTGCTCAGGAGGGCGCGGCAGGAGGCGCGGTGGGCCTGCTGGAGGGGGCCGGGGGCGGGCAGGTGCTCGACGAGGGCGGTGAGGGTGGTGGTGAGGCCGGCGGCCGCCGGGTCGGGGTGCAGGGTCTGGGCGGTGAGCAGGCCGGTGTGGGCCAGCGGCCAGGCGAGGGCGGGGTGGTCGGCCAGGTGCGGGTCGGCGAGGGCGGTGCGCAGCAGGTGGGCGGCGCGGGTGTGGTCGCCGGTGGCGAGGGCGGTGCGCAGCTGGAGGTCGTGCAGGGGCAGGAGGAATTCGCGGCCGGTGTAGTGGGGGGTCAGGAGGCGTTCGGCGTGGGCGGCGGCCTCGGTGGCGGCGCCGGTGTCGTCGGCGGTGAGGGCGAGGGTGCCCAGGCAGGTGAGCAGGACGGCCCGGTACAGGGGCGGCGGGTCGAGGGCGAGGGCGTCGTCGGCGGCGGTGCGGGCCTGGTCGTGGTGGCCGAGGTGGGTGAGGGCGTCGGCGAGGACGGCGGCCAGGACGGCGCCGCGGCTGCCGGCCAGTCCGGCCCGGCGGGCGGCGTCCAGGCCGTGGCGGGCGGCGGTGGCGGCGTCCTCGTAGCGGCCGTCGGCCTTGTGGGTGACGCAGGCGACGACGGCGACGAGGGCGGCGGTGTCGTCGTCGCCGGCTTCGGCGGCCAGGCGGGCGGCGGTGTCGCAGTGGGCGCGGGCCTGGTCGGGGTTTCCGGTGTGGGAGGCGTGGGCGGCGAGGGTGGCCAGGGCGAGGGCCTGGACGCCGGGGTCGCCGGCCCGGCGGGCGAGGTGGAGGGCGGTTTCGGCGTGGCCGAGGGCCTCGTGGTGGTGGGTCAGGACCCACAGGCGGCTGGCGAGGGTGGCGAGCAGGCGGGCGCGGACGGCGACGGCGGGGGCGTCGGTGGGGGTGTCCGGTGCGGTGGGGGTGTCGGTGGGGGTGTCGGGCAGGGTGCGGACGGCTTCGCGCAGGTCGTCCAGGCCGTCCTGGCCGGCGCGGTGCTTGAGCAGGCTGCGGGTCTCCAGCAGCAGGGCGCGGCGGGCGGCGGCGGCCGGTGCGGCGGGGCCCGTGGGGGTGGTGTCGAGGAGGTCGAGGGCGGTGGTGGCGTGGGCGATGCCGCGCAGGGCCTGGCCGGCGTCCAGGGCGGCGCGGGCGGCGGCGGCCGCCACGTCGGCGCGCTCGGGCGGGGCGGCGGCATCGGTGCCGGCATCGGTGTCGGGGTGGCCGCCGGCGGGGTGGCCGCCGGTGGGCCAGAGGTCCAGGACCCGTTCCAGCAGGGCGAGTTGCTCGGCGTAGGCGTGGGCGCGCCGGGCCCGGTCGGCGGCGCGGGCGGCGGCGGCCAGCGCGCGGGGGCGGTCGCCGGCGGCGTGCCAGTGGGCGGCCAGGGCCGCGTCGAGCCGGTCGGGTGCGGCGAGGGCGGGGTCGGCGGCCAGCGCGCGGGCGTAGGCGGCGTGCAGGCGGGCGCGTTCGCCGGGCAGCAGGTCCTCGTGGACGGCGGCGCGCAGCAGGGCGTGGCGGAAGCGGTAGCCGTCGCCGTCGGGCTGCAGCAGGCGGCGTTCGACGGCCTGGCGCAGCCACTGGTCCAGGTCCGCGTGGTCGGGCAGGACGGCGGTGAGCAGGCGGTGGCCGACGGTGTCCTCGACGGCTCAGGCGGCCGAGGCGGCGCGCACCACCTGCCGTGCGGCATCGGGCAGTTCGCGCAGGGCGGTGAGCAGCAGGTCGCGCAGGGGGACGGGGGTGGCGGGGCCGCCGGCCTCGGCGAGGGCCTCGACGAACAGGGGGTTGCCCTGGCTGCGGCGGTGGATCTCCTCGGCGCGGGCGGGGTCGAGTCCGTGGTCGGCCAGCCAGCGGGCGACGTCGGCGCGGCGCAGCGGGGCGGGGTCGACGCGGCGTACGGGGCCCAGGCGGGCGAGGGCGGTGAGCAGGGGGTGCAGGGGGTGGTCGTCGGGCAGGTCGGTGGAGCGGTGGGTGGCCAGGAGGAGGACGCCGGGGCGGGTGAGGGTGCGGGCGAGGTAGAGCAGGAGGTCGCGGCTGGAGGTGTCGGCCCAGTGGAGGTCCTCGACGACCAGGACGACGGGGTGGTGTGCGGCGGCGGCCTCGACGAGGGTGCGGACGGCGTCGAAGAGGCGGGAGCGTCCGTGGGGGTCGGGTGCGGGCGGTGTCCGGGGGTCGTCGAGGGCGTGCGGGTGGGGGGTGTCGTCGAGTTCGGGCAGCCAGGGGGCGAGGGCGCGGCGCCCGGCGGGGCCGAGGGCGCCGGCCGTCCACGGGGTGCCGAACTCGCGTGCCAGGGCGCGCAGCAGGGCGGCGAACGGGGCGTAGGGGAGGCTGTCGGCGCCCAGGGCCAGGCAGCCGCCGAGGTAGGCGCGGGTGTCGGTGTGCGCGGCGAGGTGGGTGGTGAACTCCTCGACGAGGCGGGTCTTGCCGATCCCGGCCTCCCCGCCGACGAGGACCGTCAGCGGGCCGGCGGCGGACGCGTGGGCGTGGGCGTCGGCGAGGGCGCGCAGTTCGGCGCTGCGGGCCAGCAGGGGCGCGGGGCGGGACGGCGTGATCACCGGCGGCATCCTACGTCGGGGCGGGCGGGGGTGCGCCGAGGTGCTCGGGGCGGGCGGGGCGGGCGGGGCGAGGTCCTGGCCGAGGTCCTGGCCGAGGCGGCCGACGCCCTGGCCGGGGCCTGGGTTGTGTGCCGTTCGGCAGGGTTCGGGGCGCCCGGGCGCCGGATCTGAAGAGGTGTCTAGGCAATCCGCCCCATGTGCGGGGCGGGTGTGCGGAGCGAGGCTCTTCCCAGCGGTGATCGACACCGCCGCGCACCACGCGGTGCGCCGACGAAAGGCTCCGTCCGTGCACGCCGTTCTTCCCGATCCGCGCCGCTGGCGCACCCTGCCGGTGATCCTGCTGGCGACCTTCATGGCCGCGTTCGACTACATGGTCGTCAACGTCGCCGCTCCCTCCCTGGCCCGCGACCTGGGGGCGGGTCCGGCCGCGCTCGAACTGGTCGTCGGCGGCTACGGGTTCACCTACGCGGCGGGCCTGGTCACCGGCGGCAAGCTGGGCGACCTGTTCGGCCACCGGCGTCTGTTCCTGCTCGGCATGGCGGGCTTCACGGCCGCGTCCCTGCTGTGCGGGCTGGCCGCCAGTGCCCCCGAGCTGATCGCCGCCCGTCTCGTGCAGGGTCTGGCGGCGGCGGCGATGGCCCCGCAGGTCCTCGCCCTGATCACGGCCGCCTTCCCGGCCGGGGAGCGCCCGCGTGCCCTGGCCTGGTTCGGGCTGACGATCAGTCTGGGCGGCATAGCGGGGCAGGTGCTGGGCGGAGCGCTGCTGCAGGCCGACGTGTTCGGCCTGGGCTGGCGGGTGATCTTCCTGGTGAACGGGCCCGTCGGCGTCGGCGCGCTGGCCGCGGCCGCCCGTCTGCTGCCCCGGCGCGCCCCTGCCGCCCGCCCCGGCCTGGACCCGGTCGGCGCGCTCGCCCTGACCCTCGCCCTCGCGCTCGCCCTGGTGCCGCTGGTGGTCGGACGCGAGGAGGGCTGGCCGCTGTGGAGCGTGCTGTCGCTGGCGGCCGCCGTGCCCGCGCTGGCCGCGGCCCTGGCCTGGATGCGCCGTGTGGCCGCGCGCGGCGGCGAGCCGCTGCTCGACCTCGCCCTGTTCGCCTCCCGCCCGCTGCGCGTCGGACTGCTCGTCAACGTCGCCGTCATGGCCTCCTTCGGCGGCCTGATGCTCACCACCACCCTGCTCCTGCAGGGCGGGCTCGGCCTGGACGCCGCCCACGCCGGGCTGGTGTTCGTGCCGCTGGGCGTCGGCACCATGACCGCCGCCCTGCTCGGCCGGCACCTGGCCGCCCGCCTGGGCCCGCGCGCCCTGCCGGCCGGCAACGCCCTGGGCACCGCCGGCATCGCCCTGCTCGCCCTCGAACTGCACCTGGCCGGCGCCTCGGCCGGAGCGCCGCTGATAGCCGCGCCGCTGGCCCTGGTGGGCCTGGGAAGCGGGCTGACCATGCCCGCCCTGACCGGCACCGTCCTGGGCGGCGTGCGCCCCGAGCGGGCCGGCGCCGCCTCCGGGATCCTGACGACCACCCAGCAGTTCTCCACCGCCACCGGTGTGGCCGTCCTCGGCGCCGTCTTCTTCTCCGCCCTGGGCCACCACCCCACCCCGGCCGGCTACGCGGGCGCCGCCGAACACGCCCTGTGGCTCGCCGCGCTGCTGTACGCGGCGGCGACCGCCCTGGTCACGCGGCTTCCCCGGCCCCAGGCACCCGCCGCCGCGCCCGTCTCCGCACCCGCCGCCGCGGCCCCGGACACCAAGACCCCCGTCTCCGCCTGACCTCCTGCCCCCCTTTGCCCTCCCCCTCCCCCTCTCCCCCTCCTCCTGAAGGACTGATCACGATGCGCGGCTTCATCACCGACCCCACCGCCCCGGCCGGCCTGTGCCTGAGCGACACCCTGCCCGAACCCGAGCCCGCCGACGGCGAGTTCCTCATGGCCGTCCACGCCTACGCCCTCAACCGCGACGAGCTCAACCTCATCCGCCGCCGCCCCGACGGCTGGCGCCCCGGCCAGGACGTCGCCGGCACCGTGCTGCGCGCCGCCGCCGACGGCACCGGCCCCGCCGCCGGCACCCGCGTGCTGGCGCGCCTGGACGAGCACGGCTGGGCCGAGCGCGCGGCCGTGCCCGTCCACAGCGCCGCCGTCCTGGCGGACGCCGTCCCCTTCACGCAGGCGGCGACCCTGCCCATCGCGGGCGTCACCGCCCTGCGGGCCCTGCGCCAGGGCGGCCCGCTCCTGGGCGCGAACGTCCTGGTCACGGGCGCCACCGGCGGCGTCGGCCAGTTCGCCGTCCAGCTCGCGGCGGCCGCCGGTGCCCGCGTCACCGCCCACGTCAGCCGGCCCGAACGGGCCGAGGCCGCCCGGGCCCTGGGCGCCCGCCACATCGTCACCGGCCTCGCGGACGCCGCCGCCCACGGCCCCTACCAGCTGGTCCTGGACGGCATCGGCGGCCCCGGCCTCACCGATGCCGTCCGCCTGCTCGCCCCCGGCGCCACGGCCGTCCTGTACGGGAACGTCGCCGGGCCCTCCCAGCTGTCCATCGGCGACTTCTACGCCCAGGGCTGGAACGCCCGCCTCGTCGGCCTGATCAGCGGCGACCCCGCCGGCGCCACCGGAGAGGCCGGTCCGGGCATGGCGGCCGACCTCGCCACCCTGGTGCGCCTGGTCGCCGACGGCCGGCTCACCCCCCACACGAGCCTCACCGCCGACTGGACCCGCACCCCCGACGCCCTCACCGCCCTGGCCCGCCGCGACATCCGCGGCAAGGCCGTCCTGACCCTGCCCCCGGCCGGCACCGACCCCACCCTCGACCGCCACCTGTGACCCGCCCCGCAACGGGCCACCGGCCCCCGCCGAGCCGGCTCCCACACCAACTCCCGGGCCGCGCAGCCAGATCGCTCCGGTCGCCGACCAACTTTCCTGCCGCAAAGGCCAGTTCGGCCGGAATGGCCCGCGCTCCGGCCACCACCGCATCCGTCCCCATACCGACGGATCCTGGCAGACTGGCGCCATGACGAGGAAGCCGATGATCGTGCTCACCGACACCGTGGACGCTTCGGCCGACCGCGTGTTGGACCTCATTGCCCGCACGTTCAGCGGAGTCGTGGGGCTGGATCCGGCACGGGCCGAAATCGACCGGGAGCAGGGCCGGTTCGCCTATCAGGGCGGCTGGTGGTACCGCGGAGAGTACGAGGTCACCGAGGAGGCCGGGCGCACCAGGGTCACGCACCGGGTTTTCAACGTGGCCGGCCGGGGCAGCAGGTGGGCCGTCCCCTTGGCCAACAAGTTCTTCTTCGGCTTCCGCGAGCGGACCGAGGCGGGCTTTCGCGAGCTGCTGCACGAGGCCGGTCGGGACCACTGACTCCGGTACCGCATGGCGCACGAGAACTCCCGCGTCCCGGAAGGCGTTGCGCCCCGACCCGGCAGCTCGATCGTCCCGGCCGGGCGGCGGTCGTGTTTGAGGACGGTGGCCGGGTCGGCGGCGTGGGGGCGCGGCCGTCGTCAAAGGCGTCGTCGGCGTCGTCGCCGCAGTCGTCGAACAGGTAGCGGGGCCGGACGTCGGGCTCGGCGGTGCGGACGCCCCTGGGTGCTCCCCCGCGCCTACCCGGCGTAGGCCGGGATCGGTTCCGTTCCCGGGCAGCAGACGGTGTCCTCGTCGGCGATCACCTCGATGCAGCCCCCGCAGAGCCACACCGTCTCGGGCTCCACGGGCCCGGACGCGGACACCGCGTTGTCACGTACCGTCAGCTGCCAGGTGTCCCAGGACTCCTCGCCCTGGGCGTCGATCACGCCGTCGAGCACGTGGTCGAAGGTGAAGTCCCCGAACCCGGGCTGGCCCTGGGCGTGGGCGCCGGGCTTGAGGAAGTGGTCGATCAGGTAGGCCATCCACTCGGGCGCGTCGTAGAACTTCTCGTGCCCGTTCCAGGCGATCGCGGCGCCGTCGTCCGTGGGCTCCCACTGGCACCACAGGCCGGGCTGGCCCGCCGGGGGCCTGCCGGAGTCGCGGACGTCCGGGTCGGGGCCCTGTCCCGCGTGGCCGGTGCCGTCGACGTAGTAGGGGCCGTTGGCACGGTCCATGCGCCGGGTGCCGGCGAACTTCCGCAGGTAGGCGGCCTCCTGCTCGTTGAGTGGCGGCTCGACGGCGATCCGGCCGGTGAATTCCGTGGTGTAGCCCATGCCCGGGATCGTAGCCAGGCCCTCCGACATCCCGGACCGGCCCGACGGGCGGAGGGCCGCCGTGACGGGTGTTCAGCCGCCGGTGCGCGCCGGCCTGGGAGTGTCCGGCTGCGGGGCGCCGGGGCGGACGGGATTGCGGGCGGGGCCGCGGGGACGGCCGAGGAGGACGCCGGCCAGGACCAGGACCAGTCCGGCCCCCTGCCGCGCGCCCAGGTGCTCGCCGCCGAGCGCCGTGCCCAGCAGCACCCCGGCGAGCGGGTTGAGCAGGCCGAACAGACCGACGGTGCCGGCCGGCAGGTGGCGCAGGCCCGCGAACCAGAGCGCGAACGCGAGCGCGGTCGCGACCACGGTCACGTAGCCGAAGGCGAGCAGCACACGCGCGTCCATGGCGGGCGGCGGGCCTTCGGCGGCGGCGGCCAGCGGCAGCAGGAGCAGGCCGCCGGCGGTCAGCTGCCAGGAGGTGGCGGCCAGCGGGTCGGCGCCCTCGCGCCAGCGCGCGGCCAGGACGTAGCCGACGGAGGAGACGAGCATGGCCGCCGTGGAGGCCGCGAGCCCGCCGGCGGTCACCGTGGCGCCGGAGCCCAGGAGCATCAGCGCGACCCCGCCGAGCCCGACGAACGCGCCCGCCAGGTGGGCGCGCCGGGGGCGCTGGCCGGCCAGGGCCCAGGCGGTGAGCAGCATGGCGAGCGGGGAGGCGGCCATGACGGTGGCGGCGGTGCTGGTGGGCAGCTGCTGGGAGGCGAGGTAGAGCAGGACGAAGAAGACGGCGGTGTTGAGGGTGCCGAGCAGGGCCGAGCGCCACCACCAGGGGCCGTGGGGGCGGCGGCGGGCGAGGGCGAGCAGGAGCAGGCCGGCGGGCAGGGCGCGCAGGGCGGCTCCCCACAGGGGCTGGTCGGGGGGCAGCCAGGCGCGGGTGACGTAGTAGTTGGCGCCCCAGGCGAGGGGGGCGAGGGCGGTCAGGAGCACCCACCGCAGATTACCTTCCATGGAAGCCAATATAGCTTCCCGGGAAGCTATGCGCGCTACGATGGGCACCATGGAGCCGAAGCACCCCGCCCCGCAGGACCCGCAGGACCCCCACCGGCAGAACCCGCAGGACCCCGCCCCGCAGGACTCACAGGCCCCCGACCGACAGGACCCGCAGGGCCCGCCGGGCCCGGACCACGTGGCCGCGATCCAGGCCGAGTGGCGCCGCGAGCGTCCCGACCTGGACGTCTCCCCGCAGGCCGTGATCGGGCGCCTGCACCGCCTGGCCGCGCGCCTGACCGGCGAGCTGAACCTGGTCTACGCGCGCTACGGCCTGGGCGAGGGCGAGTTCGACGTCCTGGCGGCGCTGCGCCGGGCCGGGGCGCCGTACGAGCGGGCGCCCGGGGAGCTGGCGGCGCACACGATGGTGACCACCGGGGCGATGACCAAGCGCATCGACCGGCTGGAGCGGGCCGGGCTGGTCACCCGCCGCCAGGCCGAGGGCGACCGGCGCGGGCGCGTGGTCGCGCTCACCGGGGCGGGCGTGCGGCTGATCGACGAGGCGTTCACCGCGCACATGCGCAACGAGCACCGGCTGCTCGCCCTGCTCGACCCCGGGCAGGCGCGCGCGCTGGAGGGGCTGCTGACCGTCTGGCAGCAGCGCCTGGAGGCGGGCCCGGACACCGGCCGCCCGGACGGCGGCCACCGACCCGCGCGGGCCCGCACAATGTGACGCATGACCAGCACCCCTGCGCCGCAGCCCCCGTCCGGCACCCCCTCCCCCGCGCCGCCCTTCTTCACGGAGAGCCCGGCGGCGCGGGCGGACCGGCGGCTGATCGAGCTGCTGCAGGAGCTGCGGGTGCTGCAGACCGGGGTGCAGATCGTGTTCGCGTTCCTGCTCGGGGTGGCCTTCACCCCGCGCTTCGCCGAGCTCGGCGACCTGCAGCAGGACGTGTACGTCACCACGCTGCTGCTGGCGGTGCTGGCCTCCGCGGTGTTCGCGACGCCGGTGGCGCTGCACCGCGGCCTGTTCCGCCACCCGGGCAAGGAACGGATCGTCAGGGTGTCGGTGCGCATCGCCCAGCTCGGCCTGGTGCTGCTGGCCTCGGCGCTGAGCGGCGCGGTGCTGCTGGTGCTGGACGTCGTCCTCGGCACACCGGTGGCGCTGGTGATCTCCGGGGTGGTGGCGCTGGTCTTCGCGGGCCTGTGGTTCGTCCTGCCGTGGGCGGTGCGGCGCCCGCTGGAACGCGAGGCCACGGCCGCCGGAACAACGGTGATCAAGCCGTGACCTGCACGAATTTCAGTTCACCCGCGACCGGCCACTAGCGTTTGCCCGTGAACAGCAGTAGCAGCAACAGCAACAACAGCAGTGACGACCGCGGCGGCGAGCTGCCCCGGGTCTGGCCGCGCAACCTGGCGTACGCGGCGGGCGCGGCGGCGGTCGCCTTCGCGGTGATGCGGGTCCTCCAGCCCGCCGGCGACGACGGCACCCCGGCCGCGAAGCCCGCCCCGGCGCCCGCCGCCTCCACCCCCGCGCCCGGCGCGCCCGCCTCCGCCCCCTCCGCCCCCTCCGCCGCCGCTTCGGCCTCGCCGGGCGCGCCGGGCGTGCTGGCGCCGATCGCGCTGGAGGACGCGTACCCGGCGCAGGTGACGGCCGGCGGCATCGTCTACACCCGGGTCGGCTCGAAGACGCTGACCACGTGCACGAGCGCGGACTCGGTGGGCCCGCGCCTGATCGCGCTGGTGAAGCAGGGTCACGGCTGCCTCAGCCACCAGGTCGCCCTGTACAAGGACGAGCGGAGCAACCAGTACAACCTGTCGGTGTTCACCTTCAGCGACCCCGCCGACACCGCCCACGTGCTCACCCGGCTGGCCGCGGACATCACCGACCACCAGGTCGGCGCCCAGGCCCCGCCCCCGGGCGCGGGCCTGCCCGTCCTGCCGGCCGACAGCGGGATGGTGCAGTCCTTCGCGGGCGCCGGCCGCGCGATGATCGTCGGCCTCGGCCAGTGGTCCGACGGCCACGCCACCGACTACCAGCACCTGACCGACCGTCTGAGCCCGCTGCTCGACGCGGTCTCCAAGAAGGCCCTGGCCCACGAGACCGGCAAGCCCCCCGCCGGCGCGAGCTGACCGAAGGCCGCGGGCGCCGCGATCACCGCCCGTACACGCACACACCGAGGCCCTGCCGCCCCCGTGACACGCGGGGGCAGCAGGGCCTCGGCGCTCTCCGGACGAGGCCTGCGGGAATCCCCGGACGCCGAATGCCCCGCAGGAGCGCCGGAACCCGGAGCGCCGGAGCCCGCAGGGCCGGAAGACGGCCACCGCCGCGGCACCGCCTCCCCGGGACCGCACACCCCGCACACCCCGCACACCGAAATGTCCGGGAAAGCTCCCCGACTCTCCTTCGTCCACGCCTGATCCGAGTACGCGGCGAACGCACGGCACACGATGCGAACCGTCCGGAGAACGGGACGCGCAATTCCCGGCCGTGGCGCGAACCGGCTCTTCAGGTTTCCGCAACGGTCTCCAACACCCCGGTACGCGCCGGGCCGCAGTACCCCGGCAACCCCCGGACCAGCGCGGGAACCTGCGTGATCATGCAGATCGCCGAGGATTTCCGGCCAAGATCCCCAACGGGCGCAGCCGTTTCTGCACGTCCTGTGATCTCCTACTCTTTGGCTTTGCCTTACTCCCCCATGACCTTCGGTCAGGTGTCCCGGGGGAACGATGCGGGCCGTCCCGGGCGCATTGCACCGCAAGGTCCGCATGCGCTGCGGAGCTGCAGAAACGGGGGGATGGGTGCACGGGGCGAGCAGTCCTGCGCGGAGGGGTGCCGCTGTCCTGCCCGGCGCCGCCGTCGGCAGTGCCGCTGCTGCCACCGCCGCCACTGCCGCCGTCATCGTCACTGCCGCCGTCATCGCCGCTACCACCACCGCCGGCTGATCCCGGCCTTTCCCAGGGGGGAACGTTCCCATGTCCCACAGCACTTCGTCCCGTTCGCGCCGCGCGGGCATACTCTGCGTCGCGGTCGCCGCGGCAGCCGGTGCGCTGACCACCTTCTCCGCCGCGCCGGCCGGGGCCGTCGTCGGGGACGCGGCGGCGGACGGGGCGTACGCCTACACCGCGAAGCTCTCGATCGGTGACGGCCTGCGCTCCTGCACCGGTGCGCTGGTGGACCGCAACTGGATCGTCACGGCTGCCGGTTGCTTCTCCGACGACCCGGCGCAGCCGCAGGCGCTGACGGCCGGCGCGCCGAAGTGGAAGACCACCGCCGTCGTCGGGCGCACCGATCTGGCCGGGTCGGGCGGGCGGGAGGTGCAGGTGACGCAGCTGGTGCCGCGGGCCGACCGGGACCTGGTGCTGGCGCGGCTGAGCACGCCGGTGGACGGCATCGCGCCGCTGGCCGTGGCGACGGGCGCGCCGGTGGCGGGCGAGAAGCTGCGTGTGGCGGGGTACGGGCGCACCAAGGACGAGTGGGTGCCGGGCAGGCTCCACTCGGGGGTGTTCGGTCTGGACGCCGTGCAGGCGACGGCCGTCGCCACCAGTGGCCAGAACGGGGCGGCGGTGTGCAAGGGCGACACGGGTGCGCCCACGGTGCGTGAGACGAACGGCAGGGCCGAGCTGGTGGCGGTGGCGTCGCGTTCGTGGCAGGGCGGGTGCCTGGGGGTGGCCGAGACCCGTACCGGGGTGTCCTCCAGCCGGGTGGACGACGTGGCCGGGTGGGTCAACGGCGTCGTGCACAAGCGCGGCGTGCGCGGTGACACGGACGGCGACGGGCGTGCGGACGCGCTCATGGCGTACTACCACGCGGACGGGCGGATCGGTTTCTACACCGCGCCGGGCGACGCGAACGGGCTGCTGGGCGACTTCACGGCCGGGTACATGGTGCCGGCCGAGGGCCACTGGGACCGTGGCGCGATGAAGCTCGTCGCCGGGGACTTCAACGGCGACGGCCGCACCGACCTGGCCATGCTCTACCGCCGCCCCGACGGCTCGATCGACTTCTACACCGCGCTGGCGGACGCCACCGGGCACATCGGCGCGTTCAAGTCCTCCCCCAAGTCGGTTCCGGCGAGCGGCAACTGGGACTGGAACGCGATCCAGCTGTTCGCGGGCGACACCAACGGCGACGGGCGCGACGACGTCATCATGACGTACTACCACGCCGACGGGCGGATCGGCTTCTACACGTCG
>NZ_JBHYWI010000092.1:0-31283 GCF_042751525.1 Kitasatospora sp. NPDC059408
CTCCCGACGAGGAGGCGGGCCCGTTCGCGCGTCCGGGGCGGCTACTTCTGGTAGATCGCCTCGACGTCGGCCGCGAAGTCCTTCAGGACGACGTTGCGCTTGAGCTTCAGGGACGGCGTGAGGTGGCCGCTCTCCTCGGAGAACTCGGTGTCCAGCAGGCGGAACTTCTTGACCGCCTCGGCGTGCGAGACGGCCGCGTTGCCGTCGTCGACGGCGGCCTGGAGCGCGGCCAGCAGGTCCGGGTCCTCGCGCAGCTCGGCGACCGTCGCGGTGGCGGGCTTGCCGTTGAGCTCCTTCCACTTGGGGAAGAAGTCCGGGTCGACGGTGATCAGGCACCCGATGAAGGGCTTGCGGTCGCCGACCACCATGACCTCGCCGACCAGCGCGTGCGCCCGGATCCGGTCCTCGATCACCGCCGGGGCGACGTTCTTGCCGCCCGCCGTGACGATGATCTCCTTCTTGCGGCCGGTGATGGTCAGGTAGCCCTCGGAGTCCAGCGAGCCGAGGTCGCCGGTGGCCATCCAACCGTCCTTGAGGCTGTCGGCGGTCGCCTGCGGGTTGTTCCAGTAGCCGGTGAAGACGTGCGGGCCCTTGAAGAAGACCTCGCCGTCCTCGGCGATCCGCACGGAGGCGCCGGGCACCGGCTGGCCGACCGTGCCGATCTTCGGCTTGTCCCACGGGTTGAAGGCGGTGGCCGCGCAGGTCTCGGTCAGGCCGTAGCCCTCCAGGACGGTGAAGCCGATGCCGCGGTAGAAGTGGCCGAGGCGCTCGCCGAGCGGGGCGCCGCCGGAGATGGCGTGGGTGGCCCGGCCGCCGAGGGCGGCGCGCAGCTTGCTGTAGACCAGCTTGTCGAAGACCGCGTGCTTGATCCGCAGGCCGAGGCCGGCGCCGCCGGAGTCCAGGGCGCGGCTGTAGGCGATCGCGGTCGCGGCGGCCTTGTCGAAGATCTTGCCCTTGCCGTCGGCCTGGGCCTTGGCGCGGGCGGTGTTGTAGACCTTCTCGAACACCCGCGGCACGCCGAGGATGAGGGTCGGGCGGAAGGAGGCCAGCTCGGCGGTGACGTCCTTGATGTCGGAGACGTGGCCCAGCTTGATCGGGGCCATCGCCGGGGCGATCTCGACGATCCGGCCGAGCACGTGGGCCAGCGGGAGGAACAGCAGGACGGAGCTCTCGCCGGTGCGGAACAGCGGGGTGAGGCGCTCGACGACGTTGCCGCACTCGGCCAGGAAGTTGCCGTGCGTCAGCTGACAGCCCTTCGGGCGGCCGGTGGTGCCCGAGGTGTAGACGATGGTGGCGATCGAGTCCTCGGAGGCGGTCGAACGGCGCTCCTGGACGGTCGCGTCCGCGACGCCCTCGCCCGCCTCGGCCAGCGCGGCGATCGCGCCGCCCTCGATCTGCCAGAGGTGCTCCAGCTCCGGCAGCCGGCCGCGGACCTCCTCGACCACCTTGAGGTGCTGGTCGGTCTCGGCGAACACGGCGACCGCGCCGGAGTCGCCGAGGATCCACTCGACCTGCTCGGCGGAGGAGGTCTCGTACACCGGCACGGTGATCGCGCCGGCCGTCCAGATCGCGAAGTCCAGCAGCGTCCACTCGTACCGGGTGCGGGACATGACGCCCACCCGGTCGCCGGGCCGGATGCCCGAGGCGATCAGGCCCTTCGCCGCCGCGTGCACCTCCACCAGGAACTGGGTCGCGGTCAACTCCTGCCAGCGGCCGTCCACCTTCCGGCTGAGCACCACGACGTCCGGGTACCGCTCGGCGTTCTGGTGCACGAGGTCGGAGAGGTTACCGCCGCTCGGTACCTGGTAGAGGGCCGGAAGGCTGAAGTCGAGCAAGACTGCTCCTCGTTCGCGACGCTGCGGGACGGCAGGACGTTACTGCCCGGTAGGCAGCTTCGACCAGGGGGGTCGGCCCCGGTGTTCGAAGTGTCACACCCGGCCGGGTCGGACCAGGCCGTGACCGGGTCGTTCGACTGGCACCCTACGGCAGGGCCGGGCGACCGGCCGGTAACATGCGCCGCCGCCGGGCGCCCGCGGGCGTCCGCCGTCCGCCGCCCGGTGCCCGTGCGGCCGAGTCGATCGCCGGTCGCGATAGCCTGCTCCGGGCGCACCCGGGCGAGCACGCCTCGACCGGGGCGGCAGGCAAGAGGGACCGAGTCGGAGGGCCATTCCATGGCGGAGCACACCAGGTCGAGCATCACCATCGACGCGACCCCGGCCACGGTCATGGCCGTGATCGCCGACTTCGCCGCCTACCCGGCCTGGACCGGCGAGGTCAAGGAGATCGAGGTCCTGGAGGCCGCCGAGGACGGCCGCGCCTCGAAGGTCCGCCTGCTGCTCGACGCCGGCGCCATCCGCGACGAGCACGTCCTCGCCTACACCTGGGACGGCGACCGCGAGGTCGGCTGGACCCTCGTGCGCAGCCAGATGCTCCGCTCGCTCGACGGCTCCTACACCCTCGCCCCGCTCGGCGCCGACCGCACCGAGGTCACGTACCAGCTCGCCGTGGACGTCAAGATCCCGATGCTGGGCATGATCAAGCGCAAGGCCGAGAAGGTCATCATCGACCGCGCGCTGGCCGGCCTGAAGAAGCGCGTCGAGGACGGCGGCGGCAAGAAGCCCGCCCAGGGATGACGGCGCGGAACGGGGGTCCGACGGCATGACGGCGACACGCACCATCCTGGTCAGCGGCGACGCGGGCGCGCCCGCGGTGGCCGCCGCCACCGCCCTGCACGCCGCCCGCGGCGGCCGGCGGGTCTGGCTGCTGGCCGCCGACGACCCGCACCGGGCGCTGGACTCCGTGCTCGGCGTCCGCCTGGAACCCGAACCGCTGCGGTACGCGCCCGGCCTGACCGTCTCCCGGATCGACGAGCAGGCCGCCTTCCGGCACGCCCTCGGCGAGATCGCCGGGCGCCTCAAGCCCGCCCTCGACCTGCTCGGGGCCGAGCCGCTCGACCCCGAGGAGCTCACCGCCCTCCCGGGCATCGCCCGGATCGCCCTGCTGCGCGCCCTGCCCGCCGCCGACGGGGACGTCCTGGTCGTGCTCGCCCCGCCGCCCGCCGAGCTGATCGGCGCCCTCGCCCTGCCCGAGCAGCTGGAGCGCTACCTGGACCGGCTGGTCCCCGAGCAGCGCCAGGCCGCCCGGGCGCTGCGCCCGCTGCTGGCCGGACTGGCCGGCGTCCCGATGCCCGCCGACTGGCTGTACGAGAGCCGCGGCAAGGCCGCCGGCGTGCTCGCCGAGTCCCGGGCCGCGATCACCTCGCCCGGCACCAGCGTCCGCATCGTCGTGTCGGCCGACGGCCATCCGTTCGACGACCTGCGGCGGATCCGCGCCGGGCTGGCCCTGCACGGGCACCGGCCGGACGCCGTCGTGGTGCACGGCGCGCTGCCGGACAAGGCGCTGGAGTCGCCCGACCCGTGGCTGGCCGCGCTGGCCGAGCGCCGCCGCGAGGAACTGGCCGCGCTGACCGCGGCGAGCGACGCCCCCGTCCTCGTCACCGGGCTCGCCGACGTCACCCTGGAGGCCGTCGCCGACCGCCTCTACGGGGACGGACCCGGCCCCGAGCCGCTGGCCGCCGAGCCCTGGCCGGTGGAGGACCGGCTCGCCGAGGAGGGCCTGCTGGTGTGGCACCTCGCGCTGCCGGGCGCCGAGCGGGCCGACCTGGACCTCGTGCGCCGTGGCGACGAGCTGGTGGTCGGCCTCGGCGCCCACCGCCGGGTGCTCGCCCTGCCGTCGGCGCTGCGCCGCTGCACCGTCGCGGGCGCGGGGCTGACCGACGGGGTGCTCACGGTGCGGTTCGCGCCCGATCCGGCGCTCTGGCCCCGGGGCTGACGTCCTCCTGCGCCGCGGGGCCGCGTCGCGCCTCGGGTAGCGTCGGTGGCCGGTGGCCGCGGGGTGCGGCCGCAGCAGAGGAGGCCCCGCGATGACCAGCACCGACCGCACCGAGCCGACGGACGAGGCGACGGACGGGTCGACCGACGAGGCGGCGAACGGACCGACCGGCGGGGCGACGGACCAGGCGGCGAACGGGCCGACGGACGCCGAGGCGGACGGAGCGGCGGGCGGTCCCGGGGACACGCAGGCCCACCCCTTCGGCCCGGAGCTCGGCCCGCTGGTGGACGAGGTTCGCCGGTTCGCCGACGCCTTCGGCCAGAAGGCCCAGGAGGCGGGCGCCGACACCCTGATCACCCTGGCCGGCTTCGCCGACCGGCTGCGCGAGCAGAAGCCGGAGGTCTACGGGCACCTCGCGGCCGCCGGCTCCGGACTCGCCGCCGCCGGCGCCGAGCTGCTGGCCGCCTACCGCGCCGCCGTGGCCGGCCACGAGCGCCGCTGGACCGCGGGCGACGGCGCCGCCAGCGAGCGGATCGACCTCGACAGCCCCGACGAGCCGTCCACCAAGCAGTGAATCCGTAACCCCTGACGGGTGACGACCTCATCCCCGAGCGTGACGAACCGGGAGTATTCGTAAGACTTTTGAAGCGTCACGGCCCGGTTGGTCCCGGATTGTCTTCGGCTAATGTATGCGAGGCTGTGTACGAGGGCGTGTTTGGGCGGTACCGTTCCGTCCAGCGGGAACGAGTGAATAGCTGAGGGACACATGGCTCTGACCATCGGCGTCGATGTCGGCGGGACCAAGATCGCGGCAGGTGTGGTCGACGAGGCGGGCGCGATCCTCGCCAGGACCAGGGTGCCCACCCCGGCCGACCCCCAGTGGGCCGTCGACGCCATCGCGCAGGCCGTGCGCGAGCTCAAGGAGCAGCACCCCGACGTCACCGCCGTCGGCGTCGGCGCCCCCGGCTTCGTCGACCGCAACCGTTCCACGGTGATCTTCGCGCCCAACATCGACTGGGAGAACGAGCCGCTGCGCGGCCGGATCGAGGAGCTCACCGGCCTCGACACCGTCGTCGAGAACGACGCCAACTGCGCCGCCTGGGCCGAGTTCCGCTTCGGCGCCGCCGCCGACCACGAGGACATGGTCCTGATCACCGTCGGCACCGGCATCGGCGGCGGCATCGTCCTGGACGGCCGGCTGCACCGCGGCCGGTTCGGCGTGGCCGGCGAGATCGGCCACCTCAACATGGTCCCCGACGGCCTGCAGTGCGGCTGCGGCGGCAAGGGCTGCTGGGAGCAGTACGGCTCCGGGCGCTCGCTGCGCCGCTACGGCCGGGAGAAGGCCGCCGCCGACCCGGTCCGCGGCCGGCGGATGCTGGAGCTCAACGACGGCGTCGCCGAGACCATCCGCGGCATCCACATCACCGAGGCCGCCGAGGCGGGCGACCCGCTCGCCCTGGAGTGCTACGCCGAGCTCGCCGACTGGCTGGGCCGCGGCATGGCCGACCTCGCCGCGCTCTTCGACCCGGGCGTCTTCGTCCTCGGTGGCGGCGTCTCCGACTCCGGCCGGTTGTTGCTCGACCCGGTCGCCAAGGCCTTCGAGCACTACCTGACCGGCGGCGTGCACCGCCCGCGCGCCGAGGTCGTCCTGGCCTCGATGGGCTCGGCCGCCGGCATCGCCGGCGCGGCCGACCTCGCCCGCACCGTCTGACCCGCCCCACCCCTCGAAGAAGAAGAGCCCGCCGGCGGCGGTGCGACCGGACCCCGACCACCTCCGGACGCGCCGCCGTCGTCGCACGTCCCCGGGCTGCCGTACGGTCGGTCCCACCGATCACGGACGGGGAGGAACATGACGACGGCACCCACCGCACCGCTGCCCGGGCCCGGCCCGCGCCGACTGCGGCTGCTCGGCTACAACGTCCGCTCGCTGCGCGACGACCGCGAAGCACTCGTCCGGGTGATCCGGGCGTGCGAGCCGGACGTCGTCTGCATCCAGGAATCGCCGCGCTACTGGCGGCCCGAGGGCCAGGCCGGGTGGCTCGCGCGGCGCACCGGGACGGCCGTCCTCGCCGGCGGCGGCCGGACGGCGGCCGGGCCGCTGCTGCTCGGCCGGCCCGGCGCCGTCGAGGTGCTCGGCGTGCACGACCGCTTCCTGCCCAAGACCCGCGGCCTGCACGCCCGCGGCTTCGCCACCGCGCTGCTCCGGCTGCCCGGTTCGGCGCCGTTCACCGTCACCAGCTGCCACCTGAGCCTGGACGCCGACGAGCGGTACGGGCAGTTCGAGCTGCTGCTCGACCAGCTCGGGATCGCCGAACTCGGCGTCATCGCGGGCGACTTCAACGAGCACCCGGACGGCGAGGGGTGGCGGCTGCTGGCCTCGCGGCTCCAGGACGGGCACGTCACGGCGCCCTGGGGCGGCGAGTTCACGTCCGTCCCGGAGCGCCCCTACCAGCGGATCGACGCCGTCTTCGCCACGCCCGGGATCATCGTGCGCGCCTGCGGTGTACCGCACGGGCTGCCGGGCGTCACCGAGGCGGACCTGCGGGCCGCGACCGACCACCTGCCGGTGCTCGCCGTGCTGGAGATCCCCGAGCCCTGATGGCGCGCCGGGGGTCGCAACACGGCGGACCCGCCCGGCCACGGCACCGGCTACACGACCGCGCCGTGGTCCGGGTCCTCCGGCTCGTCCTCGTCGCGGTCCTTCATCCGGACCACGAGGGTCACGAAGCCGCCCAGGAAGGCACTGAACCCGACCCAGGCCGGCCAGCCGGAGATCTCCCGCCACACCACCGCGTCGAACAGCAGCAGCGCCGGGCCGCCGAGCACCGCGAGCCACGCGAACTTGGTGGTCACGTCCGCCGGCGGCAGCGGCTCCGGATCCGGCGGGATGAAGTGGCCCTCGTCCGTCTCCTCGGACAGCTCGAAGTCGCGCGGGCCCCCGCCGGCGGCCGGCAGCACCGGGCCGCCCGACCGGGAGCGGGGCTGCGGGGCCAGGTCGGAGAGGTCGTCGGGGGCGCCCTGGCCGGCGCCGTCCTTGTAGCCGCCCTTCAGCTCGCCCCGGGCCCGGAGGTTCTCGATCTCCGGCCAGTTCGGGTTGTTCAGGTCGACGGGGTCGTCGAACTGGGCCACCAGGGCGGCGAAGATCTCGTCCTGTTCGGCCTGGCTGCGCTCGGGCGCGCGCCGCGGCCGGGGCTCCGCGGGGGCCTCGCCGGCCCCGTCCGCCGCCGTGCCGCCGCCGACGCCGCTCCCCGCCGCGTCGTTCTTCGCCCCGTCGGTCGTGCCGTCCTCGCGGGGTGCCTCGTCCCCGCCGCCCGCCGTGCTGCTCTCGTGCACTTCCGGCCCTTCAGCCATGGTGATCGTCGGATTCGACCCGGTTGACGCCCGCCGCGTGCGCGGGAGCCAGCCGTCGGATGAAGTCCAGGCCGCCCCTGAATATTTCCGCCGCGTCGTGGTCCAGCGTCGCGACGTGGAAGCTGCGCTGGCACAGCCGCTCCGTCACGTCGGTCGAGGATATCCGGGCCAGCACCAGTTCCGAGTTGGCCGGCGAGACCACGTGGTCCTGCGGACTGCGGAACAGCAGCACCGGCTGGGTCACTTCCGGCAGTCGCCGCTGGACCTCCTGCCACAGCTTGCCCAGGGACCAGGCGGCGTCCAGCGGCGTCCGGTCGTAGCCGCCCTCGGTGACGCCGGGCCGGGCGATGTCGTCGGTGATCCCGGGGACGCTCGGGACGAGGTGGCGCAGCACCGGAAGCAGCACACTCGCGGGGTTGTCCGAGCGCACCGACGGGTTGACCAGCACCAGTCCGGAGACCGTCGGGCCGTGCAGCGCGGCCAGCCGCAGGGCCAGCGCGCCGCCCATCGACAGCGCGAAGACGAAGACCTGCTCGCACTCCTCGGCGAGCACCCGCAGCTCCCGGTCGACCTCGGCGTACCAGTCCTCCCACCGGGTGACCTGCATGTCCTGCCAACGGGTGCCGTGCCCCGGCAGCAGCGGCAGGGAGACCGTGAGTCCGGCCGCCGCCAGCTGCTCCGCCCACGGGCGCATCGACTGCGGCGACCCGGTGAAGCCGTGGCACAGCAGGACCCCCACCGGTCCGCCCCGGTGGCGGTACGGTTCGGCACCGGGCAGCAACGGCATGGCGGGCTCCTTCGCGGGCGGGCGGCGCTGGGGGAGGGGACGCTGGAACTGGAGGCTGCGGAATTCGCATCGTCCCACGCGCTCCGCCGGGTCGTACACCCCCGGGCGTGCGCCCCGCGCCCACCCGGCGAGCGGGGCGGGGCGCGGGCCGCGCTCACGGGGCATTAGGATCGACCGGTCCGCAATACAGGAGGCCCGGGTTGTTCTACCGACTGATGAAGATGATCGTCGCGCCACTGCTTCGGATCTTCTTCCGGCCGTGGATCGAGGGTGAGGAGAACATCCCGACCGAGGGTGCGGCGATCATCGCGAGCAACCACCTGTCCTTCTCGGACTCGTTCTTCTTCCCGGCACTGATCAAGCGCCGGGTCACCTTCATCGCGAAGGCCGAGTACTTCAACACCCCGGGCCTCAAGGGCCGGCTGACCGCCGCCTTCTTCAAGGGCGTCGGCCAGCTGCCGGTCGACCGCTCCGGGGTGCGCGGCGCCGGCGAGGCCGCGATCCGCAGCGCGATCGCGGTCCTGGACCGCGGCGAGCTCTTCGGCGTCTACCCCGAGGGCACCCGTTCGCCCGACGGCAAGCTGTACCGCGGCAAGGTCGGCGGTCTGGCCCGCGTCGCGCTGGCCACCGGCGCGCCGGTCATCCCGGTCGCCATGATCGACACCGAGAAGGTGCAGCCGCCCGGCCAGGTCGTCCCCAACTTCGGCATCCGCCCCGGCATCCGGATCGGCCGCCCGCTGGACTTCTCCCGCTACCAGGGCATGGAGAACGACCGCTTCATCCTCCGTTCGGTGACGGACGAGGTGATGTACGAGATCATGCGCCTCTCGGGCCAGGAGTACGTCGACATCTACGCGACGGCCGCCAAGCGGCAGATCTCCGAGGACAAGAAGCGCGCCGACGCCGAGCGCAAGGCCGCCGCCAAGGCGGAGAAGGCCGAGGCGGAGAAGGCCGCGGAAGCCGAGAAGGCCGCCGAGGCGGAGAAGACGCAGGAGCAGAAGGACACCGGGTCGGCCTGACGGACCACCCGGAGGCCCAGGGGAGGGGCGGGCGGATGACGGACGGCGGCAGAACCGGGGCGGTGGGCCCCGGCGGCGGCTCCGGCGCCGGTGGCACGGGGCTCGGCGGCACCGTCGCGGCCGGCGGCATGTCGGTCGAACTCCCGCTCTGGCGGGCGATGTCCTACTTCCGGGTCCTCGCCCTCTGCTACGCCCTGCTCCGCTACTTCCACTCCTACCTGCACTTCCTGCACCCCGTCGCCGGCTGGATCTACCTCGGCGCGCTCACCCTCTGGACCCTCGCCAGCACCCGGGCCTTCGCCGGCCCGCAGCGCTGCACGTGGTACGTCCTCGGCACCGACCTCGCGATGGCCGTCACCGGCATCGTGATGAGCGGCCAGACCGACGACCCGGTCCGGATCAGCCACGGCTCGACCACCCTGCCGACCATCTGGGCCGCGGGCACGGTGCTCGGCTTCGCCGGCAAGGGCGGCTGGCGCTGGGCCGCGGCGGCCGGCTCGGTGATCGGCGTCGCCAACATCCTCGGCCACGGCGGCATCACCGCCGACAACGTCCACAACATCGTGCTGCTGATGGTGGCCGGCTGCGCGATCGGCTACGTCATCGAACTCGCCCGCGCCAGCGAGGCCGCGCTCACCCGCGCCCTCCAGGTCGAGGCCGCGACCCGCGAGCGCGAGCGGCTCTCCCGGGACATCCACGACGGCGTCCTCCAGGTGCTCGCGCTGGTCCAGCGCCGGGGCGCCGAGCAGGCCGAACGCCCCGGCGCCGGCGCCGACTTCGCCGAGCTCGGCCGCCTCGCGGGCGAACAGGAGCGCGCCCTGCGGACGCTGATGACCGGCGGCCCGATCCCCGCCCGCCGCTCACCGCAGGCCGTCGAGGAGCCGGGCGACCTCACCGCGCTGCTGCGCCCGTACGCGGACGAGCGGATCACGATCTCCGCCCCCGGCACACCCGTCCTGCTGCCCGCGCCCGCCGTCGGCGAACTGGCCGCGGCGGTCGGCGCCGCCGTCGACAACGTCCGCAAGCACGCCGGTCCCGCCGCCCGCGCCTGGATCCTGGTCGAGGACGAGCCGGAGGCCGTCACCGTCAGCATCCGCGACGACGGCCCCGGCTTCGCCGCCGGGCGGCTCGGCGAGGCGGAGCGGGCCGGACGGCTCGGCGTCAGCCAGTCGATCCGCGGCCGGCTGCTGGACCTCGGCGGCACCGCCGAGCTGTACTCGGCGCCCGGGGAGGGCGTCGAGGTCGAACTGCGCGTCCCGAGGAAGGGCTCCGATGACCGACCAGCCAGCGACTGACCCGGCGGCCGAACGGCCGGTGCGGGTGATGGTCGTGGACGACCACCCGATGTGGCGCGACGCCGTCTCGCGCGACCTCGCCGAGGCCGGGCTGGACGTGGTGGCCACCGCGGGCGACGGCGAGGAGGCCGTCCGCCGGGCCCGCGCCTGCACGCCCCAGGTGGTCGTGCTCGACCTCAACCTGCCCGGCCTGCCCGGCGCCGAGGTGTGCCGGCAGGTCGTGGCGCACGACCCGTCCGTGCGGGTGCTGGTGCTCTCCGCGAGCGGCGAGCACCAGGACGTGCTGGAGGCCGTGAAGTCCGGCGCGACCGGCTACCTGGTGAAGTCGGTCGGGCGGGAGGAGCTGCTGGACGCGGTGCGGCGCACGGCCGTCGGCGACGCGGTCTTCACCCCGGGCCTGGCCGGCCTGGTGCTCGGCGAGTTCCGCCGCCTGGCCGCCGAACCGGCCCCGGCCTCCGCCCCGGCCGTGCCCCAGCTGACCGCCCGCGAGACGGAGGTCCTGCGGCTCGTGGCGAAGGGCCTGTCGTACCGCCAGATCGCCGAGCGCCTGGTGCTGTCGCACCGGACGGTGCAGAACCACGTGCAGAACACCCTGGGGAAGCTGCAGTTGCACAACCGGGTGGAGCTGGTGCGGTACGCGATCGAGCAGGGGCTGGACGACGAGATCTGAGGGGTGCCTCCGGCGGTTCGGAGGGGCCGGGGGGTTCGGGGGCGGGCTTGGAGCTGGTGCGGTACGCGATCGAGCAGGGGCTGGACGACGAGATCTGACGAGATCCGAGCGGTGCCTCCGGCGGTGGGATCCGAGCGGGCGCTCTGCCCGGATCCCGCCGCCCGGCCCCTCAGCGCCGCGCGGCCGCCGTCTGGCGGAGCAGGGCGGCGACGATGTCCACGCCCTCGCGGGTCAGCACCGACTCCGGGTGGAACTGGAGGCCGGCGAAGCCGGGCCCGCGGAGCGCGTGCACGTCGCCGGTGGCCGCGTCGCGCGCGACTTCGACGCCCTCGGCGGCGAGCCGGGCCGCGTCGGCGTCCGTGCAGCGCGCGGTGAACGTGTTGTAGAAGCCCACCGTGCGCTTCGTCCCGAACAGGTCGACGGTCTCCTGCGCGCCCTGGTACGGGACGGCCTTGCGCGCCAGCCCGAGCCCGAGCTCGGCGGCGAGCAGCTGGTGGCTCAGGCAGACCGCGAGCAGCGGCGCCGTCCGGGCACCGGAGCGGACGGCGGCCAGGGTGTCGGCGACGATCGGCCGGAGCACGGCCATCTTGGGGTCGTCGGCGAGCCGGGGGTCGCCCGGCCCGGGGCCGAGCACGAGCGCTCCGGGGTGGGCGGCGACCCGGGCGCGCAGCCCGGGTTCGTCGTAGCGGACGACCGAGACCCGGTGGCCGAGCGAGGTGAGCAGGTGGGCGAGCATCGCCGTGAACGTGTCCTCGCCGTCGACGACGAGGGTCGGCTCGGGCTCGGTGATCTCGGCCGGGGCCTGCATCCGCAGCCAGAACGGCGCGAGGCCGCCGCGCCGGGCGCCGAGCGCGGCCTGGACACGGTGGTCGTCGCCGAGGCGCGGTCCGCCCGGGTTGGGCAGCCGGGCGGGCACGGGCCGGGCGCCGATCGCGGTGAGCACCCCGGCGGCCTTGGCGTGCGTCTCGGCGACCTCGGACTCCGGGTCGGAGTGCCGGACGAGGGTGGCGCCGACCCGCACGACGAGGCGCCCGGTGGACGGGTCGATGTCGGCGGTGCGGATGCAGATGGGGGAGTCGAGCAGCTGGCCGCCGCTGGCCGAGCGGCCGATGAGGGCGAGCGCGCCGGAGTAGTAGCCGCGTCCGCCGGGCTCGTAGCGCCGGATGACGCGGGTGGCGTTCTGGACCGGGCTGCCGGTGACGGTGGCGGCGAACATCGTCTCGCGGAGCACGTCCCGGACGTCCAGCGAGGTGCGGCCGCGCAGTTCGTACTCGGTGTGGGCGAGGTGGGACATCTCCTTGAGCCGGGGGCCGAGCACCTGGCCGCCGAGGTCGCCGACGGTGCACATCATCTTCAGCTCTTCGTCGACGACCATCGTGAGCTCTTCCAGCTCCTTCGGATCGTGCAGGAACCGGAGGAGGGAGTCGATGTCCGAGCCGCCCGCCGGATAGCGGTAGGTGCCGGAGATCGGGTTCATCACGACGGTGCCGCCGCTCTGCCGGACGTGCACCTCGGGGGAGGCGCCGACCAGGCAGCGACCCGGCTCGCCTCCGGCAAGGCGCTCCCCGGTGTGGACGAGGAACGTCCAGTACGCGCCGCGCTCCTGGTCGAGCAGGCGGCGGAACAGGGTGAGGGCGAGCTCGGGCGAGAAGTTCTCCAGCGTGGCCGTGAAGTCGCGCCGGATCACGAAGTTGGCGCCCTCGCCGTTGCCGATCTCGTCCCGGATCACCCGGCGGACGATGTCGGCGTACGCGGCGTCGTCCACGTCGAACGAGCCGTCCGTCAGTGTGACCGGCAACTGCGGTAGTGCGGCCACGAATTCGGCCAACGGAAGGGCGTACTGCTCGGTCACCGCGAGGGCCTGGAGCGGTGTGCCGTCGTCGTGCGCCTCGAAGCCGCGCTCGCGGATCTGCCGGTAGGGGACGAGCGCGAGCAGGTCGTGGACCGGGCCGCCCTCCGGCGCGCCGGAGCGGACCGGCAGGTCGGCGAGGTGCTCGTAGGTGCCGACGGTGCCCAGCAGCACCTCGACGGTGTCCGGGGCGAGTCGCGGGGTGCGGCGGTGCAGCAGTGCGAAGGCCGGGGCGTCGGGGCCGGTGAGGCGGGCGAGCAGGTCGGCGGTGGTGGTCACGGTGCGGCTTCCTTCCGGGAGGACGTGCGGGGTGCGGTGCTGGGGTGTTCCGCTCCCGGAGGGGCCGTCTGCTCAGACGCCGACGGCCGCCCCGAGGGGCGGCCGTCGTGTTCGTCTAGGAACGCGCGATCGGTGGGCCACCCGAGGGGGAGGCCCACCACCAGGAGTGGGTGTGGGGCGCGTGCATGGGTCGAGCGTAGCGGATTGGGCGGACCGGGTGAGGCCGGTCACTTCTTTGTCCGAGATGTGTCTCACCCATCGAGCATTGGTCACGAATCGCTGGTGTCACCCCGTAGCCTTGGCCGTGTGACCGTGACGAATCTCCACTCCTGGCAGTCCCTGCCCGCGGCGCAGCAGCCTGAATGGCCGGACCAAGAGGCTCTGCGCAAGACCCTTGCGGAGCTCGCCTCCTATCCGCCCCTCGTCTTCGCCGGCGAGTGCGACCAGCTGCGCGCCAGGCTCGCTGCCGTGGCGCGTGGAGAGGCGTTCCTCCTGCAGGGCGGCGACTGCGCCGAGGCCTTCGACGGCGTCTCGGCCGAGCACATCCGCAACAAGCTGAAGACGCTGCTGCAGATGGCCGCGGTGCTGACGTACGCGGCCTCCGTGCCGGTCGTGAAGGTGGGCCGGATCGCCGGCCAGTACTCGAAGCCGCGCTCGAAGTCGACCGAGACCCGGGACGGCGTGACCCTGCCGGTGTACCGCGGCGACTCGGTGAACGGCTTCGAGTTCACCCCCGAGTCCCGCATCCCGGACCCGGAGCGCCTGAAGCGGATGTACAACGCGTCCGCCGCGACGCTGAACCTGGTGCGCGCCTTCACCACCGGTGGTTACGCCGACCTGCGCCAGGTGCACGCCTGGAACCAGGACTTCGTCCGCAACTCGCCGGCCGGTCAGCGCTACGAGCAGCTCGCCCGGGAGATCGACAACGCGCTGGCGTTCATGAACGCCTGTGGTGTCGCCCCGGAGGAGTTCAAGACGGTCGAGTTCTACTCCTCGCACGAGGCGCTGGTCCTCGACTACGAGACCGCGCTGACCCGCGTGGACTCGCGCACCGGCGAGCTGTACGACGTCTCCGGCCACATGGTGTGGATCGGTGAGCGCACCCGGCAGCTGGACCACGCGCACATCGAGTTCGCCTCGAAGATCCGCAACCCGATCGGCGTCAAGCTCGGCCCGACCACCTCGGTGGACGACGCGCTGACCCTGATCGAGAAGCTGGACCCGGAGCGCGAGCCCGGCCGCCTCACCTTCATCACCCGGATGGGTGCGGGCAAGGTCCGCGACCACCTGCCCACCCTGGTGGAGAAGGTCACCGCGTCCGGCGCCCAGCCGGTGTGGATCTGCGACCCGATGCACGGCAACACCTTCGAGGCCTCCAGCGGCCACAAGACCCGCCGCTTCGACGACGTGCTCGACGAGGTCAAGGGCTTCTTCGAGGTGCACCGCGCGCTCGGCACCCACCCGGGCGGCATCCACGTGGAGCTGACCGGCGACGACGTGACCGAGTGCGTCGGCGGCGGCGACGAGGTGCTGGTCGACGACCTGCACCAGCGCTACGAGACGGCCTGCGACCCGCGCCTCAACCGCAGCCAGTCGCTCGACCTGGCGTTCCTGGTGGCGGAGATGTACCGCGGCCAGTAGGTCCCGGTCGTGCCGTAGCCCCCGGATGTGACGAAGGCCCCTCCGGTTTCGGGATTCCCGAGGCCGGAGGGGCTTTTTCGTACCCGGAACGCCGGGTAAGGTGAGGCTTAGTGAACTAAGGCAAGCCTTAGTCAAGATCCACTGCAGTCGAGAGCAACTGCGCCACACCCCCGGGAGAGACCGCGATGTACGTGTGCATGTGCCATGCGGTCACCGAGGACCAGGTGAAGCGGGCGATCGACGAGGGTGCCAACACCCCGCGACAGATCGCCAAGGGCTGCAAGGCCGGCACCGACTGCGGCTCGTGCGTGCGCCGGATACAGGCGCTGCTCGGCGAGCACGGCGCCCGGCCCTGCCCGACCGCCCGGCTGGCCGCCAGGCTCGGCCTCGCGGACCCCGAGGGCCCCGCCGCCCCGGGGCCGGCCCCGACGGCCCCGGTCCCGGCGCCCGTCGTCCCGCTGCGCGCGGCCTGACCGCCGCGGCGGCTCAGGACTCCGGCTGCTCGATCAGCTGGGCGAGGTAGAGCGCCTCGCCGAGCTTCTCCAGGAGCTCCAGCTGGGTGTCGAGGTAGTCGATGTGGTGCTCCTCGTCCGCCAGGATGTCCTCGAAGATGTTCGCCGAGGTGACGTCGTTCTTGGCGCGCATGACCACGATCCCGCGCTTGAGCCGGTCGATCGCCTCGACCTCGACCTGGCGGTCGGCCTCGAACATCTCCTTGACCGTCTGCCCGATCCGGACGTGGAACAGCCGCTGGTAGTTCGGCAGGCCCTCCAGGAAGAGGATCCGGTCGGTGAGTACCTCGGCGTGCTTCATCTCGTCGATCGACTCGTGCCGGGTGAACTTGGCGAGCTTCGTCCAGCCGAAGTTCTCCTGCATCTTGGCATGCAGGAAGTACTGGTTGATCGCGGTGAGCTCGGCGGTGAGCTGCTCGTTGAGGAACTCGATGACCTCTGGATCGCCCTGCATGACGGTGCCTCCCTGCGCTGGGGCCTGCTGTGAGTGCTGCGCTGCGCATCCTGGCACCGAAATGGGAGGGACTTCCAGTAAGTTCACACTCACTAGGACATGTGCCGGAATATCCGATTTGGGGGAATGTCCGCCCGGCCGTTGGCCCGTACGGGCGGGGCGCGCGGGGCACCGAAAGGGGCGCGCGCCGGGGGCCGGACGCCGTCTGTCACCATGGAGCCATGGGTCAGTCCGAACAAGAACAGCTTCCGCCGCCTGACCCGAGGCTCCCCCCGGGGCAGCGCGTCCAGCGCGGCTGGCCCGCCCTGCACTACGGTCCCGTGCCCCGCTTCAAGCCGCTGACCTGGGACCTCCAGGTGTTCGGCGCGACCGCCTCGGCGGAGAAGCACAGCTGGGACTTCGACGCCTTCACCGCCCTGCCGCGCACCACCGTCCGCGCGGACCTGCACTGCGTGACCAAGTTCTCGGTGCTCGGCAACGAGTGGACGGGCGTCCCGGCCTCCGTCGTCCTCGACCTCGTGCCCCCGGCGCCCGGCGTCACGCACGTGATGGTCTGGGCCGAGTACGGCTACAGCGCCAACCTGCGGCTGGCCGACTTCGCCGATCCGCGCACGCTCTTCGCCACCCACCGCAACGGCGAGCCGCTGACCGCGGAACACGGCTTCCCCGTCCGGCTCGTCGTCCCGCAGCTGTACGCCTGGAAGGGCCCGAAGTGGGTCCGCGCGGTCGAGTACATGCGGGCCGACCGGCGTGGCTTCTGGGAGGAGCGCGGCTACCACAACCTCGCCGACCCGTGGCGCGAGCAGCGCTACACCCACCAGGAGGAGCCGGGGGACGGCCCGCTCCGCTAGGCCCTGGGCCCTGGGCCCCAACCCCCTCAGATGAAGGGGAAGTTGACCGTCACCGCGGTGTGCTGGGGACGCCGCTCGCCGGCCGCCGGGAACTGGCTGCTCGCCTTGCCGCTGCCGAACAGGTTGACCCCGGTGGTCTGCATCGTGAACCCGGCCGCCGTGAGCGCCTTCTCGGCCGCGTCCTTCGTCATCCCGGTGACGTCCGGCACCGGCACCATGCCCTTGCTGACCACCAGCGAGACCGGGGTGTTCTCCGCCACCTGCTGGCCGGCCGCCGGCGAGCTGCTGATCACCGAGCCCTCGGGCACGGCGTCGTTGAACGTCTGGGTCACCGAGCCCTTCGCCAGTTGCACGCCGGTCAGCGTGGACGCGGCGAGGTCGGCGGGCTTGCCCGTGACGTCCGGCACGGCGATCCGGTGCGGCCCCTTGGAGACGGTGACCGTCACGGCGTCGCTCTTGCGCGACCGAGTGCCCACCCCGGGGTCGGTGGAGATCACCTGGCCGGACGGCACGGTCTCGCTGTACGCGTCCACGAACTTCCCGTGCATGCCGTCCTTGTCCAGGATCCGCTGCGCCTCGGCGCGGTCCTTGCCGAGCACCCCGGGCACCGGCCCGTACAGCGACTCGGACAGCCCGTACGTCACGCCGCCGACCAGCAGCACCAGGACGGTCAGCGCGGAGGCCCAGATCACCGGCTTGCGCGGGACGCGGCGCAGCGGGTTCGGGCGGGGCGGGCGGACGGGGGTGGGCTCGTCGTACGGGCGGGGCTCGACCAGCAGCTGGTCCATCAGGTCCGGCGGGACGTCGAGGACGCTGGTGCGCTCGGCCACGGGCGGCTCGACCGGCTGCGGGAGGGGGAGCGGCAGCTGGTGCGGGGCGGCCTGCGGCGTGCGCTGGATCACCGAGGTCGGCTCGCTGGTCGGGTAGCGCGGGCTGGGCCTGGTGGACGTCGGCGGCTCGGCGTCCAGCTCGGCCGGGCCGAGCTCGCGCCGGACCCGCTGCAGGGTGGCCAGCAGCTCGACGGCGTCGTACGGGCGGGTGTCGGGGGTCCGGGCGCAGGCGCCGAGCACTATCGCGTCGAGCGCCGGGGGGACGGTCGGGACGCTGCGCGAGGGTGGGGGGACGTCCTCGTGCAGGTGCTTGTACATGACCTGGACGGGGTTGTCGCCGGTGTGCGGGCGCGTGCCGGTGAGCATCTCGTACAGCAGGATGCCGGCCGCGTAGACGTCCACGCGCTGGTCGGTGGGGGCGTCCGGGAGGATCTGCTCGGGCGCGAGGTAGGAGACGGTGCCCATGACGGTGCCGCCGGTGGCGGTGGTCGTCGAGGTGGGGGCGCCGTCGGCGCTGCCCAGGACCCGGACCAGGCCGAAGTCGGCGACCTTGACCAGGCCGCCGTCGGTGATCAGCACGTTCTCCGGCTTGACGTCCCGGTGGACCAGCCCGGCGCGGTGGGCGGCGCCGAGTGCGGCGAGCACCGGCTCCATGATGTCCAGCGCGGCCCGGATCGACAGCGCGCCGCGGTCGCGCAGCAGGTCGCGCAGGGTACGGCCGGGCACGTACTCCATGGCGAGGAAGACGTTCCCGTGGTCGGCGCCCTGGTCGAAGACGTTGACCACGTTGGGGTGGGCGAGGCGGGCGACGGCCTTGGCCTCACGGATGAAGCGGGCGGTGAAGCCCTCGTCCCCGGCGAGGTCGGGGTGCATCACCTTGAGGGCGAGCACGCGGTCGAGCCGGGTGTCGGTGCCCTTGTAGACCGTGGACATGCCGCCGGTCGCGATGCGCTGCTCGACCCGGTACCGGCCGTCGAGCAGGGTACCGATCAGGGGGTCGCGCCATGCCGTGTCCACCCGAGGAGTGTAGTGCGGCGGGTCACGGCCGGTCCCGGCGGACATCGCCTCCGGGACCGGCTTGTGACACGGGTGCCGCGTCAGAACGCCGGACGCTCGCGGGTGTCGAGGTCGGCGCGGCCGGCCATCGCGGAGGAGGCCTCCGCGTGGAAGCGGCGCGGGATCCGGCCGGCCCGGTGGGCGAGGCGGCCGGCCTCGGTGGCGTGCCGCATGGCCTCGGCCATCAGGACCGGGTCCTGTGCGCGGGTCACCGCGGAGGCGAGCATCACGGCGGAGCAGCCGAGCTCCATCGCCAGCGCGACGTCGGAGGCGGTGCCGGCGCCCGCGTCCAGGACGACCGGGACGTTCGCGCCCTCCACGATCAGCTGGAAGTTGTGCGGGTTGCGGATGCCGAGGCCGGAGCCGATCGGCGAGCCGAGCGGCATGATCGCCGCGCAGCCGACGTCCTCCAGCTTGCGGGCCAGCACCGGGTCGTCGTTGGTGTACGGGAGCACCGTGAAGCCGTCGTCGACGAGGGTCTCGGCGGCGTCCAGCAGCTCGATCGGGTCCGGCAGGAGGGTCCGCTCGTCGGCGATGACCTCCAGCTTCACCCAGTCGGTGCCGAGTGCCTCGCGGGCCAGCCGGGCGGTCAGCACGGCCTCGCCGGCGGTGAAGCAGCCGGCCGTGTTGGGCAGCACCCGGATGCCGTTGCGGGTCAGCACGTCCAGGACGGAGCCCTGGGTGGTCGCGTCGACCCGGCGCATCGCGACGGTGGTCAGCTCGGTGCCCGAGACCCGCAGGGCCTGCTCCAGGACCTCCAGGCTGGGGGCGCCGCCGGTGCCCATGATGAGCCGGGAGGTGAAGGTCGTCCCGGCGATGGTGAAGAGGTCGTCGGCCATGGCGCTCAGCCTCCCTGCACGGCGGTGAGGATCTCGATCCGGTCGCCCGCCGAGAGCCGCGTCTCGGACCACGAACCACGCGGCACCACGGCCTCGTTGAGCGCGGCGGCGACGCCGGTGTTGGCCTTGCTGAGGGTGGTGACCACCTCGGCGAGGGTGGTCGCGGCGGGCACCTTGCGGGGCTCGCCGTTGACGGTCAGTGCGATGTCGGTCATGCGACGGCCTTCGTGGTGGAGCGGGCGGGGGAGAACCGGGAGGGTGCGAACGGCCGTGCGAGCTCGGGGACTTCGCCGGTCGCCAGGTAGTCGGCGAGCAGGTCGGCGGTGACCGGGGTGAGCAGGACGCCGTTGCGGTAGTGGCCGGTCGCGGCGACCAGGCCGGGCAGGTCGGTCGGTCCGAGCAGCGGTGCGTTGTCCGGCGAGCCGGGACGCAGCCCGGCCGAGGTCTCGACGAGCGGGAGTTCGGTGATGCCGGGGACCAACTCGTGGGCGTCGCGCAGGAGTTCGTAGACCCCGCCGGCGGTGACGGTGGTGTCGTAGCCCTGCTCCTCGGTGGTCGCGCCGATCACCAGCTCGCCGTTCTCGCGCGGCACCAGGTACAGGTGCTGCCCGCGCACGACCGCGCGGACGTTGCGGTTGAGGAAGGGCCGGTAGGCGTCGGGGATCCGCAGCCGCAGGATCTGCCCCTTGACCGGACGGACCGCCGGCAGCACGTCCTCCGGCAGGCCGGGCAGCCGGTGGCTGTGCGGGCCGGCGGCGAGGACGACCCGGTCGGCGGCGAGGGTCCCGCCGGTGCCGAGCCGGGCGCCGACCGCGCGGCCACCCTCGACCAGCAGCTCGACGGCCTCGGTGCGGTGGAACACGACGCCCGCGCGTTCGCAGGCGCGGACCAGCGCGGTCAGCAGCCGGCGGGGGTCCACCTGGTGGTCGTCGGCCACGTGCAGGCCGCCGCGCACGCCGGGGGCCAGCATCGGTTCCAGCTTGCGGGCCTCCCGGCCGGTCAGCCAGGTCGAGTCGAGGCCGAGCCGCTCGTGGAAGGCGTGCAGGTCGCGCAGCTCCGCGCGGTCGTCGGAGTCCAGCGCGACGGCGACCGTGCCGCACCGGCGGTAGCCGGTGTCCTCGCCGCCGCTCGCCTCGGTGAGCTCGGCGGCGAACGCCGCGTACCGCTCGTTCGAGGCCATCCCGAGGCGCAGCAGCGGCTCCTCGCCGTACTGCAGCTCGGTGACCGGGGCGAGCATCCCGGCCGCGACCCCGGCCGCCCCGTGACCGGGGGAGGGGTCGACCACGACGATGTCCTCCAGGCCGCGCTGCGCCGCCCGCCAGGCGACGGCGAGGCCGATGACGCCCCCGCCGATCACCAGCACGTCGGCGCGGCTGCCCGGTGCCAAGCGTGTCAAAGCTGCTCTTCTCCCTTCGCCGGTATGACCCGGATCAGGTTCGGACGGTCGCGGGCCGTGCCAGCCCGCCTCTCAGCCCGGTACGCCGGGCTCCCGTGATGGTGTCCCCACCATAACTCCGGTGGTCCGCCCGGCCGAAGGCCCGTACGAAGGGTGGACGGGCCCGGCGCGGCCCGCCCGTGCGCGGGACGGACGGGCCGCCGGGGCGCGTGGGGCGGCTGAGTACAGTGGCGCCGTGGCAGAGCTGAGCGGAACGGATCGGGTGGTCGTCGTCGGGGCCGGGCTGGCCGGCGCGCAGTGTGCGCTGGGGCTGCGGCGGGGCGGCTGGCAGGGGCGGATCGTGCTGGTCGGGGAGGAGCCGCACGCGCCGTACGACCGGCCGCCGCTCTCCAAGGACGTCCTGCTCGGCAAGAGCGACGCCACCACGCTGGACATCGACTTCCCGCACCTCGGCGTCGAGCTGCTCACCGGCCGGCGCGCCACCGGACTCACCCCGGGCGTGCTGCACACCGACGCCGGCGACCTCCCGTACGGATCGCTGGTGATCGCCACCGGCGCGACCCCGCGCGCCCTGCCCGGCGCCGAGCGCGCCCACCTCCTGCACACCCTGGACGACGCGCTCGCCCTGCGCGCGCTGCTGCGGCCCGGCCTGCGCCTGGTGCTGGTCGGCGCCGGCTGGATCGGCGCGGAGGTGGCCACCGCCGCCCGGGAGGCCGGATGCGAGGTGACCGTCGTCGAGGCGGGCCCGGCGCCCGTTCCCGGTGCGCTGCCCGGGGAGGTCGGCGCGGCGATGGCCGCCTGGTACGCCGGGGCCGGGGTGGACCTGCGCTGCGGCGTCGGCGTCGCGGCCGTCGAGCCCGGCGCGGTGCTGCTGGCCGACGGTTCGCACCTGCCCGCCGACGAGGTGGTGGTCGGCATCGGCGCCCGGCCCGCGACCGACTGGCTGGCCGGCACGGGCGTCGAGCTGGACGCGACCGGTGCGGTCGTCGTGGACGGGCGGCTGCGCACCAGCCTGCCGGGCGTCTTCGCGGCCGGCGACTGCGTCAGCTACCCGTCGGTCCGCTCCGGCGCCCGGCTGGCCGTCCAGCACTGGGACCACGCGCTGCAGTCCGGCGAGGCGGCGGCCGCCGCCGTCCTCGGGGTGGACGCGCCGTACGACCCGGTGCCGTACTTCTGGTCGGAGCAGTTCGGCCGCATGGTGCAGTACGCCGGGCGGCACGCCGACGGCGACGAGCTGCTCTGGCGCGGCTCCCCGCAGGACGCGACCTGGTCGGTGCTGTGGCTGCGCGACGGCGTGCCGAGCGCGCTGCTGGCCGTGGACCGCCCGCGCGACCTCACCCAGGGCCGCCGCCTGATCGAGCGCGGCACCGCGCTGGACCCGGCCCGGGCCGCGGACCCGGCGGTGGCGCTGAAATCGGCGGTCGCGGGGTAGCGGCTGGTGCGCGGCGGGCTCCGGAGGTGGCAGTCTGGTGGCGTGAGTGAGATCGAAAGCAAGATTGAAGCCCTGGTCGCCGAGTGGATGTACCTGCCCGACATCTCGGAGCAGTGGGGGGTCCGCGTCACCGAGGTGCGCGACCTCGTCCGCAACGGCGGCCTGATCGCCGTCCGGCGGGGCCCGAACAACTCGCTGCAGGTCCCTGCGGCGTTCATCGACGGCCAGGGGCTGGTCAAGCACCTGTCCGGCACCCTGACCGTGCTGCGCGACTGCGGGTACAGCGACGTGGAGATCCTGGAGTGGCTCTTCACCGAGGACCCGTCGCTGCCCGGCAGCCCGATCCAGGCGCTGCGGGAGAACCGTGGCACCGAGGTCAAGCGCCGCGCCCAGGCGATGCTGATCTGATGGCGGCGGACACGCCGCGTCAGCGGCTGGCCGAGGCCCGGCTGTACCTGTGCACCGACGCCCGCCGCGAGCAGGGCGACCTGGCCGAGTTCCTGGACGAGGCGCTGGCCGGCGGGGTCGACATCGTCCAGCTCCGGGACAAGGGCCTGGAGGCCAAGCAGGAGCTGGAGGCCCTGGAGGTCTTCGCGGACGCCTGCCGCCGCCACGGCAAGCTGCTCTCGGTCAACGACCGCGCCGACGTCGCCCACGCGGCCCGGCCGGACGTCCTGCACCTCGGGCAGGACGACCTGCCCGTCCCGGCCGCCCGGGCGATCCTCGGCGAGGACGTCCTGATCGGCCGGTCCTGCCACGCCGAGTCCGAGGTGGACGCGGCGGTCGCCGAGCCCGGCGTGGACTACTTCTGCACCGGCCCGGTCTGGCCGACCCCGACCAAGCCGGGCCGCCCGGCCCCGGGCCTCGGTCTCGTCTCGTACGCGGCGAAGCAGCCCACCGACCGCCCGTGGTTCGCCATCGGCGGCATCGACCTGGGCAACGTCGACGAGGTGCTCGCCGCGGGCGCCCGCCGGATCGTCGTCGTGCGCGCCATCACGGCCGCGGACGACCCGCGGGCGGCCGCCGCCGAGCTCTCCCGGCGGCTGCGCCAGGCCTGATCCCGGCAGGGGCCGCCGTCGGCCGCGAGGCTCAGTACTTGCGGACGGTGGCGGCCTCGGCCAGGGCCAGCAGCACCTCGCGGGCGCGCCGGTCGGCGAGCGGCGCCGCCTCCAGGGCGGCCAGCGACTGCCGCATCAGCTCGTCGATCCGGGCCTCCACCAGTTCCGGCGCCCCGCTCCGCGCGACGAGGTCCCGCAGGCCGGCGACCTCGGCGGGCGCGAGGTCCGGCGCGCCGAGCCGCTCGTCCAGGTGCAGCGCGTCGGCGGCCGGCAGCCCGCGCATCGCGTGCGCGACCAGCAGCGTGCGCTTGCCCTCGCGCAGGTCGTCCCCGGCCGGCTTGCCGGTGACCGCCGGGTCGCCGAAGACGCCGAGCAGGTCGTCCCGCAGCTGGAACGCCTCGCCCAGCGGCAGGCCGAACGCGCCGTACGCCGCGACCAGGCCGGGCCCGGCGCCGGCCAGCAGCGCGCCGACCTGGAGCGGGCGCTCGATCGTGTACTTCGCCGACTTGTAGTGCAGCACCGTCTGCGCCCGGTCCAGCGCGCCCTCGTCCGTCGAGTCCCCGGCGACCGGCTCCAGCACGTCCAGGTACTGGCCGAGCATGACCTCGGTGCGCATCAGGTCGAACGCCGGCTTGGCGGCCAGCACCGCGGCGGGGGCCAGGCCGGAGCGCAGGAACAGCTCGTCGCACCAGATCAGCAGCAGGTCGCCGAGCAGCACGGCGGCCGAGGCGCCGTACTGCTCGCGGTCGCCGCGCCAGCCGCGCTCGCGGTGCATCGCCTCGAAGCGGCGGTGGATCGACGGCAGACCGCGGCGGGTGTCGCTGCGGTCCATCAGGTCGTCGTGGACCAGCGCGCTCGCCTGGAGCAGCTCCAGGGCCGCCGCCGCGTTCGCGATCCCCTCGCCCTCGGCCGAGCCGCCGGCGCCGCGCCAGCCCCAGTAGCAGAACGCCGGGCGCAGCCGCTTGCCGCCGTCGAGCAGGAAGTCGCGCAGCGCGTCGGCGGCGGGCGCCAGCTGGGGCGAGATCCCGCCGAGCAGAGCGGACTGGCCGTCCATGAACGCGGCGAGGGCGGCGTTGACGCGCTCGCGGACGTCCTCCACGTCAATGGGGTTGGCCGGCCGGTTGCTGGACGAGGTCACGATGAGGCTCCGGTGGTTCGCTTGGGGTGCAGCAAGCGTAGCGGGGCGGCCGGGAACACCCGTGCGAGCAGGGCGCGGGCGCGGCCGGAACGGCAAGCGGAATGCCGTCCATTCTTTGTCTCAATCCGTGGAACCGAGTTGTCGCGGCCCTTCGGGCGGCGGATAACCTGCCAGCATGGCACTCGGTATCGCTTCCACCCGATCGGACCGCGCGTTGACGGTCCGCGAGCTGCTGGCGGCAGGCAAGCGGTCCTTCTCCTTCGAGTTCATGCCTCCGCGCACCGAGGTCGGCGAGCAGAAGCTCTGGGACGCCATCCGGCGGCTGGAGCCGCTCGACCCGAACTTCGTCTGCATGACGTACGGAGCCGGCGGCTCCTCGCGCGAGCGCACCGTCAACATGGTCGGCCGGATCGCCACCGAGACCACGCTGACGCCGGTCGCCCACCTGACCGCGGTCGACCACTCGGTCGCCGAGCTGCGCAACATCATCGGCCAGTACGCCGACCAGGGCGTGCGCAACGTCCTCGCGGTGCGCGGCGACCCGCCCGGCGACCCGACGGGCGAGTGGGTCAGCCACCCGGAGGGCGTCACCTACGCCTACGAGCTGGTCGAGCTGATCAAGGGCATCGGCGACTTCTGCGTCGGCGTGGCCGCCTCGCCGAACATGCACCCGCGCTCGACGAACTGGGACGACGACATCCGGCACTTCGTGGCGAAGATCCGCGCGGGCGCCGACTACGCGATCACCCAGATGTTCTTCGAGGTCGACGACTACCTCCGGCTGCGCGACCGGGTGACGGCGGCGGGCTGCGAGGCGCCGATCATCCCGGAGATCATGCCGGTCACCAACGCCAAGCAGCTGGAGCGCTTCCCGCAGCTGAGCGGCTCGGCGTTCCCCGCCGACCTGGAGGCCCGCCTGCGGAGCGCGATCGACGACCCGGCCGCGCTGCGGGCGATCGGCATGGAGCACGCCACCGCGATGGCCGAGCGGCTCCTCGCCGAGGGCGCGCCCGGCCTGCACTTCATCACGCTCAACCACTCGACCGCGACGCTGGAGATCTACCAGAACCTCGGACTGCACCGGCGCTGAGCGTTCACGGGCCCGTCACCGCACCGATGGTGGCGGGCTCGGTCGTGTGCAGTCAGGCCCCACGGACGGCGGGAACGCGATGCGGTGCCCCGGCCGTTGAACCGGTACAGTCGCCGCACACGCGCGGCGCGCGCGGGCACGCGACTGGAGGTATCGGGCGGATGGGCATCGGATACCTGCTGCTGTACGCCGCGTTGGCGGTGGTCGCGCTCTGGCTGGTCGCCGAGCTGCTCCTGCAGAACCGCGCCCCGGTGCACTGGCGCGCGCTCGCCCTGGCCGGCTTCCTCGGGGTGGCCGGCGGGATGGTCCTCGGGTCCGTCCCGGTGATCGGCGCGGGCGCGGCGCTCTTCGCGGTCGGCCAGACGTTCGTCACCCTCTCGGTCAAGCGCGGCTACACCGGCGGCTGGTCGCTGCGCGCCGCCGACGGCTCCCTGCCGGGACCGCTCGCCAAGGTGCCGCTGCTCGGCGCGCTCACCGGCGGCGCGGCGGTGGCCGCCGTCGCGGTGGCGGCCGAGACGCGGGTCGGCGAGGTCAGCGCCGTCGAGGAGACCCCGGAGCCGGACCAGGGCGCCCCCGTCGGCGAGGCCGTCCCGGAGGTCGAGCAGACCGCCGCCTTCGAGATGCAGGAGCTCGCCGCCGACGGCGTCTACACGCCCGGCTACTACGAGCAGCACCAGCAGCAGGACCCGTACGCGGAGGCCTACCAGGCCGGGTACGACGTCCCGCAGCAGCAGCCCGCCTACGACCAGCAGCAGTGGCAGCAGCAACCGCAGCAGCAGCCCGCCTTCGCGTACGACCAGGGCTACGGCACCTACCCGCAGCAGCAGGACCCGTACGGCTACCCGCAGCAGGACCCGTACGGCGGCGGCTACCCGCAGCAGGCCCCGGCCTGGGACCCGAACGCCCAGCAGCAACAACAGCAGTGGCAGCCGCAGCCCGAGCAGCACACCCAGGGCATCCCGCAGCAGCCGACGTACGACCAGGGGTACGGCTACCAGCAGCAGAACACCTGGCACCAGGGCTGAGCCCGGCCCTCGCCGGTCAGGCGGGGCCGATGAGGTTGGCCGCGATGCAGGCCGACATGCCGACCCGCGCCAGCCCGCCGCCGGGGTGGGCGGCGCCACCCACCAGGTAGAAGCCGGGGGCGTCCTCCGTCGGCGCCTGGAGGAACGCGCCACGGCCGCCGGGCAGCGCCGGACGCGGGACCGAACCCTGCCACGAGCCCGTCTCGCGCTCGGTGTCGGCCGGGGTCCGGACCACCCGCCACAGCACGCGGCCGGCCAGCCCGGGGACCGCCGCCTGCGCCTGGGCGACCATCCGGTCGGCGAAGCGGTCGGCGACGCCCGGCTCCGTCCAGTCGACGCCGCCGGCCGGCACGGTGGCCGTCAGCACGGCCGACTCGTGGCCGGCGGGGTGCAGCGACGGGTCGTCCGGGCGCAGCACCTGCACGGTCGGGCGCTCCGGGAGCGGGCCGGGGCCGAAGATCCCGGCGAGCTCGGCGGCCGGGTCGGCGGCGTGGACGACCGTGCGGTGCGCGGTGCCCGCCGGGCGCTCGCCGCGCAGGGCGAGCAGCACGACGGCCCGGCCGGGGACGTCGTCGGCGTGGGCCACCGAGTCCGGCCAGTGGTCCTGGTCCGGCGCCATGCCCGTCCACTCGCGGTACTGCCGGTTCGCGTCCGCGGCGTGGACGACGACGTCCGCCTCGACCGGCCCGGCCGTCGTGACGACCCCGGCGGCCCGGCCGTCCTTCTCCAGTACCTCCTCGAAGCGGGTGTCGAAGCGGAACTCGACCTTGCGCTGCTCGCAGCGCCGGTACACCGCGTCCGCCAGCGCGCGCATCCCGCCCTTGACGTACCAGACGCCGAACGACTGCTCCATGTACGGCAGGACGGTCGCCGCGGCCGGGGCGGTGCGCGGGTCGAAGCCGAAGCGCACCGCGTGCTCGTGCAGCAGGGCGGTGAGCCCGGGGTGGCCGTCGAGCTCGCGCGCCGCGACGTCGGCGAGCGTCCAGCGGCCGGACGGGCGCAGCCGGGCGAGGCCGCGCCGGGGCGGGACGGGGTACGGGTCGGCGTGCAGCGGCCTGGGGTCGGCCGGGAGCGGCTCCTCCAGCAGCGGGCGGCGGGTGGCCTCCCAGACCGTCCGGCCGCGGTTGACCACCGCGTTCCAGCGGGCGCCCGACCCGGCGCCGAAGGCGTCGTCCAGCGCCTGGGCGACGCCGCCGCGCGAGGCGTTGGGCAGCGTGAGGGCGGTGCCGTCCGGGAGCAGGTGCCGGCTCTCCGGGTCCACCGGGGCCAGCCCGACGAGCTGCTCCAGCGGCTCGCGGCCGGTCTTCAGCGCGAGGTCGCGGTAGACCGCCGGGAGGGTGAGCAGGCCGGGGCCGGTGTCGAAGGCGAAGCCGTCGCGCTCGTACCGGCCGACCATGCCCCCGTAGGTGCCGCTCGCCTCGCAGACCGTCACCCGGTGTCCGAGGGTCGCCAGCCGGGAGGCCGCCGCGAGCCCGCTCATTCCTGCGCCGATGACGACGATCCTTGCCATGGCACAGATCCTATGGCTACGGCAACCTACGCTTGCTGGGCGTACACCCCCTGAGCCGCCCGCGCGCGGGCGGCCTTGCGCTCGCGGCGGCGGGCGCGGAACGCGCGGATCCGGCTGATCGCCAGCCACACCAGCAGCACGCCGATCGCCAGCAGCACGGCCGAGATCGAGGCGGCCAGCCACGGGTGGAAGATCGCCAGGGTGACCAGGCCGGCCACCGACAGGTCCTCGGCCAGGCTGACCGCGATGTTGCTGGCCGGCTCGGGGGAGGTGTTGACGGCCATCCGCAGCGAGGCCTTCACCAGGTGGCTGACCAGCGCCGTCGTGCCGCCCATCGCGCCCGCCGCGACCTCGCCCAGCGAGCCCGGGTGGCTGCTCGCGATCAGCGCGGCCACGGTGGCGCCGGCGACCGGGCGGATCACGGTGTGCACGACGTCCCACACGCTGTCCACGTACGGGATCTTGTCGGCCACCGCCTCCAGCAGGAACAGCAGGGCGGCCGCGACCAGCACGTCGGTGCGCTCCAGCGCGGGCGGCACCGAGTCGGCGCCCCCGAACCGGCCCAGCAGCCCGAGCAGCAGCACCACCGCGTACGCGTTGATGCCGCTGGCCAGTCCGCTGGTGAAGATCAGCGGCAGGATCGTCATCGGGTCCCCTCCTCGGAACGGCCGTCCGCCGGCCTCGCCGTACCGTACCGGGACGCGGCCGGGCACCCCGCCGGTTCCGGCGCGGCGGCGCGGGCGCGGACCTGAGTACGGATACTCAGATCCGCGGTTGAGTACTTCTGCGGATAGCCCCCCGACCTGCGCGGACGCCACAGTGGTGGCACCCGGGCTGCGGGGCGCGTCGGGCGCCGCGCACCCCGGACGGCGGACCCGTCCGTCCGCCGGCCCTGGGGAGCCGGCGGACGGTCGGCGCAGGGGCCCGCCACCGGAGCCGGCCGGGACGCCGCGCACCGCCGACACGGGGCGGCGGAGCGCGGCGAGGGGGAGCCGGCCACCGGGGGTGACCGCACCGGCGGGAATTGTCAGTGGTGCCGTTCACGATGGAGGAGCACGGACCACCCGGTCCGCGCGCTGCCTCGGAACGGGGGAGACCATGACCATCAGCCACCCTGAGCCCGTCACCGCCCGCCTCCACTCCGCCGCCCTGCCGCACTCCCCGGGCGCCCGCCCCGGCGGCGGGGACGTCCACCCCGTGCTGCGCCGGGTCGCCGCGCCGCCGGCCGCCCTCGACCTGCTCGCCGACGCCCACCGCACCCTCGCCGGGGCCCGCGCCCTGGAGGACCCGCTGGAGCGCTACGCCGCCGCGCACCTGGCCGCGCTGCGCACGGTCGCGGCCGTGCTCGCCGTGCGCGGGCGGCCGGAGAAGAACCCGCGCCGCCGAAAAGCCATCCGCAGCGCCTGGGAGGTGCTGCCCGAGGTCGCGCCGGAACTCGCCGAGTGGGCCGTCTACTACGGCGCCGGCGCCCGCCGCCGGGCCGCCGCCGAGGCCGGCATCCGGGGCGCCGCCTCGGCCCGCGACGCCGACGACCTGGTCCGCAACACCGCCCTGTTCCTGCGTCTGGTCGAGCGCCTCCTCGGCCTGCGCCCGACCCCGCCCGCCCCGCGCCTGCCCCCGGCCGGCGACTCCCCGCACGAGGCGTGACGGCGGTCCCACCCGCCCGGTCTAAGGTGGTGACGTTCCCGATCGATCTGCACGTGCCGAGGAGTCCCGCCTTGTACCCGACGCGCCCCCGCAGCGCCCTGCGTACCGCCGTGGTCTGGGAGGTGGTGCGGGCCGCCCTGGAGAAGCGGGCCGCCGAGCTGGACCAGCCCGTGCTCGACGTCGTCGACACCGGCGGCGGCACGGGCAACTTCGCCGTGCCGGTGGCCAAGCTCGGCCACCGCGTCACCGTGGTCGACCCGAGCCCGGACGCGCTGTTCGCGCTGGAGCGCCGGGCCGCCGAGGCCGGCGTCACCGACCTGGTCCGCGCCGTCCAGGGCGACACCCAGACCCTGCCCGAGGTGATCGCCCCCGGCACGATGGACGCGGTGCTGTGCCACGGCGTCCTGGAGGTCGTGGACGACCCGGCCGAGGCGCTCGCCAGCCTGGCCGGCACCCTGCGCCGGGGCGGCCTGGTCAGCCTGCTGGCCGCCAACCGCAACGGCGCCGTGCTGGCCCGCGCGCTGGCCGGCCACTTCACCGAGGCCCGCACCGTGCTGTCGGCCACCGACGGCCGCTGGGGCGAGCAGGACCCGATGCCGCGCCGCTTCACCGGCGAGGAGCTCGCCGGCCTCGCCGAGGGCGCGGGCCTGCGGGTCGAGTCGGTGCACGGCGTCCGGGTCTTCTCCGACCTCGTCCCCGGGGTCCTGGTGGACACCGAGCCGGGCGCGATGGAGGCGCTGCTGAAGCTGGAGGAGGCCGCCGCCGCGCAGCCCGCGTTCCACGCCGTGGCGACCCAGCTGCACCTGCTGGCCACGCTCGGCTGAGCCTTCGACGGCCTCCCCGGACGGCCGTCCGGACGTCCGCCGCCGCGCGCTTCGCACACCGTGCGGCGGCGGTTCGTCTCCCCTCCACCTCCCGGCCGCCCGGCGGTGATCGTCGCAGCTCCCCAGGTCCGGGCCGATTCCACCGGATCGGGCACTAGTTCGCCGTCCGCCGCGTTGGGAGGAGTGCGGTCGGCCCCGGCCGAAGTGGCCCGGCCCACGCGCCGCGGACCACCCCGGAACGGGCCCACGGACCGTATGATCTGGGTAAAGCCGGAAAGCATGACAGCCGGACGCATGGGGCATATGGACGACACGGACCGGGTCCCCCGCACAGGCGTCCGACCGCGTGTCCCGAAGGCCGAATGGACTTGCCTCCCCGACCGGGGCGGCGGACCGGTCGCACCGGCGACCGACGAGTAGGAGGACTCCGTGCCGCTCTCGGAGCACGAGCAGCGACTGCTCGACCAGATGGAGCGAGCGCTGTATGCCGAAGATCCCAAATTCGCGTCGGCGCTTGAGGGAACCGGGCTGCGCACCTACACCCGCCGACGGGTCTACCTGGCCGTCGCCGGCTTCGTGGTGGGCGTCGCCCTGCTGATGGGCGGCATGGTCGTTCCGGACCAGATCTGGGTCAGCGTGGTCGGGTTCCTGGTGATGCTCGGGTGCGCGGTGTTCGCCGTGACGGGCTGGCGCCGGGGGCCCGCGGGCCAGGGCACCGGCCCCAAGCAGGCCGCCGCGCCGCGCCGCAAGGCGGGGATGATGGACCGCGTGGAGCAGCGCTGGCAGCGCCGCCGGGACGAGCAGACCGGCGGATTCTGAGCCGCCTGGACGGCGTCCGGGCGCACGAGCCGGCCGACAACCGAGCCTGAAGAGCCGCCGGGGGCGGGCAGTCGATCGAC
>NZ_JBHYWI010000093.1:0-30031 GCF_042751525.1 Kitasatospora sp. NPDC059408
GATCCCGGTGGTGCGCGGCCCGTCGCCGTGCGTCACGGCTCCTGGGGGAGCAGCACCCAGAGCGCCAGGTAGATCAGGAACTGCGGGCCGGGCAGCAGGCACGAGGCCAGGAAGATCAGCCGGACCGTCCAGGCCGACAGGCCGAAGCGCTCTGCGATCCCGGCGCAGACGCCGGCGATGACGCGGTTGTGACGGGGACGGGCGAGGCGCGGGCTCATGGTGATCTCCGTGGAGTCGTGCCCGGTCCGGCCTCTCCGGCGGGCGTACTTCCATGCTCCGCCGCCGCCGGCCCGGAATCCTCCGCCCACCAGGCGATTCGCCCGCCCCGCGTCTCACCGGCGAGGCGTACCCGCGAGTCGGGGCCCCCTCAGGGCCCACCCCGAGTCCCCGCGGGCGGGTACCCCAGGTGCGGGGGTCAGTTCGTGTGTGGGGGCTGCTGGGGCTGGGCGTAGGGATTGTCCGCGACGGGCCGGGCGGGCGGGATGGTCGGGATGGTCGGGGCGGGCTGGGTGGGCTGGGGTGCCGGGGCGACGGGGGAGGGCTGGAGCGGCTGGGCGTTCGGGTCGTGGGCCGCCGGCGCCGGCGGCTGGGCCGGCTGCGGGGCCGCCGGGGCGGTGCGGCGGTTGACCACGGCCTTCACGGAGCCGGCGATCAGCAGGACCGGCAGGATGAAGGCCTGGAAGTAGATGTGGTAGACGTCCTCGTCGAAGACGAACCCCAGGTAGTAGGCGTAGCCGGCGAACGCGGCACCGGCGAGGATGTTGAGGATCCGCCAACCGCCCTTCTGGCCGCCGACGTTGATGGCCCCCAGGATCACCATGGCGATGCCGCTGACGGCCATCAGGGCGACGTACCAGGAGAACAGGGGGTGGTTGCCGAAGTCGAGGTTGTTCAACGCGGGATCCTGTGGGCTGGAATGAGAAACGGTGAACCGTCGGGGACGAGAGCGCACGGTACTTGAGGTGTCCGGCATCCGTCTCGGGCCTTTCGTCACGGAGTCGTCGTGTTCTGCTGTAATCCGGCCGAGAGGGTGGGGAAATGACTGACTATGAGGTGCTGCGGGTCTTTTGCGGGCCCGGCGGGGAGTGCGGGAACGCTCTCGGCGTGGTGCGGGACGGGGCGTCGGTGCCGGGCCGCGACGAGCGGCAGGCGGTGGCCCGGGAGCTCGGGTTCAGCGAGACGGTGTTCGTCGACGACCCGGTGCGGGGCGTGATCGACATCTACACGCCGACGCTGCGGCTGCCGTTCGCCGGGCACCCGTGCGTCGGGACGGGCTGGTTGCTCGGGGTGGACCGCCTCGTGACGCCCGCCGGCGAGGTGGGCGTCCGGCGGGAGGACGGGCTGACGCTGATCGAGGCGCGCGCCGACTGGGCGCCGCCGCGCACCCTGCGGCAGTACGGGTCGGCGGCGGAGGTGGACGCGCTGGAGGTGCCGCCGCCGGGCGAGTGGATCTACGCGTGGGCCTGGCAGGACGAGGCGGAAGGGACGGTCCGGGCGCGCGGCTTCCCCGGGCGCGACGACGGCATCGACGAGGACGAGGCGACGGGCGCGGCGGCGCTGCTGCTGACCGCGCGGCTCGGGCGGGCGCTGACCGTCACGCAGGGCCGGGGCTCGCGGATCGTGACCGCGCCGCGCGGGGCCGGGCTGATCGAGGTCGGCGGCCTGGTGCTCAGGGAGCCGGCTCGGCCGACGCCCGGGCGGCCGGGACCGGAGTGATCGCGGCGGCGACCGGGGGGCTCACCAGGCTGGTCATCTTCGAAGTCTTCGGGGCCTTCGCGGCCTGAGGAACGCCCTCCGCCGCCCCCTCGGGCCCGCGGGCCCGGGGCCGCCGCTCCCGCACCAGCCGCCGCAGCGCCGGGACGAGGGCCACGTGCGTCACGGCGACGCCGATCACCGCGAGCAGTATGTGGTCGACGTTGAGGACGTGCCCGGGCGTCCAGGAGGAGAGGAACTCCAGGCCGGTGGCCAGCAGGGCGGAGACGCCGGTGGTGCGCAGGAAGGACGGCAGCCACGGGGCGCGCGGCCGCCCGCCGGCCAGCGGGAGCAGGACGCCGAGCGGGGCCAGCAGGACGAGCTCGCCGACCACCTGCCAGGCCGAGGAGGAGCGCAGGGAGGCCAGCGGCGTGAGGTTGGCGTCGTAGACCCAGGCCACCGGCAGTGGTCTGAGCACGACCAGCCACAGGACCAGCGACAGGTGGAGGGCGAGGCCCGCCAGTCCGACCTGTCGCAGGGGACGGTGGACGGCCGGCGCCGGCCCGGTGTCGGTCCGTGCGCCGGAACGCTCGTCGCGTGTCCTGGTGCCATCTCGCTGCACGGGGGGAAGGACGTGAGCCGGTGGCGCGGCGGTTCCACGCCGGGCGTGAACATTCCGACACGCGCCCCGATCCGCCCCGAGCGGGCGGGACCCGTCACTTGCAGGCGTTCGCCGCCGCCGTCGGCACGGCGCTGAACACGTTGTCCTGCGGCGGGGTGGTCGGCCCGGCCGGGCTGGGCGACGGGCCGGGGCCCGCCTTGGCGGTGCTCCGGGCCGCGGGCGGGCTCGGTGCGACCGGGGTCGGGGTGGCCGGCGCGGTCGGTATGTGCGGGGCGGTCGGGCAGGCCGTCCGGCTGGCGGGGGCGCCCGCGTCCACCGGGACGGCGGTCGGGCGGATCCCGCAGCCGGAGGCCAGCGCGAGCAGGAGCAGTACGCCGGCGGCCCGGCGGGCGGTGGGCGGCCGGACGGCGGCGGGGGCAGGGGGGTTCACTGGGCGTCCTCGTGCTCGACGGCGTCCCGGACGGTGCCGTCGCCGGCCCCGTCCGCGGACGGCGGCGGTGGCGGCGCCAGCGGCAGCGTCAGCGTGAACACCGCCCCGACCTCCCCGTTCGCCGCCGTGATCGTTCCCCCGTGGATCTGTGCGTTGGCCATCGCGATGGACAGTCCGAGGCCGCTGCCCTCGGAGCGGGCCCGGCCGCGGTCGGCCTTGTAGAAGCGGTCGAAGACGTGCGGCAGCACGTCCTCGGGGATGCCGGGGCCGCTGTCCGAGACCTCGACGACCACCGAGCCGTCGGTCTCCCGGACCTTGACCCGCACCGGCGAGCCGCCGTGCTTGAGCGCGTTGCCGATCAGGTTGGCGAAGACGACGTCGAGGCGCCGCGGGTCCACGACGGCGAGGATGCCGCGCGGGGCGTCCAGTTCGACCGCGTCGTACCAGGCCCGGCCGTCGATGCAGGACATGATCAGGTCGGCGACGTCCACCTCGTCGGCGACGAGCTTGGCGGTGCCGGCGTCGAAGCGGGTCACCTCCATCAGGTTCTCCACCAGGTCGGACAGCCGCCGGGTCTCGCTGACGACGAGCCGGACGGCCGGCTCGATCATCGGGTCGAGCGACTCGGCCTCGTCCTCCAGGATGTCGGTGACGGCCGTCATCGCGGTCAGCGGCGTGCGCAGCTCGTGCGACATGTCGGCGACGAACCGCCGGCTCTGCGCCTCGCGCGCGCTCAGCTCCTCGACCTGCTCGTGCAGCGACTCCGCGGCGCGGTTGAACGTCCGCGCGAGGTCCGCGAGTTCGTCCGAGCCCTCGACTTCGAGGCGGGTGTCCAGACGGCCCTCGCCGAGCGCCAGGGCGGCGTCGCCGAGCCGCTTGACCGGCCGCAGCACCGTCGCCGAGGCGGCCTGCGCGAGCAGCGCCGAGCCGATCAGCGCCAGCAGGGTGGCGATGGCCAGCGACCAGCCCAGGGTGTTGAGGTCGGCCCGCTCGTTCTCCAGCGACTTGAACATGTACGCCGTCGGCCCGTTCGGCACCACCTTGGTGCCGCCGATCACGAACGGCCGGCCCTCCAGGTTCTGCCGCTGCCAGTACAGGTGGTACGGGTACGGGTTGCTCTCGGTGATCTCGCGCGGGCGGGCCACGGTGGACTGCAGCGCGGCCGGCACGTCGGCGAGCGTGAAGTGCGCCGGGTCGGAGGAGGCCGGGCACTCCGGGTGCGCCGGGTCGACCACGACGACGTCGTAACTCAGCCCGGAGCTGGCGACGTTCGTGGCGAGCGCGGCCAGTTCCGGGCAGCTCGCGCCCATGGGCAGGTCGGAGACGTTCCGGGTGAGCGAGACCCGGAAGTCGTTGAGGGCCGTGTCCTGGGCGCGCTTGAGCACCGCGTCGCGGTTCAGCCAGTAGGCGATGCCGGAGGCCGATACGGCGGCGAGCAGCGCGACCGCCGCGAACACCGCGATCAGCCGGACCCGCAGCGAGCGCAGGCTGCGCCACTTGCCCGTGGCGAAGCGCCGGGTCGTCGTCTGTTGGTCAGTCACAGGAGCCTGTCGTCGTACGGGAGTTTGCGGGCACGGAGGGCGCGGCTCAGGACGGCGGGTCCAGCCGGTAGCCGACCCCGCGCACCGTCCGGATCAGGGTCGGCGCGGACGGCACGTCCTCGACCTTGGCCCGCAGGCGCTGCACGCACGCGTCCACCAGGCGGGAGTCGCCCAGGTAGTCGTGCTCCCACACCAGCCGCAGCAGCTGCTGGCGGGAGAGCGCCTGGCCGGGACGGCGGCTGAGTTCCAGCAGCAGCCGCAGCTCGGTCGGGGTGAGCTGGAGGTCCTGCCCGTCCTTGGTGACGGTCATGGCGGCGCGGTCGATCACGACGCTGCCGTACGCGGAGGAGTCCGAGCTCTCCCGTTCGCCGCGCCGCAGCACGGCCCGGATCCGGGCGTCCAGGACGCGCGGCTGCACCGGCTTGACCACGTAGTCGTCGGCGCCGGACTCCAGGCCGACCACGACGTCGATGTCGTCGGACCGGGCGGTCAGCAGGATGATCGGCAGCTGGTCGGTGCGGCGGATCCGGCGGCAGACCTCGAAGCCGTCGATTCCGGGCAGCATCACGTCCAGCACGATCAGATCGGGCCGCTGCTCCTTGAAGAGCCTCAGACCGTCCTCGCCGGAGGCGGCGGTGGCCACACGGTGGCCCTGGCGGGTGAGGGCGAGTTCGAGGCCGGTCCGGATGGCGTCGTCGTCCTCGATCAGTAGGAGGAAAGGCACGGCCCCATTTTGGCCCACCGGAAGCCGCGAATCACCCCCCGGACCGGTCACCGTCCGTTCGGGAACCGGAAGGAGCGCCACCGGCGTCCGGTAGGAGGGAGGCGGACCGAGGCGTTCGGCCCGTCCCCTGTGACACCCCTGTGACAGTCGGCGGACAGCGCCATCACAACCGCCGGGCAGGATTTTCCATGTCGCCGCAGGACAGCGGGCCAACCGGGCCGCTGGAGGGCGGCAACCGGAACCCGCTCGTACCGAACCAAGGGGGCGCACGATGAACGCCATGCTTCAGACCCGGACCAACCCGGCTGTCCGCACCGCGCGTTCCTCAGCGACCACCCACCGGACCCGGTACGAGATCAGGACCGACGAGAACTCCGGTGCCGTCACCGTACGGGGGTGCGCACACAGCACCGGGAATCCTGCCACTCGCCGGGTGAGCGGCGCGGGCAGGGCGGGGGAGCTGTACGGGATCGGCCGGATGGGGAGTGCGGTCGACTCCGCCAACACCCTCACGCTGCGGGGGATCCTCCCCGTCCGCGTCGAGGGCAAGGACGCCCTGGGGGGCAACGGGGGGAACGGCCTGCGGAAGGTCGGCTCGGGGGAGCCGACCGGCCGCGAGGCCGCCGGTGCGACGCTGCTGCGGCTGAACCCCGCCGCCGCGCGCACCACCGAGGCGGGACAGGGAGACGCGCAGGGGGAGCACCCGGCCGTCGCGGAGGACCACATCACGGAGTTCACCGCGTACGTGCGCGAGCGCCGCGCCTCCCTGTACGCCACGGCGTACCACCTGACCGGTGACCGCTACGAGGCCGAGGACCTGCTGCAGAGCGCGCTCTTCAGCACCTACCGCGCCTGGGGCCGGATCACCGACAAGGCCGCGGTCGGGGGCTACCTCCGCCGCACCATGACCAACCTGCACATCTCCGCCTGGCGGCGCCGCAAGGTCAACGAGTACCCGACCGAGGAGCTGCCGGAGACGGCCGGCGACACCGACGCGATGGGCGGCACCGAGCTGCGCACCGTGCTCTGGCAGGCGCTGGCGAAGCTGCCGGAGAACCAGCGGACCATGCTGGTGCTGCGGTACTACGAGGGCAAGACCGACCCGGAGATCGCCGACGTGCTGGGGATCAGCGTCGGCACGGTCAAGAGCAGCATCTGGCGCGCCCTGCGCCGCCTGCGCGACGACGAGCACCTGAACAAGTCCGGCGACACCATGCGGGCGTTCGGCGAACTGGTCGCGTGACGGCTGTAACGGGAAGGGACGCTCGAAGCGTCTGAGTAACAGGGGACTCCCGTCGGGGGACGGGAAGAGGACGGTCACGGACTGCGGACGTCGGCTCGGGGGAGCGATGTCCACGGGGGAGCCCGACGACCGTCCGAACGCGACGGGCCCGGTGCGGGGGAGACGCACCGGGCCCGTCGTTCTGTCGTCTGAGAGCGACCCCGGGTGTCACACGGACGAGAGCTGCGGCTGTCCGGCCGCCGCGGTGATCCGGCGGACGGCCTCCGGGCCGGCGCAGGGGTGGGCGCCCAGGGCGACCTGGCGGCCGACGATGGACCGCTCGGCGCGCATCAGCCGCCAGCCGCGGCGCAGCAGCACCGGCAGCGACTTGCGGCCCTCGCGGACGTCCCGGCGCAGCCGGCGCCAGGCCGTGGTGAGCGCGCCGTTGCGCAGGCACAGCGCGTCGCCGAGCAGGCCCTCGTCGGCGCACCGGACGGCGATCTCGGCGGCGAAGATGCCCTCGGCGATGAACGCGGGGGCGCCGGCCAGGTCGAGCGTGCGGGTGCCGACGCGGCCGTTGTCCGGGATCGAGTACACCGGCACCTCGGTGCGGCCGGTCTCGTGGAGGTCGCGGATGGCGGCGACGGCCTGGTCGCGGTGCCAGGCGAGCGGCGAGTCCCAGTCGACCGCGCCGTCGGGCAGCAGCGGCAGGGTGGGGTCGTCGCCGTCCTTGTAGAAGTCGTCGAGCTGGAGCACCGGCAGGCCGCTGCGGCCGGCGAGCGAGGACTTCCCGGATCCGGAGGGGCCGGACAGCAGGACCACCCGGGCGCGGGTCGTCGGCACAGGGTTCAGCGGCTCGTCACTCACGGGACACCAGTCTGACGCATCCGGGCCCGATGCCGAAACCGGTCGGACTACACCGGTTCCGCCGCGGCCGGCGCGGCCAACGCGGCGTGCAGCAGCGGGAGGTGGGCGGTGTCGGTCTGGAGGTAGACCAACGGGCCGGGCCCGGGCGGCCGGTAGGCGGTGGCCGCCCAGTCCTGGTCGTGCCAGACCTCGGGCTCGGGCTCGTGGAACTCGCCGCCGGCCGCGAGCTCCAGGCGCAGGGCGGATGAGGCGAAGGTCACGGTCGCGGAGGCGGGGGTGATCAGCAGCCGGCCGTTGACGTAGCCCGCGTCCTCGCCGGGGCGGTCGACGCGCGCCGAGCAGGGGATCCGGGCGGGCCGTCCGGCGGCCAGCCGGCGCCGGGTGCGGGCGAGCCGCAGCCGGCGGACGAAACCGTCCGCGAACAGCGCCATGAGCTCGCCCAGGACCTCGCCCATCGGGTCTCCTCTCCCGTCCTGCCGTCCCTTCCCAGTGTCCGGACGGGCCGGCCGGGCCGGGAGCGCCGAAGGGATCGTCCCGGTGCGACCAAAGTCGTCGGCCGGGCGGACGGCGGGGGCCGGCCCCGGCACGGCCGCGAACGCCGACGGACCCGCACCAGGGGGGGAGAGGTGCGGGTCCGTCCTATGACCGTCCGGGCCCTGGGGGGGAGAGGGCACTGGGGACGGCCAGTCTGTGGAGTTGTTACTCGATGTCGACGGAGAGTCAGATCCCCATCGGGTGCCAGACCGTCTTCGTCTCCAGGAAGGAGAGTAGCCGGTCGGTACCGGGAGCATTGGTCCAGTCCTGGGCGAACGGGTCCAGCTCCGGACGGACCACCCGCTTCAGGGTATCCGCGGCGGCGGCCTCCAGGGCGGGCGCCGCGCCGGGACCGTCGGCCGCGATGGCGCCGGTGAGGTCCACGGCGTTGACGTCCTGGTGCGAGGCCAGGGTCGGCGCGATGTCCGCGGTGCGGCCCGAGATGATGTTGACCACGCCGCCCGGGACGTCCGAGGTGGCGAGCACCTCGCCCAGCGACAGGGCCGGCAGCGGGGCGTCCGCGGCGGCGGCGACCACGACCGTGTTGCCGGTGGCGATCGCCGGGGCGATCACCGAGACCAGGCCGAGCAGCGAGTGCCCGTACCCGGCCTGCGGGGCGACGATCCCGACCACGCCGGTCGGCTCGGGGGTCGACAGGTTGAAGAACGGTCCGGCGACCGGGTTGGCGCCGCCCGCGATCTGGGCGACCTTGTCCGTCCAGCCCGCGTACCAGACCCAGCGGTCGATCGCGGCGTCCACCAGCGCGGCGGCCTTCTTCGGGCCGACGCCCTCGGAGACGGCCACCTCGGCGGCGAACTGCTCGCGTCGGCCCTGCAGCATCTCGGCCACCCGGTACAGCACCTGGCCGCGGTTGTACGCGGTGGTGCCGGCCCAGCCCTTGACCGCCGCGCGGGCGGCCAGGACGGCGTCCCGGGTGTCCTTGCGGGTGCCCAGCGGGGCGTTGGCGAGCCACTCGCCCTTTGCGTCGGTCACCTCGTACACCCGCCCGCTCTCGGAGCGCGGGAACTTCCCGCCGACGTACAGCTTGTAGGTCTTGAGGACGTCAAGACGCGCAACGACATCAGACATCGAGGTAGGCCTCCAGACCGTGGCGGCCACCCTCGCGGCCGTAACCCGACTCCTTGAAGCCGCCGAACGGCGAGGTCGGGTCGAACTTGTTGAAGGTGTTGGCCCAGACCACACCGGCCTTGAGCCTGTTGGCCATCCAGAGGATGCGCGAGCCCTTCTCCGTCCAGATGCCGGCGGAGAGGCCGTACGGGGTGTTGTTGGCCTTCGCGACCGCCTCCTCGGGGGTGCGGAAGGTCAGCACCGACAGGACCGGGCCGAAGATCTCCTCCTGGGCGATCCGGTGGGCCTGGCTGACGCCGGTGAACAGGGTCGGCTTGAACCAGAAGCCGGTGCCCGGGAGTTCGCAGGCCGGCGACCAGCGCTCGGCGCCCTCGGCCTCGCCGGCCTCGGTCAGCGCGGTGATCCGGGCCAGCTGCTCGGCCGAGTTGATGGCGCCGATGTCGGTGTTCTTGTCCAGCGGGTCGCCGACCCGCAGAGTGCCCATCCGGCGCTTCAGGGCGTCCAGCAGCTCGTCCTGGACCGACTCCTGGACCAGCAGGCGCGAACCCGCGCAGCAGACGTGGCCCTGGTTGAAGAAGATGCCGTTGACGATGCCCTCGACGGCCTGGTCGATCGGCGCGTCGTCGAAGACGATGTTGGCCGCCTTGCCGCCCAGCTCCAGCGAGAGCTTCTTGCGGGTGCCGGCCAGCTGCTTGGCGATCGCCCGGCCGACCGGGGTCGAGCCGGTGAAGGCGACCTTGTTGACGTCCGGGTGCGCGGTGAGCGCGGCGCCGGTGCGGCCGTCACCGGTGACGATGTTGACGACGCCCTTCGGCAGACCGGCCTGGCGGCAGATCTCGGCGAAGCGCAGCGCGGTCAGCGGGGTGGTCTCGGCCGGCTTCAGGACGACCGTGTTGCCGGTCGCCAGGGCGGGCGCGATCTTCCACGCCAGCATCAGCAGCGGGAAGTTCCACGGGATGACCTGGCCGGCCACGCCCAGCGGCTTCGGGTCCGGGCCGTAGCCGGCGAAGTCGAGCTTGTCGGCCCAGCCCGCGTAGTAGAAGAAGTGCGCGGCGACCAGCGGTAGGTCGACGTCGCGGGTCTCGCGGATCGGCTTGCCGTTGTCGATCGACTCCAGCACGGCCAGCTCGCGGCTGCGCTCCTGGATGATCCGGGCGATCCGGAACAGGTACTTGGCGCGCTCGCTGCCCGGCAGCGCCGACCAGTCGGCGAACGCCTTGCGGGCGGCGGCGACCGCGCGGTCGACGTCCTCGTCGGTGCCCTGGGCGAACTCGGCGAGCACCTGCTCGGTGGCCGGGTTGACCGTCTTCAGCGCCTCGCTGCCGGAGGAGTCGACGAACTCGCCGCCGATGAAGTGGCCGTAGGAGGTGGCGATGTCGCCCGCGGCGGCGGGGGACTCGGGGGCCGGGGCGTAGGCGAAGAGGCCGGAGGCCTTCACCGGCTCCTCGATGTTCTTCTTCTTGGCCATGGTGATCAGTCCACCGTCACGTAGTCGGGGCCGGAGTAGCGGCCGGTGGCGAGCTTCTGGCGCTGCATCAGCAGGTCGTTGAGCAGGCTGGAGGCGCCGAAGCGGAACCAGTGCGGGCTCAGCCAGTCGTCGCCGAGGGTCTCGTTGACCATCACCAGGTACTTCATGGCGTCCTTGGTGGTCTTGATGCCACCGGCGGGCTTCACGCCGACCTGGACGCCGGTCTGCGCGCGGAAGTCGCGCACGGCCTCCAGCATCAGCAGGGTGACCGGCGGGGTCGCGTTGACGGCGACCTTGCCGGTGGAGGTCTTGATGAAGTCGGCACCGGCCAGCATCGCGAGCCAGGAGACGCGGCGCACGTTGTCGTACGTCTGGAGCTCGCCGGTCTCGAAGATGACCTTGAGGTGGGCGTAGCTGCCGTCGGCGCGCTTGCACGCCTCCTTGACGGCGACGATCTCGTTGAAGACGTCGAGGTAGCGGCCGGAGAGGAAGGCGCCCCGGTCGATCACCATGTCGATCTCGTCGGCACCGGCGGCGACCGCGTCGGCGGTGTCGGCGAGCTTCACCGGGAGGGCCGCGCGGCCGGCCGGGAAGGCGGTGGCGACGGAGGCGACCTGGATGTCGGTGCCCCGCAGGGCGTCCTTCGCGGTGGCGACCATGTCCGGGTAGACACAGATGGCGGCCACGCGGGGGGTGGACGGGTCGGAGGGGTCGGGGGTCCTGCCCTTGGCGCACAGCGCGCGCACCTTGCCGACCGTGTCCGCGCCCTCCAGCGTGGTCAGGTCGATCATCGAGATCGCCAGGTCGATGGCGTAGGCCTTCGCCGTGGTCTTGATCGAGCGGGTACCGAGGGTGGCGGCACGCGCCTCCAGGCCGACCTGGTCGACGCCGGGCAGGCCGTGCAGGAAGCGGCGGAGCGAGGCCTCGGACGCCGCAACGTCCGCGAGGCCGCTGCCCGCAACGCCGGGGGCATTGGCTGCAACAGTGGACATAGTCACCAGACCAGCATATCTACGCGCGTAGTCGACCGCTAGAGGGCCTTGCTTTCGTGGCCGGACCGAGATCTCGGGGGCGGGGGAGGGACGCGCGGTGGCGGTGGGAGCGGATGGGGGCGGCTTGGGCGGGGGGGGAGGGGACGGCCCGGGCGAGAGCCGTGGGCGAGAGAGGGGCGCGCAGGGCCGTTCGGGGGCGCGCAGCCGCCGGCGGGCGGGCCGGGAGCCTCCCCGGCAACCGATGCCCTACCGAGACCTCTTCCCGGGAGGCATGGGGCAGAATCGTCGGCATGACCGATTCCGACGGCAAGCCCCACCAGGGCCCCGCCGCCCCCGACGGGGAACCCGGGTACGCGGACCGCGTGTACCGCTCGGTTCCCGGTGTGATCTCCGGCGTGCTGCTGCTGGCCGTCGCCGCGTGGCTGATCGGCGACGCCGCCCTGAACGGGACCGGGAAGACGCCCGCCGTGTCGCTCGCGGCCGTGCCGGTGTTCGCCTTCCCGGTGATCGCCTACACGCTGCGCCCGGCGGTGCTGGCCAACGACCGGCGGCTGGTGGTGCGCAACCCGTGGCGCACGATCACCGCGCCGTGGGCCGCGGTGGACGCGCTGCGCGCCGGGTACTCGGTCGAGCTGCTCGCCGAGGGCAGGAAGTTCCAGGTGTGGGCCGTTCCGGTGTCGCTGCGCCAGCGCAAGCGCGCCAACCGGGTCCGGGCCCGCGGCGGCGCCCCCGAGCACACCTCCCGGATGGGGATGGTCTTCGGCGGCGGTGGCGGCGCGTCCGCCGGCTCGCCGGTGGCGGGCTCCTCCGACCCGACCCGGGCCTGGTCCGACCAGGTGACCTCGGTGCTCCAGGAGATGGCCGAACGCAACGCCTCCCGTCCGGACGCCGCCGGGCCGATCGTCGTGCGGTGGTGCTGGTGGGTGATCGCGCCGACGCTGCTCGGCCTGGCCGCGCTGATCACGGTGATCGTCGTCTGAGCCCTGTGGTGCGTCGAGCGGCCCGTCGGACTCCCCGGCGGGCCGCTGGTGCGTCCGGCGCCGGAAGTCGGCCCGTCCGGCTTCCCGCGAGCGGGTCGGGGGGCCGGGGCCGGAGCGCGCCCACGGGTGTGCCGGTCAGCGGCCCAACTGGGCGGCCAGGACGTCGATGGCCTTCTTCGACTCGGCGAGCCCGGCGCCCGTCCGTTCGCGGTAGACCTTGATCGCATTGATCAGCTTGCCGCGCTGCACGTACGCGACCACCTCCGGCATCGTCCGGGGGTCGCGGGACGCCACGGCCGGGGGCAGGCCCTCCGGGCGGGGGTAGCGGATGCCGAAGTGGCCGATGATGGCGTCGAGTTTGGCCTCGATGGCCGCGAGTCGCTGCTCGGTGCTCACCGCGTCGGATGTGTCCATGCGTGGAGCCTATGGCAGCCGGTCGGCCCCGGCGGAGGCCGGATACCGCACGAGCGCCCCCGACGGGAGGCGCTCGTGCGGCGATCCGGGACGGTGTCAGCCGTCGATGCCCGCGGCCACGGCCAGGTCGCGCTTGACGGCGTCGAGCAGCTCGGCGGCCCGCACCCGGGCGCCGGCCAGGTCGGCGGCCGAGGCGACCGGGAGGACGACCTCCAGGTAGCACTTCAGCTTGGGCTCGGTGCCGGACGGCCGGACCACGATCCGCGCGGAGCGGACGGCGTCGCCGGCCAGGTAGTAGCGCAGCCCGTCGGTGGGCGGCAGCTCGGCCGAGCCGGCGGTCAGGTCGTCGGCCCGGGTGACGCTCAGGCCGGCCAGGACGGTCGGCGGCTGCTCGCGCAGGCGGGCCATCGCGGCGCCGATCAGCGACAGGTCCTGCACGCGGACGGAGAGCTGGTCGGTGGCGTGCAGGCCGTGCTCCAGCGCCAGGTCGTCCAGCAGGTCGCTCAGGGTGCGGCCGGACTTCTTGAGGGTCGCGGCCAGCTCGGCGACCAGCAGGGCGGCGGTGATGCCGTCCTTGTCGCGGACGCCCTCGGGGTCGACGCAGTAGCCGAGCGCCTCCTCGTAGCCGTAGCGCAGGCCGTCGGCGCGGGCGATCCACTTGAAGCCGGTGAGCGTCTCGGCGTACCCGAGGCCGGCCGCCTCGGCGATCCGGCCCAGCAGGGTGGCGGAGACGATCGTGGTGGCGAAGGTGCCTTCGGCCTTCTTGGCGACCAGGGCCGAGCCGAGCAGCGCGCCGACCTCGTCGCCGCGCAGCATGCGCCAGCCGGAGGTGCCGTTGCCGCTGCCGGCCGCGTTGGCGTTGACCGGGACGGCCACCGCGCAGCGGTCGGCGTCCGGGTCGTTGGCGATGACGATGTCCGGGCCGACCTGGGCGGCGGTGCGGAAGGCGAGGTCCATCGCCCCCGGCTCCTCCGGGTTGGGGAACGCCACGGTCGGGAAGTCCGGGTCCGGCTCGGCCTGTTCGGCGACCACGGTGGGCGCGGCGAAGCCGGCCTCGCGGAAGGCGGCGAGCAGGGTGTCGCGGCCGACGCCGTGCATCGGGGTGTAGACGACGTCGAGGTCGCGCGGGCCGTGCCGGTCGACGATCGACGCGGCACGGGCCAGGTACGCCTCGATGACGTCCTCGCCGAGCACCTCCCAGCCGTCCTCGGCGCGCGGGACGTCGTCCAGCGAGCCGATCGCGTCGATCTCGGCGGCGATGCCGGCGTCGGCCGGCGGGACGATCTGCGAGCCGTCGCCCAGGTAGACCTTGTAGCCGTTGTCCTGCGGCGGGTTGTGGCTCGCGGTGACGGTGACGCCGGCGGCGGCGCCCAGGTGGCGGATCGCGAAGGCGAGCACCGGGGTGGGCAGCGGGCGGGGCAGCAACGCGGCGCGCAGGCCGGCGCCGACCACGACGGCGGCGGTGTCGCGGGCGAAGTCGTACGACTTGTGGCGGGCGTCGTAGCCGATGACGACGAGGTCGCCGAGGCCCTGCGCCTTCACGTACGCGACCAGGCCGGCGGCGGCCCGGATGACGACGGCGCGGTTCATCCGCATCGGGCCGGCGCCGAGTTCGCCGCGCAGGCCGGCGGTGCCGAACTGGAGCCGGTCGGCGAAGCGCTCGGTGAGCTCGGCCCAGGCGAGCTTGCCGTCCTCGTCGGCCGCCGGGTCCTCGGCGCGCGCCAGCAGCGCGGTGAGCTCCTCGCGGGTCTGCGGGTCGGGGTCCTCGGCCAGCCAGGCCCGGGTCCGGGCGATGAGGTCGGGGTTGGGTGCCTGCGTCATGGCGGCTGCTCCATCGGGAAGTACGTCGGTGTGTCGGCCGGAGGGTTCCGCAAAGAAGGTGTGCGCATGCGGACGGGGCCCGCGGGCGGGTGTGATCAGCGGGATCACGGCCGCCCGCGGGCCCCGTCGTTCATGATTGTGCGCCGTGCGGGGTCAGATCCGCTCCAGGACCTTGCTCAGCAGCTCGCCCATGCGCTCGGCCGAGGCCTTGCCGGCCTCCAGGACCTCTTCGTGGTTGAGCGGCTCGCCGGTGATGCCCGCGGCCAGGTTGGTGACCAGCGAGATGCCGAGCACCTCGGCGCCGGCCTCGCGGGCGGCGATGGCCTCCAGGGTGGTGGACATGCCGACCAGCTCGCCGCCGATCACCCGGGCCATGTTGACCTCGGCCGGGGTCTCGTAGTGCGGGCCGCGGAACTGCACGTAGACGGCCTCGTCCAGGGACGGGTCGACCTCGCGGCACAGGGCGCGCAGGCGCTTGGAGTACAGGTCGGTGAGGTCGACGAAGTTGGCGCCGACGATCGGGGAGTCCGCGGTCAGGTTGATGTGGTCGCTGATCAGCACCGGCTGACCGGGGACCCAGCCCTCGCGGAGACCGCCGCAGCCGTTGGTCAGGACGATGGTCCCGCAGCCGGCCGCGGCGGCGGTGCGCACGCCGTGGACCACGGTGGCCACGCCGTGGCCCTCGTAGTAGTGGTTGCGGCCGAGGAAGATCAGGGCGCGCTTGTCGCCGATCTTCACCGAGCGGATCTTGCCGGCGTGGCCGGCGACGGCGGGGGCGGGGAAGCCCGGGAGCTCGGTGACCGGGAACTCGGCCACGGTCTCGCCGAGGGCGTCGGCGGCCGGCACCCAGCCGGAGCCCATCACCAGGGCGACGTCGTGGCGCTCGGCACCGGTCAGCTCGCGCAGGCGCGCGGCGGCGGCCTGGGCGGCGGCGTAGGGGTCGGCGGAGACGACCGACTGAGGAGTAGCGTTCACGGGTCCGAGGATAGACGGGAATCGGCTACGCGCGTAGAAAATCCGGCGCGGCTTGCCGGATCGTTACCCGGTTGACCCGAAAGCACAGCTCGGTGCCGCTTTTCGGGTGACCGGCCTCGTCGGTATCGACAGTTCCGCACCGCCCTCCGGTGGTCCCCGGGGTGTCCCGCGGGGCGGGTCAGCAGGGCCGGCGGCGGAGGTCCATCACGTAGTCGTCCGGGGCGCCGGCGCTCTCCGCCGCGTCGGCGATCAGGCCGAGGTAGCGGGCCGCGGGCAGGCCGCCCTCGTAGTCGTTGAGGACGTACGTCCAGACCGGGATGTCGCCGTCCAGGGTGTGCGCGCGCAGCCGGATCTTGCGGTAGATGCCGAGCTGGACGCCCTCCCAGCGGTCCAGGCCCTCCTCGTCCATCGGCGCGATCTCGTAGAGGGAGACGAAGACCTGGTCCTTCTCGTCCTCGACGACGGTGGCCAGCGAGCCCTCCCAGCCGAGCTGTTCGCCGCCGAAGGTGAGCCGCCAGCCGTCCAGCCAGCCGGTTCCGCGCAACGGGGAGTGCGGGGCGCGGCGGGTCATCTGCCGGGCATCGAGGTTCGTGGCATACGCGGCGTAAAGGGGCATGCGGGCCAGACTACGGCGACTGGGGGATCGCACAGAAGCCCGTACCCCGGCGTGGCAGTGCTCTGGGCGTGCGGGACAATGGTGAGCGTGACTCGGATCGTGATCATCGGTGGCGGACCCGGCGGCTATGAGGCGGCTCTCGTCGCCGCTCAGCTCGGCGCGGAGGTGACCGTCGTCGACCGCGACGGTCTGGGCGGATCGGCGGTGCTCACGGACTGCGTTCCGTCGAAGACGCTGATCGCGACCGCGGAGGTGATGACCACCTTCGACAGCTCCTACGACGAGCTCGGGATCACCGTCGCCCGGGACGGGGCCGCGCGCGAGCACGGCGACAAGGTCGTCGGCGTGGACCTGGGCAAGGTCAACCGCCGTGTGAAGCGACTGGCGATCGCCCAGTCCCACGACATCACCCAGTCGGTCACCCGTGCCGGTGTCACCGTGCTGCGCGGCCGGGGCAGGCTCGGCGCCGGCGGGCAGGCCGTGGACGGCTCCCGCGAGGTGCTCGTGGACGCCCCCGACGGCACCGTGCACTCGCTGCGCGCCGACGCGGTGCTGATCGCGACCGGCGCCCACCCGCGCGAGCTGCCGGACGCGCAGCCGGACGGCGAGCGGATCCTGACCTGGACCCAGGTGTACGACCTGGAGGAGCTGCCGCGCGAGCTGATCGTGGTCGGCTCCGGTGTGACCGGCGCCGAGTTCGCCGGCGCCTACCAGGCGCTGGGCTCCAAGGTGACCCTCGTGTCCAGCCGTGACCGGGTGCTGCCGGGCGAGGACCCGGACGCCGCCGAGGTGCTGGAGGACGTCTTCCGCCGCCGCGGCATGAACGTCATGGGCCGCTCGCGGGCCGAGAGCGCCAAGAGGATCGGCGACCGGGTCGAGGTCACCCTCGCCGACGGCAAGGTGATCGAGGGCACGCACTGCCTGATGGCGGTCGGCTCGATCCCCAACACGGCCGAGATGGGCCTGGAGGAGGCCGGGGTCAAGCTCAACGACTGGGGCCAGATCCAGGTCGACCGGGTCTCGCGCACCAGCGCCCCGGGCGTCTACGCGGCCGGCGACTGCACCGGCGTCTTCATGCTCGCCTCGGTGGCGGCCATGCAGGGCCGGATCGCGATGTACCACGCGCTCGGCGACGCGGTGCAGCCGCTCAACCTGAAGACCGTCGCCTCCAACGTCTTCACCGACCCGGAGATCGCCACCGTCGGCTACACCGCCGCCGACGTGCAGTGCGGCAAGATGGACGCGGTCGAGGTCAAGCTGCCGCTGCGCGGCAACCCGCGGGCGAAGATGCAGGGCATCCGGGACGGCTTCGTGAAGCTGTTCTGCCGTCCGGGCACCGGCATCGTGGTCGGCGGCGTCGTGGTCGCCCCGCGCGCGAGCGAGCTGATCCACTCGATCTCCCTCGCGGTGGACGCCAATCTGACCGTCGAACAGGTGGCCAGCGCCTTCACCGTCTACCCGTCGGTGTCCGGCTCGACCGCCGAGGCCGCCCGGCAGCTGCACATCCGCAAGCGGGCCGAGGGCGAATCCTGAGCATCCGGCGCACAGTTGGGGGCGGTCACCGATCGGTGGCCGCCCTTTTCGCGCGCGCGGCCCTCACCCGGACGGCGGGCGCAGTCCCGGGTCATTGACGGCGCGTATTGTACGGTCACGCGCCGCTCGTGCGTGAGCATTTCCCGCTACTAGCTGCAAACGCCTGAAAGCAGACGGTCACGCAGGTTACCGTCGGTTCTGTGTTTGCAGCAGAACGTCGCCAGTTGATCCTCGAAATGGTGCGCGCCAACGGAGCGGTCTCGCTCCGGGAGTTGGCCCGCGTCGTCCAGACCTCCGAAGTGACCGTGCGCCGGGACGTACGGGCGCTGGAGGCAGAAGGGCTCCTCGACCGCCGGCACGGCGGCGCGGTGCTCCCCGGCGGCTTCAGCCGCGAACCCGGTTACCCGCAGAAGACCCACCTCTCCGCGGCCGAGAAGAGCGCCATCGCGGACCTCGCCGCCGGGCTGGTGGAGGAGGGCGACGCGGTCGTCGTCGGCGCCGGCACCACCACCCAGGAGCTGGCCCGCCGGCTCGCCCGGGTGCCCGGCCTGACCGTGGTCACCAACTCGCTGCTCGTCGCCCAGGCGCTGGCGCACGCCAACCGGGTGGAGGTGGTGATGACCGGCGGCACCCTGCGGGGCTCCAACTACGCGCTGGTCGGCAGCGGTGCCGAGCAGTCGTTGCACGGGCTGCGGGTGTCCAAGGCCTTCATCTCCGGCAGCGGGCTCACCGCCGACCGCGGGCTGTCCACCACCAACATGCTGTCCGCGAGCGTGGACCGGGCGCTGGTGCAGTCGGCCGCCGAGGTCATCGTCCTCGCCGACCACACCAAGCTCGGCGCGGACACCATGTTCCAGACCGTGCCCACCGAGACCATCACCCGGCTGGTCACCGACGAGCACGCGACCTCGGACGACGCCTCGGCGCGCGAGCTGGACGCCCTCGCCGACTGCGGGGTGCAGATCGACCTGGCGCCGCTCGGCGCCGCCCCCAGCGGGGACGCCCCGGTGCACGGCACCGGCAGCGGGCCCGTCCACCAGACCCAGCCCGGCCCGCTGCCGCGCCGGGCCGCCCCGCCGCCCGGTGGCGCCCCGCTGCCCGGCCAGCGCCGGCCCGGGGCGCACGGCGGCCCGGCCGGGCCGGGCGGGATGCAGGTCCGGCTGGCCGAACTGGGCGTCCCGCGCGGGCGGTGACACCTGCGGGTGAAACGCGACCGGTCCGCACACCCGCGGGGGGCGTACGGACCGGTCGGTTGACGGAGTGTCAGTCCTTGATCTCGCAGAGCGCGGCGCCGCTGCTGACGCTCGCGCCGACCTCGGCCTTGAGACCGACGACGGTGCCGGCCTTGTGGGCGTTGAGGGGCTGCTCCATCTTCATCGCCTCCAGGACGACGATGAGTTCGCCCTCGGCGACGACCTGGCCCTCCTCGACGGCGACCTTGACGATCGTGCCCTGCATCGGCGAGGCCAGCGTGTCACCGCTGACGGCCGAGCCGGCCTTCTTCGCGCCCACCCGGCGCTTGGCCTTGGCCGCACCCGTCGCGCCCGCGGCGGGGGCCGCCGAGACGCCGAGGGAGGACGGCAGGGAGACCTCGATCCGCTTGCCGCCGACCTCGACGACGACGGTCTCGCGGCCCTCGGCCTCCTCGCCCTCGCCGGGCGCGCCGGCGAACGGGGGGATCGTGTTGTCGAACTCGGTCTCGATCCAGCGGGTGTAGATCGTGAACGGGCCCTCGCTGCCGTGCACCTCGGGCGCGAACGCCGGGTCGGTGACGACGGCCTGGTGGAACGGGATGGCGGTGGCCATGCCCTCCACCTTGAACTCGTTCAGCGCGCGCCGGGCGCGCTCCAGGGCCTGCTTGCGGTCGCGGCCGGAGACGATCAGCTTGGCCAGCAGCGAGTCCCAGGCGGGGCCGATGACCGAGCCGGTCTCGACGCCCGAGTCCAGGCGCACGCCCGGGCCGGACGGCGGGGCGAACAGCGTCACCGTGCCGGGGGCGGGCAGGAAGCCGCGGCCCGGGTCCTCGCCGTTGATGCGGAACTCGAAGGAGTGGCCGCGCACCTCGGGGTCGCCGTAGCCGAGCTCCTCGCCGTCGGCGATGCGGAACATCTCGCGGACCAGGTCGATGCCGGTGACCTCCTCGGTCACCGGGTGCTCGACCTGCAGACGGGTGTTGACCTCCAGGAAGGAGATCGTGCCGTCCAGCGCGACGAGGAACTCGCAGGTGCCGGCGCCGACGTAGCCGGCCTCCTTGAGGATGGCCTTGGACGCGCGGTACAGCTCGGCGTTCTGCTCGGGGGTGAGGAACGGCGCGGGGGCCTCCTCGACGAGCTTCTGGTGGCGGCGCTGCAGCGAGCAGTCGCGGGTGGAGACCACCACGACGTTGCCGTGCTTGTCCGCCAGGCACTGGGTCTCGACGTGACGCGGGTTGTCGAGGTAGCGCTCGACGAAGCACTCGCCGCGGCCGAACGCCGCGACGGCCTCGCGCACGGCCGACTCGTACAGCTCGGGGATCTCCTCCAGCGTACGGGCGACCTTGAGGCCGCGGCCGCCGCCGCCGAAGGCCGCCTTGATCGCGACCGGGAGACCGTGCTCCCGGGCGAACGTGACGACCTCGTCCGCCCCGGAGACCGGGTCGGGGGTGCCGGCGACCAGCGGGGCACCGGCGCGCTGCGCGACGTGACGGGCGGTGACCTTGTCACCGAGGTCGCGGATGGCCTGCGGGGGCGGGCCGATCCAGGTCAGACCCGCGTCGAGGACGGCCTGGGCGAACTCCGCGTTCTCCGACAGGAAGCCGTAACCGGGGTGGACCGCGTCCGCGCCCGAGTCCTCGGCGGCCTTCAGGACCTTCGCGATGTCCAGGTAGCTGGTGGCCGGGGTGTCACCGCCCAGCGCGTAAGCCTCGTCGGCCGCGCGCACGTGCAGCGCATCCCGGTCCGGCTCGGCGTAGACGGCGACGCTGGCGATACCGGCGTCCGAGCAGGCCCGGGCGACGCGGACGGCGATTTCCCCGCGGTTGGCGATGAGCACCTTGCGCACTGTGGCTCCCTTCTTGAACCTCGTTGAGTTTATGGATTCCTGGGCAGTACCGGCGAGTAGCCCCAGGTTGTGAACTATCCCACACGGACGGTGATCTGTTTCGCGGGCCGGTGGACGGCCTCCCGGACGTCCGCGCAGGTGGGGCGGTCGGGGCGGGCGCGGCCCGGTGACGGCGCGGTCGTGGCGCGGCGGCGTGGCGGGCCGGTGGGCTTGGCCACACTCACGCGGTGGCCGGGGTCCGGGCGCTCCGGCGCAGGGCGTCGGCGGTGACGTCGGCGGCGACTTCGACGACATCGGGGCCGTAGGCCTTGGGGTTGACGACCTTGAGGACCAGCACGAAGGAGCCGTCCTCGGTGTGCCGCCGGGCGAGCTTGCGGTGGTTGGCGACCAGGTGGCGGACGGCGGCGTGGTTGGAGACGGCGGTCTGGCCCGCGACCAGGAAGGTCGGCCGGTCGCCGGCCGTCGGGTGCAGCCGGGCGAGCAGGGCGAAGGAATGGCCGCCGCCGGGCTCGGTCTCGTCCTCGTGCCGGAACTCCGCGCTGCCCACGGTCAGCACCGGCACGTGGCCGCCCGGGGCCGGGACGTACTCGACCCCCGGCAGCCAGGACGCCAGGTGGGCCGCCGTCCGTTCGTTGCTGCTCGGGCCGCCGATGCAGAACTCGCCCTTGTCTCCGAGGCCTTGGCGGACCTCGTCGTGCGCCACCAGCTCGGCCCGCGCGCCGCACTCCTTGACCAGCGCGGCCAGCTCCATGAGGGCGTACACGTCGTTGCGCGCGACGCTCCTCGAACTGGGCGCGGAGGCGTGCCGGTTCACCACGATCAGGCACTCGCCGCCGGCGGGCAGGCCGAAGAAGGCCCGCACCCGCTCCACCCTGCGGCGTCGCCGCAGTGCCTGGGCGAGCCAGCCGAGCCCGGCACTGATGGCGCTCGCCACCAGGCCCAGTACGACGTTGAGCACGTTGTCGGTCATCGGCGCCGTCCCTCCCCGTTCGAAACGGCGGACAGCCTAGCCGGGGGCGCCCGTCCGGACCATTGACGGTGCAGCGGGAGGTCCCTAGCGTTCGCCAAATGACGGTAAAGACGGGGAAGTTGGGTGTCGCGGCGGCCGTACTGGCGGTGCTCGTGGCGGCGGGGTGCCAGAGCGTGGGATCGAGGGTGTCGCCCAGTGCGCCGACCTCGACGGCGGATCCGGCGCGAAGATTCGGGTGCCTCACCGAGGAACAGAACCGGACGGGCAGCATCAACGTGCCGGCCGTGTCCGGGGTGCGGCCCGGGTACTTCCAGCAGTCGGACGCCGGAACGGCCAAGGTCGCGCTGTTCTTCTCGCACCAGCTCGCTGGTTCGATCTGCGACTGGGTGCCCTACCTGAAGGCCTTCACCGCGGCCGGGTACGCCGTGCTCGCCACCGAGGAGCCGGGCAGCCCGGCGCGGGACGTCCCGGCGGCGCTGACCTGGCTGGGCGGGAAGGGCATCACCAGGGCGGTCCTGATCGGCGCCTCCAAGGGCGGCACCGGCTCGCTGGAGGCCGCGGCCGAGCGGTCGACCCCGCTGCCGGTGGCGGCGGTGGTCTCACTGAGCGGCCCGGCCAACTACGAGGGGGACCGCGCGCTCGTCGCGGTGGCGAAGATCAAGGCCCCGGTGTTCTTCGCGGCGGAGCAGGACGACTCGCCGTTCGCGGGCGACGCCAAGGACCTGTACGCGACCTCGGTGTCGCCCGCGAAGACCCTCAAGATCTACCCGGGCTCCCGGCACGGCGCCGACCTGCTCGCCGACGGCGCCCTGAACGACGTCCTGGCCTTCCTGGCGCAGAACGTCCCGGCCCAGTGAGTGCGGACCGGCCGGTGGCCCGGAGGTCCGCCCGGGCCGTCAGACCCAGAGGTCGACCAGCCGGACGCCGAGGTCGGCCAGCAGGGTGCGCAGCAGCGGCAGCGAGAGGCCGATGACGTTGCCCGGGTCGCCGTCGATGCCCTCGATGAACGGTGCGGAGCGGCCGTCCAGGGTGAACGCCCCGGCCACGTGCAGCGGTTCGCCGGAGGCGACGTAGGCGGCGACCTCGGCGTCGTCCGGGGTGCCGAAGCGGACGGTGGTGGAGGCGGTGGCCGAGGCCTGCTCGCCGGTCACGGTGTCGATGACGCAGTGGCCGGTGCGCAGCACGCCGGAGCGGCCGCGCATCGACTGCCAGCGGGCGAGCGCGTCGGCGGCGTCGGTGGGCTTGCCGAGGGCCCGTCCGTCGAGCTCCAGGACGGAGTCGCAGCCGATCACGAGCTCGCCGCCGGTGAGTTCGGCGGCGACCGCCTTGGCCTTGGCCTCGGCGAGGACGAGGGCGAGTTCGGCCGGGGTGGCGGCGGTGATGGCGTCCTCGTCGACGCCGCTGACCACCACGCGCGGGTCGAGGCCCGCCTGGCGCAGCAGCCCGAGGCGGGCGGGGGAGGCGGAGGCGAGGACGAGGGCGCGCTGGTCGGTCATGCCCACCAGGGTAGGGGGTCGTGGTGTCGGCCGTTCGGGTGAACGGCGGTCTTCGCAGGGTCTCCGGGGGCTGTCCGCAGGCTCTCCGTGAGGGTCGTCGCGAGGCTTCCCGCGAGGGTTCGCGGGAGGTCCTCGCGGGATCTTCGCGGGGCGCCGCGGTGGTCACAGCAGGAGCAGCACGGCGATCACGAGGAGGTAGGCGGCGAGCACACGGCCGGCGCGGTGCAGTTTCTCCTGCACCCGGCGGGCCTCGGGGGAGGGCTCGTCGCGGGGGTCTGACCAGAGCACCCTTCCAGGGTGCGCCGCGGGCCGGGCGGGGCGCCTGAGTATCCGTACTCAGGTTCCGGGCGATTCGGGCCGGAACTCCGGGCCGGAAATTCGAGCCGGTCGTTCGGGCCGGAACGGAGCGTCCGTGGCAAGGGGCGGAGTGCTCGCGACAAGGAAAGGAGTGGGAATTCGGCCCCGCCCGCATACCACACCACAAGGTTTGGGGCGCGGGGGGGTGTGCTCGCTCCATGCTATGGTGTGGTATGCGGGCCCGGCCGACTCCCCACTCCTCATGGTGTGCTGCGCGTGCTCAGCCCGCCCAGCCGGAGGTCCGCCAGGCGTTGACGCCGGGACGGACCGCGGGGCGGTGCAGACGGGCGCGGTCGTTCCACGGGGAGGCCGGGCCGACGCCCGCCCGGCGCGCCGCCTCGGCGGCGGCCTGCGCGGCGGCGGCCCGGGCCTGGACCACCGCCAGGACGGTGGCCAGCTCCTCGGGGGTCGGCTGCCCGTGCAGCACGTGGATCGGGGCCATGGCTCAATCCTCTCGCTACGGCCTTGTTCTGGGCAGTGGACCTACAGGGGGATGTTGCCGTGCTTCTTCGGCGGGAGCACCTCGCGCTTGCCGCGCAGCGCCCGCAGGCCGCGGACGATGTGGCGGCGGGTCTCGCTCGGCGCGATCACCGCGTCCACGTAGCCGCGTTCGGCCGCGAGGTACGGGTTGAGCAGGGTGTCCTCGTACGAGGCGATGAGCTCGGCCCGCTTCTCCTCGGCGGTGCCGGCGGCCTCGGCCTCGGCGATCTCGCGGCGGTGCAGGATGTTGACCGCGCCCTGCGCGCCCATGACCGCGATCTGGGCGGTCGGCCAGGCCAGGTTGAGGTCGGCGCCGAGGTGCTTGGAGCCCATGACGTCGTAGGCGCCGCCGAAGGCCTTGCGGGTGATCACGGTGATCAGCGGCACGGTGGCCTCGGCGTAGGCGTAGATCAGCTTGGCGCCGCGGCGGATGATGCCGTCCCACTCCTGCTCGGTGCCGGGCAGGAAGCCGGGCACGTCGACGAAGGTCAGCACCGGGACGTTGAAGCTGTCGCAGGTGCGGATGAAGCGGGCGGCCTTCTCGCTGGCGTTGATGTCCAGGCAGCCGGCCAGGTCCATCGGCTGGCTGCCGACGATGCCCACCGACTGGCCCTCGACCCGGGCGAAGCCGGTGATGATGTTGCCGGCGAACAGCGGCTGGGTCTCCAGGAACTCGCCGTCGTCGACGATGTGCTCGATCACCTTGCGCATGTCGTACGGCTGGTTCGCCGAGTCCGGCACGATCGTGTCGAGTTCGAGGTCCTCGTCGGTGATGTCGAGGTCCGCCTGCTCGGGGTAGGACGGCGGGTCCGAGAGGTTGTTGGAGGGCAGGTACGAGAGCAGGCTCTTGACGTACTCGATCGCCTCCTTCTCGTCCGTGGCCAGGTAGTGCGCGTTGCCCGACTTGGTGTTGTGGGTGCGCGCGCCGCCCAGCTCCTCCATGCCGACGTCCTCGCCGGTGACGGTCTTGATGACGTCCGGGCCGGTGATGAACATGTGCGAGGTCCGGTCGGCCATCACGACGAAGTCGGTGATCGCGGGGGAGTACACCGCGCCGCCGGCGCAGGGGCCCATGATCAGCGAGATCTGCGGGATCACGCCGGAGGCGTGCACGTTGCGGCGGAAGATCTCGCCGTACAGGCCGAGCGAGACCACGCCCTCCTGGATCCGGGCGCCGCCGGAGTCGTTGATGCCGATGACCGGGCAGCCGGTCTTCAGCGCGAAGTCCATGACCTTGACGATCTTCTCGCCGAAGACCTCGCCGAGGGAGCCGCCGAAGACGGTGAAGTCCTGGGCGAACACGGCGACCTGGCGGCCGTCGACGGTGCCGTAGCCGGTGACCACGCCGTCGCCGTACGGGCGGTTCTTCTCCTGCCCGAAGTTGGTCGAGCGGTGCCGGGCGAACTCGTCGAACTCGACGAAGGAGTCCTCGTCCAGCAGCTCCGCGACCCGCTCCCGGGCCGTCAGCTTGCCCTTGGCGTGCTGCTTCTCCACCGCCTTGGCGGAGCCGGAGTGCACCGCCTCGTCGATCCTGCGCCGCAGGTCGGCGAGCTTGCCCGCGGTGGTGTGGGGGTCGTACGGGGCCTCGGTCATTCCGGTGGCTCTCCCTGATCCTGGGCCGCGACCTGTTCGAGTGCGCGCGGACCGGAACGGGGGCCCGCACAGGAGGGCAGGGCGGCGCTGCGAACTACCGTTGGGTAGCGTAGCCAGCACGGAGGGCCAGACGTAACGCCCGGCCGTTATGGTCAGCGACACAGTTTTGTTGACGGCCGTTCTGCGGCACGATGGGACGGCGTGGGCCGTCGGGCCCGTCTAGGGTCGTTCCCATGAGCGCACCCGAGACCCCCCGCCGCAGTGGACTCCGCGGCTTCGGCCACGCCGGGCCGTCACCGTGGACCGACCTGGACCGCCCGCCGCTGGACGAGGACGCGCTGCGCCGGGACCTGGTGCTCCCGGGAGGGCTGTGGACCTCGCTCGACGTCGTCACCGAGACCGGCTCCACCAACACCGACCTCGCCGCCCGCGCCCTGGCCGGTGCGCCGCAGGGCGCCGTCCTGGTCGCCGAGGCGCAGAGCGCCGCGCGCGGTCGGCTGGACCGGCAGTGGACGGCGCCGCCGCGCTCGGGGCTGTTCCTCTCCGTCCTGCTGCGCCCCGAGGAGGTGCCGGTCGAGCGGTACGGCTGGCTGCCGATCCTGGTCGGCGTCGCCGTGGCCAGCACCCTGGACCGGGTCGCCGGCGTCGAGGTCGGGCTGAAGTGGCCCAACGACCTCCAGGTCGAGGTCGACGGCGCCGAGCGCAAGCTCGGCGGCATCCTGACCGAACTGAGCGGCGGCGCCGTCGTCGCCGGGGTCGGCCTCAACGTCACGCTGCGCGAGGAGGAGCTGCCCGTCCCCACCGCCGCCTCGCTCGCCCTGGCCGGCGCCGCCGTCACCGACCGCTCCACCCTGCTGCGCGCCCTGCTGCGCGAGTTCGCCGAGCTCTACGGCGACTGGACGGCCGCCGCCGGCGACCCGCACGCGAGCGACCTGCTCCGCGCCTACGTCGACCGCTGCACCACGCTCGGCCGCCAGGTCAAGGTGCACCTGCCGGGCGACACCGAGCTCACCGGGGAGGCCGTGGCGATCGACGGCGACGGGCGGCTGGTGGTTCGTACGCCGGAGGGCGCGCGCCGTGCGGTGGGCGCGGGGGACGTCGTCCACGTGCGCCCCGAACCCCGCTGAACGGCATCTTCACCTCTCCTTGACCCGGGCGGATGCCCCGGATCACGCGATTCCGTGCGAACATTCCACCTGGCAGCGGTGTGAGGCGCGCCACTGTCCGCCCGGGTGGCGGGCGGGCGCCCGGACAGGTAGGACACGAGGCAAGTGCGGCGACCGCACGGGGACGGACCGGTGGCAGAGGACGGCAGCAACGGCGGGACGGCGGACAGCCACGACCAGACGGTCGCGCTCGAACTCGAACGCCTGATCCTGGACGCACCGCGCCGCTACACCCCCTACCAGGCCGCGAGGGCCGCCGACGTCCCGATGGAGCTGGCCACCCGCTTCTGGCGGGCGATGGGCTTCCCCGACATCGGACAGTCCCGGGCCCTCACCGACGGTGACGTGATCGCGCTGCGCCGGCTGGCCGGACTGGTCGAGTCCGGCCTGCTCAGCGAGTCGATGGCGATCCAGGTGGCCCGCTCCACCGGGCAGACCACGGCACGGCTGGCCGGCTGGCAGATGGACACCTTCCTGGAGAACCTCACCCAGTCCGTCGAGCCCGGCCTCACCCGCGCCGAGGTCGCCTACCCACTGGTCGAATTGCTGCTGCCCGAGCTGGAGCAGTTCCTCGTCTACGTCTGGCGGCGCCAGCTGGCCGCCGTCACCGGGCGGGTCGTGCAGGCCGCCGAGGACCACGAGATCACCAGCGGCCGGCTCGCCGTCGGCTTCGCCGACCTGGTCGGCTTCACCCGCCTCTCCCGGCGGCTGGAGGAGGAGGAACTCGGCGAGCTCGTCGAGACCTTCGAGAACACCTGCTCCGACCTGATCGCCGGGCAGGGCGGCCGGGTCATCAAGACCCTCGGCGACGAGATCCTCTACGTCTCCGAGGACCCGGTGACCGCCGCCGAGATCGCGCTCGGCCTGATCGACGCGCTCGCCGAGGACGAGACCATCCCCGCGCTGCGGGTCGGCATGGCCTTCGGCACCGTGACCTCCCGGATGGGCGACGTCTTCGGCACCACCGTCAACCTGGCCAGCCGGCTCACCTCCATCGCGCCCAAGGACGCCGTGCTGATCGACGGCGAGTTCGCCGCCGCGCTGGAGCAGAACGGCAGTGTCGCCCCGCCCGACGCGGACGGGCCAGGCCTCGCCGAGGCGCTCTCGGCCGCCGCCGGGATGCCCGCCTCCGGGCTTCCGCTGCCCTCGCCGGACTCCGGGCACCGCTTCCACCTGCAGCCGATGTGGCGGCGGCCGGTGCGGGGGCTCGGGCTGGTCGAGCCGTGGCTGCTGTCGCGGCGGCTCAAGCCGGAGTAGCCGACGGGAGTCGGGCCGTCCGGGGGCGGGGCTTGGGCTGGGGCTGGGGCTGGGGCCGGGGGGTTGCCGTCGAACGGGCGACCGGTGTGTGGGTCGAAACGGGGCATAACCGGGTGAAGTCGCCATAGTCTTGGTGCAGCGGCCGGTACGCGTGCGGCTGCCCTCGGTAGGACCGGGCACAGGGAGCGGGGCGAGCCGGTGAGCAGTGAGGCGACCATGACGGACCGCGGCTGCGACTGCGACGCCTCCGGGCGGCCCGCCGCCCTGCCCGACCTGCGACTGCAGTCCGTGGTCGAGCTCGCCCAGGACATGGCCGGGGCGCTCACCCCCCTGGAGGCCGTCCGCGCCGCCGCCGCCCGCGCCACCGAGGCGCTCGGCGCCACCATGGCCGCCGTCTCCGTCTGGGACCGCGAGTCCGGGCGGCTGCGGGTCCTCGTCAACCACGGCGACCTCGCCCCCGGCGAGGAGGAACAGCCCGAGGACGAGTCCTACCCCGTCGCCGACTTCCCGGAGATCGTCACCTATCTGGAGGAACGCTGGACCACCGGACGGCTGCCGCGCGCCTGGCTGCAGACCGCCGAGAACAGCGAACCCCACGCCGGTCACGTGCATCCCACCGCCGGCGCGTACTGCCAGGAACGCGCCGCGGCGCTGCGCCGGCGCGGGCGGGGCTGCTGCGTCGTCGCGCCGATCGTCCTGCACGGGCAGGCCTGGGGCGAGCTCTACCTGGCCCGGGCCACCGGGATGCCCGAGTTCACCGAGGCCGACGCCGACTACGCCACCCTGCTGGCCGCCCAGGTCTCGGCCGGGCTCGCCCAGACCGAGCGCCTCGCCGACCTGCGCAAACTCGCCTTCTCCGACCCGCTCACCGGTCTCGCCAACCGGCGCGCGGTGGACGCCCGGCTGGAGAGCGCCCTGGAGGCGCACAACCGGGACAACACCGTCGTGTCGCTGGTCGTGTGCGACGTCAACGGCCTCAAGCGGGTCAACGACCAGCTCGGCCACGAAATGGGCGACCGCCTGCTGGAACGATTCGCCCACCAGCTGTCGCTCGCCGCCGCCAAACTGCCCGGCAGCCTCGCGGCCCGGCTCGGCGGCGACGAGTTCTGCCTGCTCGCGGAGGGCCAGAAGGCCGACGAGGTCGTGGCCGTCGCCGAGGAGCTGTGCGCGCGGGCGCTGGCGCTGTCCGAGGGCGAGGGGGTGGCGTGCGGGGTCGCCTCGACGGGGGATTCCATCGGGCCCGTCACCACCCCCGACCGCCTCTTCCGGCTCGCCGACGCCGCCCAGTACCGGGCCAAGGCCGCCCGCGCCGCCCACCCCGTCGTCGCCGGGCGCAGCCACGGGCCCGGCTTCTCGCCCGACCCCACGGTGCTGCTGGCCGACGCCGCCGACCCCCACCACCGGGCGGACGGGCGCGGGCGGATCGGCGGGCGGATCGGCAACGGCGACCGGCGGCGGTTCCGGGGTGCCGCGCACAGCGCCGACCCCGGGCAGCTGCTCACCGCCGTCCTGTCCGCCCTCGACCAGCACGGTGCCGCCCGCGCCGTCCACAGTGCCGACACCCTCGGCAAACTCGCGGTCGTCGCCGAGGCCGCCGCCCGGCTGCTGGACGCGGTGGGGTGGTGGGTGTCGTACGTGCCGCCGGGGTCCCAGCTGATGCGGACCGCCCAGCACGCCGTCTACCGGATGACCAGCGGGCCCAGCAGCACCCGCGCCGAGACCCAGCGCGCCCAGATCGAGGCCCCGGACGCGGTCTTCGATCTCCGGCACTACCCGATGACTCGACGGGCCGTCCGGGGCGGTGCCTTTGCCCTCCGGGCGGGGGCGGCCGGCAACGACCCGGCGGAGGAGGCGATGCTCGTCGTCTCCGGCTACCGGGGGATGGTCGCGGCGGGTGGGCAGAATCCGGCGGGTGGCTGGCTCGTGGAGCTGTTCGCGGATGATGCGACGCTTCCTCTGGGGCAGGCGGCTTGTGTGATGCGGGCGTTGGTGGCGGTGGCGCTTTCGGGGCCGGCTTCGCCGCCGGGGGTTTGAGGGTTCCGCTGCGCGGGGCTTGGGGCGGGGTCGTGGGCTTTCGGGTGGGTGGGGGGTGCCGGGGGTGGCTGCGGGGGTGGCCGCTCCGGGGGCTGGATGATTTTCCGACTGCCGACTCT
>NZ_JBHYWI010000094.1:0-25820 GCF_042751525.1 Kitasatospora sp. NPDC059408
CCCCAAGATGATCCCCTCCCCCCCCCCCCCGCTCGGGCGCGACTTCGTGACCACGCACCAGCGCTGCGCCGGGTGTTCGGCGACCGGGCGCCCCCCGCCCGCCGTGCTGTGCGCTCCTCGTCGGCCGTCGGCGTTCCTACAGGTCCAGGATGCCGATGGCCATGTCGCGCATCTCGACCTTGCGGATCTTGCCGGTGACGGTCATCGGGAACTCGTCGACGACGTGGACGTAGCGCGGGATCTTGAAGTGGGCGAGCCGGCCGGTGCAGTAGGCCCGGACGGCTTCGGGGGTGAGGGGTGCCGCGCCCTCGCGCATGCGGATCCAGGCCATCAGCTCCTCGCCGTACTTGGGGTCGGGGACGCCGATCACCTGGACGTCGAGGATGTCGGGGTGGGTGTAGAGGAACTCCTCGATCTCGCGCGGGTAGAGGTTCTCGCCGCCGCGGATGACCATGTCCTTGATGCGGCCGGTGATGGCGAGGTAGCCGTCCTCGTCCATGACGGCGAGGTCGCCGGTGTGCATCCAGCGGGCGGCGTCGACGGCCTCGGCGGTGCGCTCGGGCTCGCCCCAGTAGCCGAGCATGACGGAGTAGCCGCGGGTGCAGAGCTCACCGGGTTCGCCGCGCGGGACGGTGCGGCCGGTGGCGGGGTCGATGACCTTGACCTCCAGGTGCGGGCCGACCCGGCCGACGGTGGAGACGCGGCGCTCGACGGAGTCGTCGGTGCGGGTCTGGGTGGAGACGGGCGAGGTCTCCGTCATGCCGTAGCAGATGGAGACCTCGGCCATGCCCATCCGGTCGATGACGTCCTTCATGACCTCGGTCGGGCAGGGGGCGCCGGCCATGATGCCGGTGCGCAGGCTGGAGAGGTCGTGGCGCTCGAAGTCCGGGTCGGCGAGCTCGGCGATGAACATCGTGGGCACCCCGTAGAGGGAGGTGCAGCGCTCGGCGGCGACGGCGGCGAGGGTGGCGCCGGGCTCGAAGGAGGGGGCCGGAATGACCGTGCAGGCGCCGTGGGAGGTGGCGGCGAGGTTGCCCATGACCATGCCGAAGCAGTGGTAGAAGGGCACCGGGATGCAGATCCGGTCCTGCTCGGTGTAGTCGAGCAACTCGCCGACGAAGTAACCGTTGTTGAGGATGTTGTGGTGCGACAGGGTCGCGCCCTTGGGGAAGCCGGTCGTGCCGGAGGTGTACTGGATGTTGATCGGGTCGTCCGGCGCCAGTTCGGCCCCGCGGGCGGCGAGGGGCTCGGGGTCGGCCCGGCGGCCGACGGTCAGCAGGTCGTCCCAGGCCGCACCGCCGATCAGGACGACGCGCTCCAATTCCGGGCAGCGCGGCCGGACTTCGTCGATCATCGCCGCGTAGTCCGAGGTCTTGAAGGACGGCGCTGCCACCAGCAGCCGGATCCCGGCCTGGTTGAGCACGTACTCCAACTCGTGCGAGCGGTAGGCCGGGTTGACCGTCACCAGGATCGCGCCGAGCTTGGCGGTGGCGTACTGGGTGAGCGTCCACTCGGCGCAGTTGGGGGCCCAGATGCCGACCCGGTCGCCCTTGGCGATGCCGAGGGCGAGCAGGCCGAGGGCCAGCGCGTCGACGTCGGCGGCGAGTTCGGCGTACGTCCAGCGGCGGGCGGTGGCGCGGTCCACCAGGGCGTCGCGCCCGGGGAAGGCGCGGACCGCGCGGTCGAGGTTCTCGCCGATCGTGTCGCCGAGCAGCGGCACGTCCGCGGTGCCGAATGAGTAGCTGCGACTGGTCGACGTGGTCCGCACGTGCTGCCTCCTGGCTGGGGATCGCGAGGGTCGGGGACCATGGTCCCGATCCCGCACCCCCGGCGCCACCCCCGAACGGGGGTACGGCCCCGGCCCGGACACGGCGAAGGGCCGCCCGCCGGAGTCGGCGGACGGCCCAGGGCCGTCGTCAGGCGTTGATGCAGGTGTTGCCGAACGCCGGGTTCAGGATCGAGACCACGCCGATCGAGTTGCCACAGACGTTGGCCTCGACGTTCACCGGGATCTGGATCTGGTTGCCGGACAGCACACCCGGCGAGCCGAACGCGACACCGTTGGCGGTGGCGTCGCCGGCCGCGGCGGTGCCGGCCCCGGCCAGGACGCACATCGCGGCGAGGGCGGTGGCGGCGAGGGTGGTGCGAATACGCATTGCGTCACTCCTTGTGAGGGTGGCGAAAAACCGTGTGACGATCACACTCGCCCCCGATCTCACTCGATCCGGTGCCCGAAATGCCGGTATTGCTCGCTACGGCGGCGTGTCGTCCGACCACGTTACGTCACCGCTGCCCAGGGCCACGGAGGCGCGCGGGAGCATCGGCCCGTCGCCCCGCCGGGACAGCACCGTCAGCGCGCCGACCTGCGCGGACAGGCTGCCGAGCCGGGCCGCGCACTCGGCGGCGAGCTCCTTCGGGTGCTGCGTGCGGCCGAGCGACAGGTGCGGCGTGAAGCCGCCGGCGCGGCCGCGGCAGCGCGGGAAGCGCTCCAGGAGGTCCGCGTACAGCCGGGCCCAGGGGGCGGGCCCGGCGGCGGCCGGATCGAGCCAGACGGTCGCGTACGCGCGGTGCCGGAAGCTGCGCACCCCGCTCAGGCGGACCGGGAACGGCGGGGTGCGCGCCACGGCGGCGGAGAGCAGCGGGACCGCGCGGGCGAATTCACTCTCCGGGACGAATCCGAAGAGCACGTTGACGTGCGGCGGCCAGCGCCGGACCTGCGGGTCGTGCACCAGCCGGATCGCCTGGACGGCCGGCCACAGCTCGGGCGGCGGCAGCCAGGCGACGGCCGTGCGCGGCGTCGGCGGGAGGTCCAGGGCGGCAGGACGGACGACGGCCCGGCCCGCCGCCCCGTCGTCCGTCCTGCCGCCCATGGGGCCAGGCTACGGACCCAGCCGCGCCTCCACCGCGTCCAGCAGCTCCCGGGCCGGGTGCAGGCCCGGCTCGGCCCGCAAGGCCCGGCGCAGGAGCACGCGCGCCGTCGGGTCGTCGCCCCCGCGGACGGCGTCGAGCGCCTCGTTGTAGTCGATCCGGCCCGCGTAGCGCAGCCGGACCAGGGCGACCAGGTCCTCCCGGCAGGACGGGCAGCGCAGGCTCTCCGGATCCGCCGGGACGGCGCACTGCGGGCAGGGCACCTCGATCGGCGGGACGGCGTCGTCGGGGTTCATCGGGGACCGGCCTCCTCGGGGCGCACCGGGCCGAGCGACTCCGGCGTCGGGTCGTTGCCCAGCTCCCGCTGCGCCTGGGCGTACAGCACCAGGAGCGCGGAGTTGTGCCGGTTGGCGGCCTCCATGTTGGCGGACTCCACGGCCGCGTCCAGGCCGCGCAGCTCGGCGATGATCTGCTGGGCGAGGCCGGGCGAGACCAGGTTCTGGCTCACGTAGACGTTGCACATGGTGAGCATGCGGAAGGTGTGGCCGAGCGAGTCGCACAGCTCGTCGGCGCGCTGGGCGGCGCGCATCGCGCCCTCCCAGTCGGCCGCCTCGCGGCGCAGCCGCAGGTCGGCGGCGACCGAGCGCAGGCGGTCGAGGTCGCTCGGGTCGAGGTGCTTCTCGCAGTAGTGGATGAACAGGCTCAGGTACGCCTCCGAACCGCGCACCCAGCGCTGGGCCTTGAGCTGGCGCTGGGCCCGCTCCAGGGCCTCGTCGACCGACTGGCCGCGGGTCTGGCCGGCCGCGAGGTCGTCGAGGGTGTCCATGAGGCGCTGGGCCTCGCGGAGTTCGGCCTCGGTGAGCTCGCCGCCCCAGCGGTCGGTGAAGGTCTCGATCTGCCGCTGCTGCTCCTCCACCTGGACCTTCAACTCGGGGTCGAGGGTGACCCGTTCGAGTTTGACGGTCTTCTCGCCGCCGCCCTGGATGCGCACCGACAGGGTGATGGTGCGGTCCCGGTCGAGGCCGAAGGAGACCGCCACGGGGGTGCGGCCGCCGAGGCCGGCGGGCAGGCGCAGGGTGAGGTGGCCGATCAGCTCGTTCTGCTGGGCGATCTCGTGTTCGCCCTCGTAGACGGCGACTTCGAGGCGCTGGCGGCCGCTGCCGGAGACGACGAACTCCCGGCTGACCGGCGAACTGGTCGGGTAGCTGGTGTTCTTGGGGATGATGACGGCGAGCCGGCCGTCGTTGAGCTCGATGCCGAGGTTCTTCGGGGTGATGTCGAACGGGTTGGTGACCTGCATCAACTCGCCGCAGCCCGTGCAGACTTCGCTGCCGGGCCGGTTGACCACCCCGCAGGAGGCGCAGCGCAGGCCGACGTCCTCGGCGGCGCTGGAGGCGACCCTGGTCTGCCCGGGGGCGGCCGAGTTGAGCGGCTCGCCGCACAGTTCGCAGGCGGTGACGCCGGGGGCGGCCGGGGTGCCGCAGCGCGGGCAGTTGTCGCTGTGGGCGACGGTGGGCGCCTGGGACGGGGGCGTCACGGCGCCCGAACCGTCCAGCGCCTGGCTGCACTTGGGGCAGGCGGCGGCCTCGGCGTCGACCGGGACGTGACAGGTGGGGCAGGACACCCGGGGGCCGCCGAGCAGCGAGGTGGCGCAGTTGGCGCAGGCCGAGGCGGAGAGGTCGCCGGGCGCCCGGCACTCGGGGCACTCGACCTCGCCGACCAGCGCGGACTGCACGGCCGCGCCGAGCGCGACGCACTGCATCGGGTTGACGCCGCGGCGGATCCGGCGCGGCCCGAAGACCTCGCCCAGACGCCGCGCCACCAGCGGGATCGCGGTGGAGCCGCCGACCAGCACGACCTCGTCGATGTCCCCGACGGTGAGGTTGGCCTGCATGATGGCCTTGTGGGTCAGCTCGATGGTGCGCTCGATGTGGCCCTCGATGAGCTCCTCGAAGCGGGTGCGCTCGAACTCCGTCTCCAGCACCAGCTGGCCGGCGCCGAGGCCGGGGAGGATGACCTCGGAGGACTCCTGGTGGGAGAGCTCGATCTTGACCGTCTCGGCGGTGGAGGCGATCTTCGGGCGGTCGCGCAGGTCGGGCTGGTAGTCCGAGCCGTACTCCTCGCGGATGTCGTCGAGCAGCGCGGTGGTGATCGCCCGGTCGAAGTCGTCGCCGCCGAGCAGGTTGTCGCCCTCGATGCCGAGCACCGAGACCGAGCCGGGCACCAGCAGCAGGATCGAGATGTCGAAGGTGCCGCCGCCGAGGTCGTAGACCAGGACGGTGCGGCCCTCGTCGCCGGCCTCCGAGGTGATCCCGTAGGCGAGGGCGGCGGCGGTCGGCTCGTTGATGATCCTCAGCACGTGCAGGCCGGCCAGCCGGCCCGCCTCCTGGGTGGCCGCGACCTGCCGCTCGCCGAAGTACGCCGGGACGGTGATGACGGCCCGGTGGAACGGCTCGCCGAAGCGCTGCTCGGCGTCCTCCTTGAGGCGGTGCAGGATGATCGCGGAGATCTCGATCGGGGTGTAGGAACGGCCGTTGAACCAGACGTTGACGTCGCCGTCGGTGCCGGCCGTGACCTTGTAGTCGACCTCCTTGAGGGCCGCCTGGACCTGCGGGTCCTTGAACTTGCGGCCCATGAAGCGCTTGACCGAGCGGATCACGTTCGCGCCGTCGATCGCGGTGCGGCTGCGCGCGGTGGAGCCGACCAGCAGCTCGCCCTTGCGGCCGGTGCCGACGACGGAGGGCGTGGCCTCCTGGTTCTGCCGGTTGAAGACGATCTCCGGCTCGCCCCGGCGCAGGTGGGCCACCACCGAGTTGGTGGTGCCCAGGTCGATGCCGAGTGTGCGGTACATGGTGTCCCCCTCTAGTTCTTTTTCCGCTTGCGGCGCGTACCGGAGCCCGTGCGGGCCCGCCGGGGCCTGGTGGGCGGCGTCTTCGGGCGGCCGGGGCCCGCCGACGCGGCGGGGCCGGGGCCGGGGTCGACGAGGTCGACGGCGTCCCCGGGCTCGACGACGCGCTCGGGCTCGACGGCCTCCTCGGGCTCGACGACGCGCTCGGGCTCGACGGCCTCCTCGGGCTTCGGCTCCGGGGTGAGCACCGCCTCCACGTACCCGGCGCCGAGCACGTACACGGACTCCGGCTCCGGCTCCGACTCCGGCTCCGGCTCGGACACCGGCGCCGCGACCACGACCTGGGCCCGGCGCAGCACCTCGTCCCCCCAGAAGAACCCGGTGACGACCGTCTGCACGACCGTCTCCGGCGCCACCCCCGGCCGCGGCTCGGTGCCGACGATCTCGGCCAGCACCGGGTCCGCGGTCAGCCCTTCGAGCCGCATCGGCCGCACCCCGGCCCTGGCCAGCCGTCCCAGCAGGCGCCGCCTGGTCGCCTCGATCCCGGCGCCCCGCCCGAGGTGGACGAGCTCCGGATCGAGGCCGAGCGAGGCGAGCGCGTCATCCACCTCGACGAGCGCGCCGAGCAGTTCCTGCTGCGCGGCCCGGGCGGCCTGCGCCTCCTCCTCGCGCTTGCGCGTCAGCATCGAGGCGCGGAAGAGCAATTGGGTGAAGCTCTGCCCGAGGTCGAGCGCCCGGGCGCGCTCGGGCACCGGCAGCGGCGCCGGCAGCTGCCCGGGCACGGAGGCCGGGACCGGCGCCGGGGCCGATGCCTGGTCCGATGCCTGGTCCGGCACCTGGTCCGACGTCGGCGACGGGGCGGATGGTTCGGGGCTCGGGGCGTGGTGGGTGGTCATTCGGGGACCTCGATCTGCGGCAGCACGGACAGGTCGGCGGCGAAGCGGGCGGGGACGGGCGGTTCGGGGGCGGTGCCCGGCGGGGCGGGCTCGGCGAAGTCGGCGGCCAGCTCGTCCCGGTGGAGCGCCAGGAAGGAGGCGGCGGGCGGCGGCTGGGGCCGCTCGACGACGAGCAGCGGATCGGCGAGGGCCGGCGCCAGCAGCCCGGCGGCGCGGTCGACCGGCTCCGGCGGGAGGGGCTGCTGGAGGTCCAGCTCCAGACGCTTGTCCGGGTTTCGCAGCAGGGCGGCGGCCTCCTGGACCTGCTGGCGGGTGTGGCGACCGGACTTCGTCGCCGGGCCGACGGCGAGGAGGATCTCGCGCGCACTGGCGGTCGGCGGGACGCCCAGGATCTCGTACGGCGACGGTTCTTCCAGTGGCATGGCGCGGGTTGCTCTCCTTCGGCCGCGGCCCGGGACCGCGGTGTGGACGACGGCCGGGTCAGTACAGCGAGTTGATCTTGCGCTGGAGGGCGCGCAGCTCCGCGTCCTGCGGGTTGTGCTCGACGGCCTGCTTGATCAGCTGCCGGGCCTCCCGGTAGGCGCGGGCGTTGGCCCTGGCCACGGCGTGGGCACTGAGGACGATCCCGAGCTCGGTGTGCAGCTTCGCCGTGTCCTCCGCCGAGCCGGACAGCCCCAGCGCCTCCTCCAGCAGCCGGACGGCCCCGGGGTAGCGCCTCGCCTCGTACTGCTCGACGGCCTCGCTACGCCACACGCTGACGGCCAGCTTGCGGACGTCCGCGGCCTGGCCGTCGTACTCCATCGCCTTGCGCAGCATCGCGGAGCGCTCGGCGAAGGGGCGGTCCTGGAGGTTGTCCAGCATGTGGTTGGCCAGCATGACGGCGACCCGGCGCGGGGCCTCCGCCTCGGCCCGGCCGGTGAACTCCGGGTCCGCGTGCAGGGCTTCGGTCATCCGGGACACCGCCACCGTGCTGCGGCCGGCCAGCGCCGCGGTGAGCGCGAGGCGGCGCAGCGCGAAGGCGAGGCCGAGCCGGTGGTCCGGATCGGGGTTGAGGTCGATCAGCTCGCGCCACAGCTCCACGGCCTCTTCCAGCTGGCGGACCGGGGCGTCGGGCTGGGTGAGCTGGTTGGCCCGGTTGCCGAGCGCGGCGGCGAGGAACTGCCGGGCGGTCTGGTCGCCGGGGTTGAGGGTGAGGCTCTTGCGCAGCAGGGTGAGGGCGCGGGGGTAGTCCTTGGTCTCGTTGTTGATCTTCCGGGCCCACTGGGCGTAGGTGGCGCCGAGGTCGCTGCGCACGTCGGCGTGGTCGGGGGCCAGCGCCAGGGCGCGTTCGAGGAGTTCGGCCGCGCCCTGCTGGTCGTCGTCGCTGCTCTTGAGCAGGGCGCGGGCCGCGCGCAGACCGGACTCGGCGGCGATGCCGGGCGCGTCGGAGGGCAGCGCGGCCCCGGGGACGGCGTGGGCGCGGGTGAGGCAGTCGAGGGCCTCGCGCCAGTTCTGGTTGCGGTGGTGCCCGCGGGCCTCGTCGACCAGGGTCGCCACCAGCAGGCCGCGCCAGGCGTCGTCACGCTGCGCCTCCGGCACGGCGTCCAGCGCCTCGACGGCGGCGGACTGGAAGCCCTGGATCAGGAGGTAGCGCTGCGGGCCGAGGGGTCCGAACAGGTCGAGGGCCTGGTCGAGCGGATGCGGCTCGGGGCGGGACGCGCGCTTCCAGCCCTGTACGGCCCGGTCGAACTGCTCGCCCCACCAGGGGAGTTCCGGTGCCGAGCGGAGGAGTCCGGTCAGCGTCGGACCGTGCGCGAGGTGGCCGGCCGTGGCCCGTCCGGGCTGACGGACCGTCACATCGGCCTGGACGAAGGCCTCGGCGCAGTGCGACTCCATGGCGAGGCGGAGCGTCCAGCTCGCCGCGTCCTCGCCGGTACGGCCCTCGGCCTCGTCGAGCGCGCGCAGGTCGACGCGCAGCCGTTCGACGAGCGCGGCACGCGCGGCGGCGACGCGCGCCGGTTCGGCCGGGCGGCCGGTGATCCGGGCGGACTCGGCCCACAGGGCGGGCAGGTGCAGGGCGGCGGCCAGGCAGCCGATCGTCCAGCGCCAGACCTGCGGATCGGCGGTCCCGCCCTCCGGACCGGGCGCGGTCGCCAGGCGGTACCCGGCGAGGCCGAGGGCGTGCAGCAGGCGGGCGTCGGTCGGGTCGGCGAGCAGCAGCGCGTGGTAGGCGTTCCAGGCCTCCCAGCGACGGCCCTCCAGGGCGTGCCGATGGGCCTCGTGCTCGGCCAGCATGCCGAGGGTGGCGGCGGCCTGCGGGTGGCCCGGCGACAGCCGCAGGACCTCGCGGAGGTCACCGGCGGCCGCACCGGGCTCGCCCGCGTCGAGGCGGCCCGCCGCGCGGCGGACCAGCACGGCGGCGCGCTCCCGGGCCGCCGCCTCCGGCAGCTCGGCCAACGCCTCGTCCAGCCGCCCGAGTTCGGCGCGGAGCAGGGCGAGGTCGAGCCGGACGGGCGCGGCGGGGGCGCCGTCGCCGAACGCGTCGGCCCAGGCGGCGAGCACCGGCTCGGCCTGCTCGGGCACGCCGGCGCGGCGCGCGCAGTCCAGGACGGCCCGCAGGGCGGGGCCGGCGCAGCGGACGCAGCGCGGGGAGGCGGCGTCGGCGGGCCGGTAGAGGTGCGCATCGCACGCCTCCCGGCCGCAGCCGCCGCACACGGCGGTGGCGGGGGCCTCGCAGACGGGGCAGTCGGCGGGCGGGGCGGGGACCGGTTCGGACGCGGGTGCAGGCGCGGGGGCCGCCGGACCGCCCGCCACCGGGCCGGTGGCGTACAGGTTCGGCGGGCCACCCTGCGTGGGGCCGTCGGCACCGACCGGCCCGGTGGCGTACGGGTTCACCGGCCCGCCGGTCACCGGGCCCGTGGCGTACGGGTTCGGCGCGGCACCCGGTGTCGGGCCGTCGGCCCCGACCGGACCCGTGGCGTACGGGTTCACCGGCCCGCCGGCCACCGGTCCCGTGGCGTACGGGTTCACCGGCCCGCCGACCACCGGGCCCACGACGTGCACGGCCGGGACCACGCCCGGGGCGGCGCCCGGGCGCACAGCCGCCGTGGCGCCGTCAGCTGCCGCACCGGTGCACCCGACGCAGCGCGGCACGCCCGCCGCCTCGCCCGCCTCGCCCGCCTCGCCCGCGCGGTCGAAGTGCGCGTCGCACGTCTCGCGCCCGCAGTCGCCGCACACACCGGACGCCCGACGCCCGCAGATCGCGCACCCGACGGACGGCACCGCAGGAACGGCACCGAGCGCGGCCGCCCCCGGAACCGCCCGCGGCGGCGGGACCGCGCCCGAACCGGCAGCGGGTACAACGACGCGCGGCGCAGGCGCCGACAGGAAGTGCCGGTGCCACTCCAGCGCCGTCGCCCAGTTCCCGGCGCGCTCCGCCAGGGCCGCGCGCAGGCGGGCGACGGCCGGGTCGCCCGCCGGGTCGGCGTCCAGCGGTGCGAGCAGGGCGACCGTCTGCACCGGGCGGCCGGCCAGGAGCGCCGCGGCGGCCAGGTGGTAGCGGTCGCGCGGGCCCGCGTGGGCGTCGATCAGGCCGGGCAGGGTCTCCGTCGTGCCCTCGGCCAGGGCGAGCGCGGCCCGCAGCCGTCCCTGCCGGGCACCGACCGCGCCCGGGAGGCCGTCCGCGAGGGCGAGCGCCTCGGCCGCGCGCGTCCGCGCCTCGGGGCGGTCGCGGCCCGTGACGAGCAGGTGAGCCGCCTCGCGCAGCGCGGCCTCGCGCAGGGCGGGCCGGTAGCCGGGCGCGTGCGGGTCGTCGTCGGCGGCCCGCTGCCACAGCTCGCGCGCCGCGGTGGGGTCGGTGGCCAGGCTCCGCCGGGCCAGCCGGTCGCGGACGACGGCCAGCCACGTGCGCAGGTCGTCGTCGCGCAGCCGCTCGAAGGCGGTCAGCGCGCTCGTCAGGTCGCCGGAGCGGACGCCGGCGAGGCCGTGGTGGAACGCGGCGATCCGCCCCCACCGGGAGTCGTCGCCCGCCTCGGCGCGCAGCAGCGGCTCGGCCTCGGCGGTCCGTCCGGCGGTGAGCAGGGCGGCGCCGAGCCGGACGCGGGCCGGGCGCCAGCCGGAATCCAGCTCAAGACCGGCGCGGTAGTCGGCGGCGGCCTCCGCGGCGCGGTCGGCCCGCTCGTGGACCAGGGCCAGGCCGAACCTGGCCGGGGCGAAGGCGGGTTGGGCGGCGAGCGCGGCGGTGAACTGCTCCTCGGCCTGGTCGTCGGCGCCGAGCAGCAGTGCGAGGCGGCCGAGCGCGTAGCGGGGGCGGGGGTCCCAGGAGGCCTCGCCGGCGGCGGCCTGGAAGTCGCCCCAGGCGGCCTCGGTCTCACCGAGCCGCTGCCGGGCCAGGCCGCGGAACAGCAGGCTCTCGGCACGCAGGGCGGGCCCGCGGGACCACCGGTAGGCCTCGCCCGGCGCGCGCCGCAGCGCCTCGTCGAAGGCGGCGACGGCGGGGGCGTCCCGGTGCAGGGCGAAGAGCTGCGCGCCCCAGCGGAACCACAGTTCACCGCCACCACCGGGCGCGGCCGACGCGAGCAGGGCCTCGGCCTCCTCGGCGCGCTCGGTGCCGCGCAGGACGGCCGCCCGGGCCAGCACCGGCCAGTCCCGGCCCGGCAGGGCGGCGAGGACCTCCGCGGTGGCGCCGTCGCGCTGCTCGGGCGGGCCGTCGTGGCACAGGCGCTGGAGCCAGTCCAGGGCCCGGGCCGCCGCCTGGGCCTCGGCGCCCGGCTCGGCGCCGCCGGCCGTCGCCCGCAGGAAGGCGAGCACCGGCGCGAGGGAGCCGGCCGCAGCCGACATCCGCTCCTCGGCGAGGCGTTGCAGGCTCCAGCGGGGCAACTGCCGGGCCGGGTCGGCGAGCAGCGGGAAGGCCTCGTGGTGCAGGGCCAGGGCGGCCTGCGGGTCACCGACGGCGACCGTGGCCTCGGCCTGGCCGAGCAGGGCGAGGCCGCGCTGCTCGGCGAGTTGCCCGGCGAGCGGCCCGGCCAGCGCCCCGGACGCCCCGGCGAGCCGGCCGGCCAGCTTCGCGTAACGCCGCCTGGCCTGCTGCGCCTTGCCGGCCGCGAGCCGCTCGGCCGCCCCGGCCAGGGCCTTCGCCACCGCCTGCGGGTCGAGCGCCCGCCGGCGGCGGACCACCAGGACGCCCGCCACAGCGGCCAGTGCCACCACGATCAGCACCACCGCGAGCTGCGCCATGCACCGTCCCCCTGTGCTCCCCGACCGCCCCCATCATGATCAAATAGGCATGTTCGATCATGAGTTGACGCTATTTCATGATGTTGCTCGGCGAGCATCAGGATAGGCCCTCGGCGGGGCCGCCGAACAGGAACGAGCACTATCCTGGGCACCGCGAACAGCCGGGCCGCCGTCGGTGGCCCGGCGTCAGGCAGCAAACGGGGGTGGCGTGTCCGAGTCGCGTTGGGTGCCCGGGCTCCGGTTCGGACCGGAGTTCGACCCCGAGCAGTACGAGCTCCTCGAATTCCACCACCGGGGCGGGGAGGCCGAGGTGTGGCGGGCCGTTCGTACCGGCCACAACGGGCGCAAGGAGCTCGTCGCCGCCAAGATCATGCTCGAACGGGACCCGTCCGAGGTCCGCCGCTGGCTCGGCCGCTGGGACGACGTCTCGCACAACGCCCACCGCCTCGGCATCACCGACCTCGTCGTACCGAGCTTCCTGCTCGGCCCCTCCCCGCACCGGCCCGGCTCCGCGCCCACCAGCGGGCTGCTCGCCTACCAGATCTCCCCCTGGGTCGACGGCGTCCCGCTGCACACCTGGGCCGGTGCGAACCGCGCCGGGCCCTCGGCGGCGGCCGAGGTGCTCGCGCGGCTGTGCCGCATCGTCGACGAGTTGCACCGCAAGCGCTGGGTGCACCGCGACATCTCCCCCGCCAACGTCCTCGTCGACGCGGCCGGCCAGGTCAAGCTCATCGACCTCACCTTCCTCGCCCCGCTCGACCACACCCTCACCGTCGCCGTGTTCACCCCGGGGCACGTGCCGCCCGAGGCCGAGCAGGTCGGCGGGTTCCCGACCACCGCCAAGGACCTGTTCGCCGTCGGCACCCTGGCCCGCGCCCTCCTGCTGCCCGACCACGGCCGCCTCGACCACCGGCTGGCCGTCGAACAGGCCCGCGCCGAACTCCTCGCCGCCGGCTACGGCGAGGAACTCGCCGACTGGGCCTGCGAACCGCTCGCCCGCGACCCCGACCGGCGCCCCGCCCCGCTCGGCCCCTGGGCCGCCCGCGGACGCGAACTGCTGCGCGCGCACCGGCCGCGGCCCCGCACGACCGGCCTGGCCGTGCTGCCGGGTTCGGGCGGCACCCCGCTGGTCGCCGCCGCGCGGGCGGACGGAGGCGTCCTGCTGGCGGGCGCACAAGGACTTCCGCCCGGGCAGGGGCCGGAAGCCGTACGGGAGTTGGTGTGCGGACGGGCCGGGCTCCGCAGTGAACTCGTCCTGTGCGCCGAGGACGGCACCGGCACCCTGTGGGTCGGCACCACGACGGGCTGGTGGGAGGCCGCGCGCGGCGTCACCGGCCTCGCGGGCGGTGTCGACGCCACCGGCGAACTGACCGTCTGGACGGCCGCCGGCGGCGCGCTGCAGTCCTTCCGCTGGGCCCCCGGGCGCACCCTCACCGGCCGCGAACTGCCCGACTGCCCCGCCGACCGGGTCCTCGCCGCCGTCGAGGAGCGGCCCGGCGCGTGGCTCGTCCTCGTCGAGCACCGGGACCGCGCCCTGTGGTGGCGCACCGGCACGGCGCCCGTGTCGTTCGGCCCGCCCGGACCGCTCCGGGCTGCCGCCCTCGCCCGCACCTCGGCGGGACCGCAAGCCGCCACGCTGCGCACCGACGGATCCGTCCAGCTGCACACGCTCGGCGCGGCCGGCCGCGCCCCCGAGGTCGGCGACGGCGAGCCCGCCCACGCCCTCGCCCTGGCCGGCCACCGCGGCGGGCCGACGCTCGCCCTGGCCGGCGAGGGCGGCGTCCGCCTGCGCACGGCCACCCCGGCCCGCCACCCGCGCTGGTGGCGCCCCACCCTGCGCCCGGCCACCCGGGTCGCCCTGGCCGTCGGCGACGACTGGCGGCTGTGCCTGGCGGCCGTGGTCGAGGGCGAGTTGCAGTGCTGGCAGGAGGACACGGCCTACCGCTGGCAGGCGGTGGCGCTGCCGCCTCAGTGAGGCCTGGGTGCTGACGTCGGGGTGAAGACCTCAGCCGAGTCGACGACGTGGGCCCTTCAACTCCCTGACCACGGCGGGACGTCGGATCCCTCACCTCCACTGCGGGACCGGGTTGTCCGGGGAGTCGAGCCAGGCCGTCTGGCCTTCCGGGGTGACCGTCAAGCCGAACCGGTCGTAGCCGGGGCGACCTTGGGCCTCCCAACAGCGGTAGGCGGCCTCCACCTCGTCCCACAGCCTCCGTGGCCCGGACTGGTACACCTCGTACTCCATGCGGTCCGGCTCGTAGTCGGCCGATGCCCACGACAGCGTGTCCCGGCTGTAGAGCCACAGCGTGTACGCGCCGCCGTTGTAGCGCTCCGCCCGCCAGAACGCCCCGGGTACGGCGAGCCCGATGACAAACTGCTGGAACCACTCGCCCGTGTCCGACGGGGAAAGCGTGGTCATGCTCTTCACGCCGCCCGCCGGCCAGGGCACCCCGTGGAGGTACGCGTCGAACAGCGGTCGCTCCGTGCGCTGTTGGCGGAGCCGCATGAACGCGGACCCGCCGGTGAAGCGGCCGACCGCCTGGGTTCGGTCGTCGTTCACGACCAGCCGGACGATCTGTTCGCCGCCGTACTCTGTGCCGAACGGGGCAACGATCACCCCACCCGGGGCTGCCTGCGCCAGCCACGCGGGCGGGATCTCCAGCAGGGAACAGGTCGCGATGATCCGGTTGTACGGAGCTCCCTCCGCCCAGCCTGCCCGCCCGTCGCCCTCGATCACCGTCGGAGCGAGGCCGGCCCTGTCCAGGTTCGCCCGCGCACCGCGCGCCACCGCCGGGTCGTACTCCACCGTCACCACGTTCGGGTCACCGAGGCAGTGGGCGAGAAGCCCGGCGTTCCAGCCCGTGCCCGTGCCGATCTCCAGCGCCCGATCCCCTGGACGGACGTCCAAGTCCCGGAGCATGGAAGCCACCATGGTCGGCATGGAGTTGGACGAAGTCGGGGTCGTGCCGAGCCCGTCCCCGTCGTGGTCGCCGTCGTCCCACTGGGTGGTGAGCGGGATGTCCGAGTAGACCGCCCTCCGCCACGCCTCGGGGTCCTGGGACCGGTACACCACGGGATTCTGCTTGGTGCCGTCCGCGATGCCCGGCCAGATGCGGTCCGGCACGAACAACTCGCGGGGCACGGCCGTGAAGGCGGGCAGCCAGTCCGAGGTGAGCGCGCCGCCGGCCACCAGCGCGGAGGCGAGCCCCTGGGGGCCCGCCTCCTGGGGCGTCTCGCCGGTCACTTGCCGCCCGCCGGGTTCTGGCCGTCCGAGGTGTTGCCGCCCTCGTCGGAACCGCCGCCGCCGTGCCCGCTGCCCTTGTTGCTGTCGTCCTGCTGCCCGCCGCCCTTGCCGTCGCCCGAGCCACCGCCGTGCTTGCCCATCTCAGTACCTCCGTTTGCTGGTTGGCCCCGCCCAGGCCGATGCCTGTGCGGGTGTTCACCGCCCGCGCCGGGCCCCTTCCCAGGCCCGGCGCGGGAGTTCAGGGGATCACTCGCTCTCGACCGCCGGAGTGCGAGTGCAAACGGTGTGCGCCGGGAGGACGGCCGACCGTCGGCCGGGGCAGTCGTCCTGCTGGATCAGCTCATCCTCTGCAGGTTTCGTGCCGCGCCGCTCGAACATCTCGACGATCTCCGCGACCGCCGCCCGCCATAACGGACTCGTTCGATCCACGTACCACGCACCCTGGACGCTGGGGATCGGCTCGGGGAACATCAGGCGCCTCCTGACCGATGCCGACCACACGAGGAGCCGGAAGCGCGACAGAGACAGGTCAGGGCTTTGTCCCGGACACCGCCCGGGCATCCCCAGTGAGCGCGCTGGGACCTGGCGCGAAGGAGTGTGGCCACATATTCCAGCATCGACTGATGAATCGTCAATCTCGATATCCAGCCGGTAATCTCACTGTGAGATGGAGAGTTGGCGCCGGAGGTTTGGACCATGGGAACCGCGATGGAACCGATCAGGCTGGCGGACCTCGCATGGCAGAACGAGGAGGTGCGCGACGCACTCCGTCGCCGCGACGTCGCGGCGCTCTTCCGATATGTGCAGCACCACAGCGGGTCCAGCCAGGCGCGGCTCGCCGTCCAGGTCGGCATGACCCAGTCCCGTGTCAATGAGATCATCAACGGACACCGTCAGGTCACCAAGCTGGACGTCTTCGAGCGCATCGCCGACGGGCTGAACATGCCGGACAGCGCCAGGCGCCTGCTCGGCCTCGCACCGCGCTCCGACGGCCAGCGCACGGCCGGAAGCGCTTTCGACCTCGCGGCGTTCCCCGAGATCGTCCGTGTCTACAGCGACCAGGCCTCGGCCACCGACGAAATCCAGCGAGCGGCGAGGTCTGCGGCCGAGCTTGATGTACTGGCAGTGCGTGGACTCGGACTGCTTGCTCTTCGCGACTCACTGCTCCGGCAACACTTCGACCGCGACAACGATCCGACGCCGAGACTTCGCGTCCTCCTCCTCTCCCCGGATTCGGAGGCAGCCGAACGCCGAGCGGCCGAGATCAACGAATCCCCCGAGTCGCTTGCGAGCGGAATCCTCCTCGCCGAGGCGCGCCTTCGAGAGCTCGCCGAGGTCGGGCATGTCGAGGTCTACCGGTACAGCACTGTCCCGGTCTGGCGGATCATCAGACTGGATCGCACCCTCTACGTCGGGGCTTTCGACACTGATTGGGAAGGGCATGAGTCCGCGACGTATAAGGTGCTTCCCACCCCCAGCGGGCCCCTCTACCGGGGCTGGCGTCGGCAATTCGATGTGATGGTGGACAGCGCAGAGCGCGTGATCTGACGGAGGGAACAGGATGGCGATCGAAGCGGAACTCAAAGCTGTCGTACGTGACCCAGAGGGCGTGCTCAGGCAGTTGGAGGACCAGCACGGCGGTGGTCGCGCCGAGGTCTACCGTGACACGTACTACGATGCACCGGACGGCAGCCTCATGGGCGGCGACCGCGAGCTCCGGATCCGGACCGTCCACGGCCCGAACGACACCCGCACCGTCCTCACGTACAAGGGCGCCCGCGTTGACGAGGCCTCCGGATCGAAGCCCGAGGCCGAGACTCGTGTCGAGGATGCCGACGCAGCGCACGAGATCGTCCGGGGCCTCGGATTCGTCCCCCGGATCGCATTCGAGAAGCGGTGCAGGAACTACGACTTCGAGCGCGATGGCCGACGGCTGCTCGCCACGCTCGTCCGGGTGCCCGAACTCGACGCCACGTTCATCGAGGTCGAGACGGCAGCAGCCACGGAGAGCGACCTCGGGCCGGCGCTCGCCGTCGTCCGCGCCGCGCTGGCAGACCTCGGGATCGGTGAGGACGACCTGACGACCGAGCTGTACACCGACGCCGTGGCGGCCGTCCGGCCGCTCTGACTGCGCCAACAGGTAGAAAGGTCCGCCGGGGAAATCCTGCTACCGGCCGACCAGCAATCCGGCCAGCTCCGTCAGCGAGTTCACTGTCCAGTCAGCATCGGGCGCTGAAGTCGTCAGCCCGATCGGTCCGCGACGGATGTGGGCGGTCCGCAGCCCGGCAGCACGCGCCGGGGTGATGTCGTTGGCGGGGTGGTCGCCGACATACACGATCTCGTGAGGCTCGCCCGGCGCCCAATGGATCAGCCGCTTGAAGAAGTCGGGCGCCGGCTTGGAGACTTGCCACTCGCCGGATGTGGCAATGGCGTCGGCCGGTAGGTCCAGCCCTCGCAGCAAGTCGCCCACCGCAGCGTTCTGGTTTCCTGCGATCCCCACCCACAGCCCGTCTTCTCGGAGCCGCATCAGCGCTGGGCGGACGTCCGGGTACAGATCCGTCTCGTCGAGGTAGTCGCCCTTGCCCGCCGCCTGTCGGGCCCGCCACTCGGCTGCCACATCCACGCCGGTGCGGGCGATGCGGATCGCGTCCGCGTTGTCCCGGCCCTCGGCCAGCACTGCGCCGACCAGCGCCGACATGGTATGCGCGGGCACACCGAGCCACCGGGCCCAGTCACCCCAGTAGCGGGTGTCGCTGGTCAGGGTCTCTCCGATGTCGAACACCACAGCGCGCATGGACCGAGGCTACGGGAGTGCGCTGATCGTTCTCTCGGGCGATGGCCGTATGTCCGACGGACCTGATCGTCACGCCGCTACTTTCTGGCCGGCGACTCTCAGCTCCCTGCAGCGTTGAACGTGGCGATCAGCTCGGGCAGCTCCGCGAGCGAGTCGATGCGGAACGTCGCCGTCTCAGCGGCCGGGGCCGCCTCCGCGACCCGCTCGAAGAATTGGAGGTCGGGCTTGCTCGCACCCCAGTCGTCCGACGTGCCGATCAGGTCCACGTCGGCCCAGTCCGCGTCGGGCGTGAAAGAGTCGGAGCACCAGCTCACGCGCACGCAGGAGGCTCAGGGTGGAGTGGCAGACCTACGGCCGGCGCCAGGTCTACGGGAGCCCGTGGGTTGAGGTGTGGCTGGACGACGTCGAGGTGCCCGGTATCGGGCGGATCGACCACCACGTCGTCCGCATGCCCCGGGCCTCCACCACGGCCGTCGTCACCAATGATCGGGGAGAGTTTCTCCTGATCTACCGGCACCGGTTCATCACCGGCCGCTGGGGCTGGGAGGTTCCGGCAGGTTGGGCAGAACCAGGAGAGGATCCGGCGGCGGCGATCGCTCGTGAGGTCGAGGAGGAGACCGGTTGGCGGCCGGGCCGTGTCGAGTTGATGACCGAGTACGACGCCCTCGCCGGCATCTCGGACATGCATTTCAGGACCTACCACGTCACCGGATGCGCCCGGGTCGGCGCGCCACAGGACTCTGGCGAGGCCACGCGGGTCGAGTGGCTGCCGGAGGCCGAGGTCGTGCGGCTCCTCACCTCCGGTGAGGTCGCGGACGGTCCGTCGCTGGCGGCCCTCTCGTACTACCTCGGCCCGTACCGGCTCGATAGGCGTCAGATCGGCTCCGGGAGGGCGTGGGCCGGGCCCTCCACGGTGATGTAGGCCTCGCCCTGGGGCCAGGGGTGGGGGGTGTAGGCGATCAACGTGGGTGGGAGGGCCTCGGATTCGGGGCGGAGTTCGATGCGGTGGTCGTGGCCGCGGAAGTCGGACGTCACCACGTGGGCGCGGACGGAGTCGGGGGAAGCCTCTGCGCTCAGGCGGAGTTGATGGGGGCGCACCAGGGCCAGCGTCCCAGAGGTGACAGAGGCGGGCTCCGCCAGGGCCAGGGCCCCGAACGGGGTGCGGGTGACCGGGACGAGGTTGGCCTCGCCCAACACGCGCGCCACGGCGGCGTCGGCCGGGCGGTGGTACAGCGCGTCGGGCGGGCCCGCCTGGGCGATGCGGCCCTCGCGCAGCACCGCGATGGTGTCGGCGAAGGCCAATGCCTCGTCCTGGTCGTGGGTGACCAGGATCGCCGTCGTCCCGGCCTTCCGCAGGGTCGAGGCGACCTCGCGCCGCAGCTCCGCCCGCAGCGCCGCGTCGAGGGCGGCGAACGGTTCGTCCAGCAGCAGGAGTTGAGGACCAGGAGCCAGTGCCCGGGCAAGGGCGACGCGCTGCTGCTGCCCCCCGGAGAGCTGGTGCGGGCGGCGGTCGCCCAGGCCTGCGAGGCCGATCAGGTCGAGCAACTCGGCCACGCGGGAACGCCGCTCCGCGCGCGGCAGCCCGAAGCCGATGTTGCCGGCCACCGTGAGGTGCGGGAACAGCGCGCCGTCCTGCGGGACGAGGCCGATGTTGCGGCGCTCGGCGGCGACCCGGCTCCGCCCGTCGTCCAGCGTCCGCCCGTGCAGCACGACGCTGCCCGAGGCGGCCGGGTGGAAGCCGGCCACGACCCGCAGCAGGGTCGACTTGCCGCAGCCCGAGGGCCCAAGGATGCAGGCGAGCGCGCCCTCCTCGACGGTCAGGTCGACGCCGGAGAGGACGGGGCTGCGCCCGTGCGTGGCGTGCAGGGCGGTGACGGTGAGTCCGGTCATGAGTTCTTCCCTGGGCGGCCGAGGGTGCGGTGGGTCAGCAGGAGCACGGACGGGACGGACAGCGCGACCATGAGGGCCGCGTACGGCGCCGCGGCCCCGTACGCGAGTCCGCTGGTGTACACCCAGAACTGGGTGGCCAGGGTCTGGGTACCGGTGGGGCGCAGCAGCAGGGTCGCGGTGAGCTCGGTGGAGGCGGTGAGGCCGACCATCGCGACGGCCGCGCCGAGCCCGGGCAGGACGAGCGGCAGGGTGACGCGCCCGAGCACCGCGAGCGGCCGGGTACCGAGCGAGCGGGCGGCCTCCTCGACGCCGGGCGGCACCTGGGCGAGGGCGGCGCGGACGGCGGTGAGGGCGAGCGGGAAGAACAGCACGACGTACCCGGCGACGAGCATCGGCGGCTGCTGGTACAGGGGTTGGGCGTAGCGGACGGCGAAGAACACGACCGACAGGGCGACCGCGATGCCGGGCAGCGCCCGGGTGAGGTAGGCGGCGCGCTCCACGAGCAGCGCGGGCCTGCTGCCGCGCCGCCACGCGTACAGGGCGACGGGGACCGCCGCCGCGGTGGCGACGAGGGCGGCGCCGAGCGCGTACCCGAGGGTGGCGAGGGTCGCGCCGACGACCGACGCGGAGGGCAGGGTCGTCGAACTGCCCTTCACCAGCCAGTACCCGAGCGCGTACACCGGCACGCCGAGCGCGACCCCGACGAGCGCCGTGAGGCCGGCCAGCGCCGGCGCCGTCCACCGGCCGAGGCGCACGGGCCGCGCGGTGCGGGCGACGGCGCCGTGCCGGGTGACGCGGGCGTTCCGTCCGGCCCAGGCCTCCAGGCCGACGAGCAGCAGCGCGAGCGCCACCAGGACGAGGGTGAGCAGGGAGGCGGAGGCGGCGTCGAAGCCGAGCTTGTACTGGGTGAAGACGGCGGTGGCGAAGGTGGTGTAGCGCAGCATCGCGAACGCGCCGTACTCGCCGAGCAGGTAGAGCGAGACGAGCAGGACGCCGCCGGCCAGGGCGGGCCGGGTGAGCGGGAGGGTGACGCGCCACAGGGTGGCGAGGCGGCCGCGGCCGAGCGAGCGGGAGACCTCCTCGGCGGCGGCGTCGCCGTGCCGCAGGGCCGCCGCGACGGGCAGGAACACGAGCGGGTAGAGCGAGCAGGTCATCACGAGCACCGCGCCCCAGTAGCCGTGCACGGAGCGGAACAGCGAGACCCAGGAGTAGCCGCGGACGAACTCCGGCACGGCGAGCGGCAGGGCGAGCGCGACGGTCCAGGCGCGGCGGCCGGGCAGGGTGGTGCGTTCGACCAGGTAGGCGGCGCCGAAGCCGAGGACGGCGGTGAGGAAGGTGACGGCGGCGGCCAGGGTGACGGTGTGCCACAGCAGGGTCGCGATCAGCGGGCGGCCGAGGAGGCGCCGGGCCTGGTCCCACCCGCCCTGCGCGGCCTGGGCGACGACGAAGCCGAGCGGCGAGGCGACGACGGCGACGACGGCGACCGCGACGGGCGCGAGCAGGCCGGCGGCCCGCCACTGCGCGGACGCGGACAGGCCGGTGGCCCGCCACCGCCGGAGCGGGGACGGGCCGTCGGCACGGACGGGTGCGGTCACTGGAGCAGACCGGCGTCCTGGAGCAGCGACAGCGCCTGCTTGCCGTCGCCGAGCTGGGCCGGGTCGGCGACGGTGCCGATGCCGTCCAGGGCGGGCAGGTCGGGCTTGCCCTGGACGCCGGTGACGAGCGGGTACTCGTAGCTCGCGGAGTTCGCGATGACGGTCTGCGCCGGGGCGCTCGCGAGGTAGGCGAGGAGGGCCTGGGCGGCGGCCTGGTGCTTGCCGCTCTTCAGCACGGCGGCGCCGGAGACGTCGACGAGGGAGCCCGGGTCGCCCTTGGGGAAGTAGTGCAGGGTGCTGTGGGTGCCGCCCGCGCCCTTCTCGTCGCGCATCCGGTAGAAGTAGTAGTGGTCGATGACGCCGCCCTCGACCTCGCCGCTGTTGATCGCGGCGGAGAGGGTCTCGTTGCTGTCGTAGACCTTGGCGTTGTCCTTGAGGCCCTTGAGCCACTGCTTGGCGGCGTCCTCGCCCTTGGCCTTGAGGACCTGGGTGACGACGGGGGCGAAGTCGGTCTCGCTGGGGGCGATGCCGAGCCGGCCCTTCCACTCGGGCTTGGCGAGGTCCAGGACGGAGGCGGGCGGCGCGGTGTCGGCGCCCTTGCCGGTGGCGGTGAGGAAGGCGGAGGTGCGGGCCGAGATGCCGACCCAGTCGCCCTTCGGCGAGCTGTCCGCGGCCGGGACCGCCTTGAGGGTGTCGGCGGCGACCGGGGCGAGCAGGCCCTTGTCGTCGAGGACGGTCAGGGCGGGCGGGTTCTCGGCGTAGAAGACGTCGGCCGGGGAGGCGGTGCCCTCCTGGAGGATCTGGTTGGCGAGCTCGGCCTCGTCGCCGGAGCGCAGCTCGACCTTGATCCCGGTGCGCTTGGTGAAGTCGTCGGTCAGCGCCTTGACGGTCTGCTCGTGCTGACCGCTGTAGAGGGTGACGGTCTGGCCCGCGAGGGCCGTGCCGGAGGGAGCGGGAGAGCCGTCGGTGCCACTGGAGCCGGAGCTGCCGCACGCCGCGAGGGCGAGGGCGCAGGCGGCGACGAGGGACAGGGCCGCGAGGGGCCGGACGGTTCCGGGCATGGTGAGGGCTCCTCCGAGGTGGCGGGGGTTTCGGCCGGACGCACGCCTCCACGGCCCGGTTCGGGCCGTCGGGACGCTGGCTGCGGCGGCCTGACGGCACGAGAACCTAGGGCAGGGAAGGCTTGCCTAACAAGTTTCGGAGCGTCACATCTCGACCCGGTCTCGTCCCGGTCGCGCTTCGGTGGACAAACCGCCAAGGCCGGGCAAACCGGCCTTCAAGCGCAGGTCAGAGCGAGGGTGTACGACGGATCGTCAGCCGGGGGCTCCCTGAGGGCGGCTACCTTGCGTGACCGGCAGCCGGTCGTACCAGGACGGTCCGGCACTGCCAAAGGGCCCCGGAACCAGGAGGTTCCGGGGCCCTCGCCACGAGCGGTCGCGCGGATCAGCGGAAGCGGCGGAGCCGGAGGCTGTTGCCGACCACGAAGACCGAGGAGAAGGCCATCGCGGCGCCCGCGATCATCGGGTTGAGCATCCCGGCCGCCGCGAGCGGCAGGGCGGCGACGTTGTAGCCGAAGGCCCAGAACAGGTTGCCCTTGATCGTCGCCAGGGTCCGGCGGGAGAGCCGGATCGCGTCGGCGGCGGCCATCAGGTCCCCGCGGACCAGGGTCAGGTCGCCGGCCTCGATGGCGGCGTCGGTGCCGGTGCCCATCGCCAGGCCCAGGTCGGCCCGGGCCAGCGCGGCCGCGTCGTTGACGCCGTCGCCGACCATCGCGACGACCTTGCCCTCGGCCTGGAGGCGCTTGACGGTGTCCACCTTGTCCTGCGGCATGACCTCGGCGATCACGTGCTCCGGCGCGATCCCGACCTCGGCGGCGACGGCCTCGGCCACCGCCCGGTTGTCACCGGTGAGCAGCACCGGGGTCAGGCCCAGGCGGCGCAGTTCGGCGATGGCGGCCGCGCTGGTCGGCTTGACCGCGTCGGCGACCTCCAGGACGGCCCGGGCCTCGCCGTCCCAGCCGACCGCGATCGCCGTCCGCCCGGCCGCCTCGGCGGTCCGCTTGGCCGCGGCGAGGCCCTCGGGCAGGTACTGGGCCCACTCGTTCAGCAGCGCCTCCCGGCCGGCGACCACCGCGTGGCCGTCGACGACGCCCTGGACGCCGAGGCCGGGGACGTTCTCGAAGCCCTCGACCGGCGGCAGTTCGCCCGCCTTCGCGGCGGCGGTGGCGATCGCCCGGGCGATCGGGTGCTCGGAGGCGTGCTCCAGGGCGCCGGCCAGGCGCAGCGCCTCGGCCTCGGTGACGCCCTCGGCGGTGTGCACGGCGAGCAGGGTCATCCGGCCGGTGGTGACGGTGCCGGTCTTGTCGAGGACGACGGTGTCGACCTTGCGGGTGGACTCCAGCACCTCCGGGCCCTTGATCAGCACGCCGAGCTGGGCGCCGCGGCCGGTGCCGACCAGCAGCGCGGTCGGGGTGGCCAGGCCCAGGGCGCACGGGCAGGCGATGATCAGCACGGCGACGGCGGCGGTGAAGGCGGCGGTCCAGCCCTCGCCGGTGCCGAGCCAGTAGCCGAGGGTCGCTATCGCGAGGGTGATCACGACCGGCACGAAGACGGCGGAGATCCGGTCGGCGAGGCGCTGGGCGGCGGCCTTCCCGTTCTGCGCGTCCTCCACCAGCTTGGCCATGCGGGAGAGCTGGGTGTCCGTGCCGACCCTGGTCGCCTCGACGACGAGCCGGCCGCCCGCGTTGACGGTGGCACCGGTGACGGCGTCGCCGGCGGCGACCTCGACCGGGACGGACTCGCCGGTGAGCATCGACGCGTCGACGGCGGACGCGCCCTCGACCACGACGCCGTCGGTGGCGATCTTCTCGCCGGGACGGACCACGAACCGGTCCCCCACCGCGAGTTCGGCGATCGGGACCCGCACCTCGCGGCCGGCCCGGAGCACCGTGACGTCCTTCGCCCCGAGCTCCAGCAGCGCCTTGAGCGCCGCCCCGGCGGTCCGCTTCGAGCGGGCCTCGAAGTAGCGGCCGGCCAGGATGAAGGCGGTGACGCCGGCCGCCGCCTCCAGGTAGATGTTGCCCGCGCCGTCGCTGCGGCCGATGGTCAGCTCGAACCCGTGCCGCATGCCCGGCATGCCGGCCGTGCCGAAGAACAGCGCCCACAGCGACCACAGGAACGCGGCGCCGGTGCCGAGCGAGACCAGGGTGTCCATCGTCGCGGCGCCGTGCCGGGCGTTGGTGAACGCGGCCCGGTGGAACGGCCAGGCGGCGTAGGTGACCACCGGGGCGGCGAGGGTCAGCGACAGCCACTGCCAGTTGTCGAACTGCAGGGCCGGCACCATCGCCATCGCGATCACCGGGACGGCCAGTGCCACCGCGGTGATCAGCCGCTGGCGCAGCGGCACCAGCTCGTCGGCTTCACCGGTGTCCTCGCCGGCGGGGCCGACGACGGCCGGGGGCTTCGGAAGGGCCGCGGTGTAGCCGGTCGCCTCGACGGTGGCGATCAGGTCGGCGACCTCGACCGCGCCCTCGAAGCTGACCTTCGCCTTCTCGGTGGCGTAGTTGACGCTCGCCGAGACCCCGTCCATCCGGTTGAGCTTCTTCTCGATCCGCGCGGCGCACGATGCGCACGTCATGCCGCCGATCGAGAGTTCCACCTCCGTGGAGGCGGGTGCCTGGGTGCTCATCGTTGCTCCTCGCGTCCGTGGCGCTGCGGGATCGGTACCCGGGAGGGGTATCTGGTGACGCCGGGGCGGCGCCGGATTCCTTTATACCCCTGGGGGGTACCTGCCGCAAGACGTCACCGGATACCCCCCATAGGTATCTTTGGAGCACGGGAACGTCTTGACTCGATACCCTAGGGGGGTATTAACTCGGCGACGTCGAACAGACCGGCGCCGGCCCGGCGTCCATCCCGAGTCCCGAGGAGAGAGCGTCATGAACACCGCCCAGACCATGAGCAAGACCACCGCCACCATCGACCCGTCCGCCGCCGGGGCGACCGCCTCCTCCTGCTGCGGCTCGTGCGGCACCGGAACCGGCACCGGCGCCGCAGCCGCCCCGGCCCCCGCCGTCGCGGGCCGCGCGGTCTTCCAGGTGCAGGGCATGACCTGCGGCCACTGCGTCTCGTCCGTGACCGCCGAGCTGAAGAAGATCGACGGCGTCACCGACGTCGCCGTGGACCTCGCCACCGGCCGCGTCACCGTCGAGGCCACCGCGCCGCTCGCCGACGAGGCCGTCGCCGCCGCGATCGACGAGGCCGGCTACGACCTCGTCGGCCGCCTCGACGGCTGACGGCCGGCACCCGCACCGCACCCGACCCGTGGGGGCCCGGGCGGGCCGCCACCCACGCCCCGCGCCGCCCGGGGGCCCCCCCGCCCCCCGCCCCGCCCCCGGGCTCGCGGGCCCCGCGGGCCCCCGCCAGGGTGCTGCCGTCGGCGGCCGGCGGAGCCGATGGGGTGGTCGATCGTC
>NZ_JBHYWI010000094.1:25830-29715 GCF_042751525.1 Kitasatospora sp. NPDC059408
CCCGAACGGCCGCCCCCCGGCCCCACGGGGCCGACGGGTTCCGCCCCCGGACCGCCGCATCGAGGCGTCTCAGTGGGCGAGCTTCACCGCGCCCGCCGTCATGGCCAGCCAGGCGCCGGTGATCAGCGCGATCGCCACGGCGAGCGGCAGGTGGACGGCACCGAAGAACAGGTCGAACACCCACCCCGCGAAGAAGAACGGCACCAGGCCCACGCCCCCGAGCCACCGGACGTCCTCGTCGATCCCCGGCAGACCGGCCACCACCAGGCCGGTGCCCACGGCGATCAGCAGCGCGAGCAACGCCAGGAGGCCGAAGCGGAATTGCGGGAACACCGACTTGTGGCCCCGGTACTCGACTTGGGCGACGTCGCCGCGCCAGACCTTCAGCAGCACGTACGTGCCGACGTCCGCGTCGTCGTAGAACGCCTCGCCGACGTCGTAGTCCTTGCCCCCGGGATCCGACTCGCGCGCCACCGTGAGGTTGTGGGTGGTCGAGTCCCCGCTGCGGCCCACCCACCGGTCCGTCACCCGGCCGCTCTCCAGCCGCACGCAGACCGACCCCGCAGACGGGTTGCCGGTGCTGCAGACCGGGGCGCGGGTGTACGCGCCCACGTCCTGGTTCACGGCGACGGTCCGCTCGATGCCGAACCCGACCGCGCACAGGCCGATCACGAGGAGCACCCCGCGCGCCAGCACCACGAGGGCCGTCGGCCATGCGCGCCGCGGCCGTGCGTCCCTCACGTCCCCCACCGTCCTCGCCACCCCCTGCTCCCCCTCGGGATGATGCCAAACAACGGGCGGCCCGGGGCCGGAACCCCGACATCCCCCGCCCTTTCCCCCAGGGGTCCCGCACCCTTCCGTACGACCACGGTGGGAGCCGGTCCGGCACCTGAGGTGCACGGACGCCGTCCGGCACGCCACCGAGGATGGAGAGGCCAACACCGGCCCCCACACCCCAGGAGCGTGACCCATGGCCATCCGACGAAACACGGTGATCGGCGGCGCGGCGGCCGTGATCGGACTCGGCGCGCTCGCCGCCTTCGCCGTCCCGACCCTGAACGGCCTGCGGGAGGGCCGGCACGTCGAGGAGTCCGCCTACGCCACCGGCGCCAAGGCGAAGGCCGACCGCACGTCGATGCCGGCCTGGCTCCCCGACGGCGCGACGACCGTCAACTACCGCATGTCCACCACGGGTTACGACCGCCTGCTGGCCGCCACCGTCCCCGACGGCCGGCTGCCCGAGGGCTGCACCCCGGGCGAACCGCGCGGCGGCGTCAACCTGACGGCGGCCTGGTTCCCCGGCGACACGCGCGCCAGGGCGACGGCCCGCTGCGGCAGCTACGACGCGGCCCTGGTCGGCGACCGGCTGTACGCCTGGCAGGACCACGCCGTCGAACTCGCGGCCCTGCGGGCGGGTTGAGCCCTCCCCCGTTGAACTCCCCGCGCGCTACGGCGCCTTGAGCAGGGGCAGGACGACGTCGTCGAGGATCTCGTCGACGACCTGGTCCGACGGCACGCCGCCGCCCAGGAGGAACGCGTCGCGCAGGAGGTCGAGCGGGAGGGAGGCCGTGCGCGGGTTGATGCGCGCGGCGTTGATCTGCCCGCGGTCGGCGGCGCGGCGCATCATCGCCTCCAGCGCGTCCACCGCCCCGAAGGCCGTCAGCCCGGTGCGGAACCGCGCGCGCAGTTCGGGGTCGCGCATCAGGTCGATGAGGAAGCCGTGAACGGCGTCCGTGGGCAGGTCGTCGAAGCGGTGCAGCAGGCTGAGCAGGAAGGCGGCCAGGTCGGCCCTCAACTCGCCGGTGTCCGGCGGTTCCTGGAAGTCGGGGGCGTTGCGGCCGAGCGCGGCAATGACGAGGGCGGGCCGATTGGGCCACCGGCGGTAGAGGACCGGCTTGCTGGTCCGGGCGCGCGCGGCGACGCCGTCCATGGTGAGCCGGTCGTAGCCGTGCTCGGCCAGTTCCGCCCACACCGCGTCGAGGATCGCACGCTCAAGCTCGTCGCCCCGCCGGCGTGACGCCCGGCCGGTTTCCGCCCCGCCCACCGCTGCTCTGCCCATCACCGGATCCCGTAGATAGATACGTTGCGTTTCTTATGGGGGTCAGTCTACAGTCGGGAGCAAGAAACGCGCCGTATCTTATGGGCTCGTACCCGAGGGAGACCGCCATGCCTGGCTCCGAAACACAGCTCGAAACCACCGACGTCCTCGTCGTCGGCGCCGGACCGGTGGGCCTCGCGCTCGCCGTCGGCCTGGCCCGCGCGGGCGTCGACTGCCGGATCGTCGAACGCGACCCGGACTTCCGCGACCGCGGCGTGCGCGGCAAGGGGGTCAACCCGAGGACGCTGGAGGTGCTCGACGACCTCGGCGCCGCCGACGCGATCCTCGCCCGCAGCCTGCTGAACCCCAAACTCCGCACGTACGAAGGCAGTCGGGTCGTCCACGAGGTCGACCCGGCCGCCGCCAACACCGCGACGCCCGACCGCCCGTACGCCGGCATGGTCCTGCTCGCGCAGCACCACACCGAGGCGGTGCTGCGCGACCGGCTCGCGGAGCACGGCGGGAAGGTCGAGCTCGGGACGGAACTCGTGGACTGCGCCCAGGACGACGAAGGCGTGCTCGCGACACTCCGCCGTTCCGACGCCGGCACCTCCGCGATCCGCGCACGGTACGTCGTCGGCTGCGACGGCGGGCGCAGCACCGTCCGCAAGCTCACCGGCATCCCGTTCCTCGGCGAGACCTGGGAGGAGGAGCGGTTCATCATGGCGTCGATGCGCATCGACGGCCTCGCCCCCGACCGGATGCACATCTGGAACGACGCCCGGTTCGGCGCCGGCGCCCTCGCCATCGTGCCGCTGCGCCAGGACGACACGTGGGCCGTCCACGCCGCCGTCATCCCCGACGAGGACGGCGTGCTGCCCGCGCCCACCCTCGACACCTTCCGCCGCGTCTTCGCCGAGCGCGCCGGCCTGCCCGGCGTCACCCTCCAGGGCCTCACCTGGGCGAGCACCTGGCGCCCCACCGTCCGCATGGTCGAGCGCTACCGCAGCGGCCGGATCCTGCTCGCCGGCGACGCCGCGCACTGCCACTCCGCGGCCGGCGGACAGGGCATGAACACCGGCATCCAGGACGCCCACAACCTGGCCTGGAAACTCGCCGCCACGCTGCGCGGCGCCCCGGACGCCCTCCTCGACAGCTACGAGGCCGAGCGCCTGCCCGTCGCCCGCGCCGTCCTCGCCGCCACCTCCGCCCAGCACCGCACGCTCTTCTCGGACGGCGGAGCCCGGGCCCTGGCCGCCCAGTTCGCCGACCCGACGGCCACCGCGGGCGGCGACTTCACCGGCCTCTCCCTCGGCTACCGCGGCGGCCCGCTCGGCCGCGACCTCGACGACGCCACCGGCATCCGCGCCGGCGACCGCGCCCCCGACGCCCCCTGCCGCACCACCGACGGCCCCACCCGCCTGTTCGACCTGTTCCGCGGACCGCACTTCACCCTGCTGAGGTTCACCGACCGCCCCGGCCCGCCGCTCCTCCCCCCGCTCCCCGGCCTCCGCGAGGCCGCCGTCCAGGACCCGGACGGCCACGCGCGCCGCGCCTACGGCCTCACCGGCGACGCCACCGTCCTCGTCCGCCCCGACGGCTACGTCACCCTGACGGCAGGCACCCCCGACGCCGAGCAACTCCGCCACCACCTCCGCCAGTTCGCCATCTGACCGACGCCAGCACTACGACGGGCGAATTACCACCGGCCCTCGCTTCGCTCGGCCGGTGGCTTCGCCAAAGGGCCTCTCCTTCTGGTCGCTCGCTCCGCTCGCTCATCATCGGATGATCAGGTGGTCGAGGTAGCCCTGCACGTTGCGGCGCGTCTCGGAGACGTGGTAGCCGCC
>NZ_JBHYWI010000095.1:0-29626 GCF_042751525.1 Kitasatospora sp. NPDC059408
GCGGGCCCACCCCCTCCCCCCGCCCCCCGGCCCCCCCCCGCGCGGCCCGCCCCCCCGCCCCCCTCCCGGACGCAGAGCATGGAGCAGGTGGACAAGACCGAGAAGTCGGCCCCGCCGACTTCTCGCACACAGCACCGAAGGCCGGTACCCCCAGGGGCACCGGCCTTCTCGGTGTGGACACCTCGGGCTGCGCCCCGTCAGGCGGCGAGCTCCGCATCCTCCGCCCGCTCGTCGGCCGCATCGGCCGCATCGGCCGCCGCCGCCCGCTCCGCCCCCGCCGGGCGGCCCCGCATGACCAGCGTGGCCACCAGCGCCGCCGCGAGCACCCCGATCGCGCTGATCGTGAAGGTGGTCGTCATCGCGCTCGTGAACGCCTCCCGAGCAGTGTGCACGAGCCCGGCGTCCCCCTTCGCGACGGCCAGCGCCCCGGCGATCGAGTGCCTCGCCCCGTCCGGCAGCCCCGCCGGCATCCGGGCGGCGAAACCGCTCGACAGCAGCGAGCCGAGGATCGCGATGCCGAGCGCGGTGCCGGCCTGCTGGATGGTGTCGTTGAGCGCCGAGCCGACGCCCGCCTTCTCCGCCGGGATGGTGCCCATCAGCGCCCCCACCGCGGCCGGCATGGCCAGACCGGCCCCGAGCCCGAGCAGGCCGAGCGCGACCGCCGGAACGGTGAAGCCGCCGTCGGCCGTGACGGTGGTCAGCAGCCCGAAGGCGGCGGCCATCGCGAGCATCCCGGAGAGGATCAGGAGGCGGTTGCCGATCTTCGCGGCGAACTTGGCCCCGGCCCCGTTGCCGATCAGCGCGGCGACGGCGAGCGGCATGAACGCGAGCCCCGCCTTGACCGGCGAGTAGCCCAGCACGAACTGCAGGTACTGGGTGAGGACCAGCAGCAGCCCGCCGTTGCCGATCTGGACGAGCGTCAGCGAGAGCGAGCCGCCGCTGAAGTCGCGGTGCCCGAAGAGGACCAGCGGCACCATCGGCGCGTCGGTGACGTTCTCCCAGACCACGAACCCGACGAGCGCCACCACCGCCACACCCAGGGTGACCAGCGACCGGCCGCCGAAGGCGCCGTGCTGCGGGATCTCGATGATCCACCAGATCAGCGCCGTCATGCCGACCGCGGACAGCACCGCGCCGAGCGGGTCCGGCTTCTGCCACGGCCCCTTGGACTCCGGCATCAGCACGAGACCGGCGAGGATCGCGAGGGCGACGACCGGGACGTTGAGGAAGAAGATCGAGTGCCACGAGAAGTGGTCGATCAGCACACCGCCGAGGACCGGGCTGCCGACGAGGCCGAGCATCGCCACCGACCCCCAGGCCGCCATCGCCTTGCCGCGCTCGTCCTCGTCGAAGACGGTGATGAGGATCGACAGCGTCGACGGCATGATCAGCGCGCCGCCGACCCCCATCGCGACGCGGGAGGCGATCACCTCACCGGGGTTCGTGCAGAAGGTCGCGGCCAGGGACGCCGCGCCGAAGAGCAGCAGGCCGATGATCATGATCTTCCGTCGGCCGAAGCGGTCGCCGAGGCTGCCGGAGGTCAGCAGCAGCCCGGCGAAGACCAGGACGTAGGAGTCGAGGATCCACTGGGTGTCCTGGGCGCTCGCGCCGAGGTCGGCCGTCATCGAGGGCACGGCCACGGTCAGCGCCATGCTGTCGATCACCAGGACCAACGAGCTCAGGCACAGCACGATCAGGATCCACCAGCGGTGCGGGTTGCGGGCCTGCATGAGATCTCCCCTCTCCATGCGCACACCGTTCCTTCGGTGCGCGCTGCGTTCCGTCGCTGCGCACACTGTACGCATCGAGGAACAGTGTGCGCAACTGGCGCTTGCTGTACGCTGAATGCGAACGGTGTACGCAGAAGGGGATGCCGATGGCCGCCAGCACGAACCCGATCCCGTCCGTATGGGCCCGCCGCCGGCGCGAGCCCGACCAGCCCTCGCTCAGCCGGGACGCGATCGTCCGCGAGGCGATCGTGATGCTCGACGCCGAGGGCATCGAGGCGCTGAGCATGCGCAAACTCGCCGCCCGCCTGAACGCCGGCGCGACCTCCCTCTACCGCCACGTCGCGACCAAGGACGAGCTCATGGAGCTCGCGGTCGACGAGGTCTTCGGCGAGATCGTCCTCCCGCCCGCCGACAGCCCCGACTGGCGCGCCGCGGCCACCGAGGCCGCCCAGGCCTTCCGCGCGACGGTGCTGCGCCACCCCTGGCTGTCGTCCGTCCTCGGCCAGGCGGGCCTCGCCTACCTGGGCCCCAACCTGATGTCGTTCGCCGAGCAGCTGACCGTCCTGTTCACCGCCGCCGGGTTCCCCGAGCCGGTCCGGGCGATCGACACCCTGGTCTGCTACACGATCGGCATGGGCACCACGGAGTCGGCCTGGCTCACCACGGTGGCCCGGTCCGGCCAGACGGAGGCCGAGTTCATCGCCCGCCTCATGCCCGCCGCCCAGGAGGCGGCCGACGGCTTCGAGCACCTCGCCGACGCCTACGCGACCGCCGCCGACACCGACCCGGTGACCATCCGCGACAGCAAGTTCGGCTACGGCCTGGAGGTCGTCCTCGACGGCCTGGCCCTGCGCCTGCCCCGCTGATCCGCGGATCCGCCGCCGGTACGCCGCCCGTACGCCACCGGTCCGACACCGATGCGCCGCTCACGCCTGCGCGAAATACGGGCTGGTGCGGGGCGGCGAGCGGGCACAATGGCGTAGTGATGGTCGGCCGTCCGGTACCGGGTGGCCGGGGGTGTGTCGGATGGAGGCCCGGTGAGCGATCTTCCGCGCAAGGCAGTGACCCGCACGGCACGGCTCGCCGCCCTGCCCCTGGGGATAGCCGGCCGCGCCACGCTCGGCCTGGGCAGGCGGATCGGCGGCCGGTCCGCCGAGGTGGTGACGGCCGAGCTGCAACAGGCCACCGCCGACCAGCTGTTCAAGGTGCTCGGCGAACTCAAGGGCGGGGCCATGAAGTTCGGGCAGGTGCTGTCCGTCTTCGAGGCCGCGCTGCCCGAGGAGGTCGCCGGCCCGTACCGGGCGGCGCTCACCAAGCTGCAGGACGCCGCTCCCCCGATGCCCGCCGCCAAGGTGCACACCGCGCTCGCCGAGCGCCTCGGGGCCAACTGGCGTGAGCTGTTCCGGGAGTTCGACGACCGGCCGGCGGCCGCCGCCTCGATCGGCCAGGTGCACCGGGCGGTCTGGCACGACGGCCGACGGGTCGCCGTCAAGGTGCAGTACCCGGGCGCGGGTGACGCGCTGCTCGCGGACCTGTCGCAACTCGGCCGCGTCGCCTGGCTGCTGGGCCCGCTGATCCCGGGGCTGGACATCAAGCCGCTGATCGCCGAGCTGCGCGAGCGGGTCTCCGAGGAGCTCGACTACGAGCTGGAGGCGCAGGCGCAGCGTCGGCACGCCGAGGAGTTCGCCGGCGATCCGGACATCGTGGTGCCGGGTGTGGTGGCGCAGGCGGATCAGGTGCTGGTGACGGAGTGGATGGACGGCACGCCGCTGGCGGAGGTGATCACGGGCGGGAGCCAGGAGGAGCGGGACCGTGCGGGCCGGCTGCTGGCCCGGTTCCTGTTCGCCGGTCCGGCGCGGACGGGGTTGTTGCACGCGGATCCGCATCCGGGCAATTTCCGGTTGTTGAAGGACGACGGTCCGGTGTCGGGGTGGCGGCTGGGGGTGCTGGACTTCGGCACGGTGGACCGGTTGCCGGGTGGGTTGCCGGCGCCGATCGGGGCGTCGCTGCGGATGGCGTTGGCCGGTGATGCGGCGGGTGTGCTGGAGATGCTGCGGGTGGAGGGCTTCGTGAAGCCCTCGATCGAGCTGGATGCGGACGCGGTGCTGGACTACCTGGTGCCGATCATCGAGCCGGCGGCGGTGGATTCGTTCCACTTCACGCGGGCGTGGATGCGGGCGCAGGCGGCGCGGATCGCGGATCCGCGGTCGCCTGCCTACAACCTGGGCAAGCAGTTGAACCTGCCGCCGTCGTACCTGCTGATCCACCGGGTGACGTTGAGCACGATCGGGGTGCTGTGTCAGCTGGGGGCGAAGGCGCCGTTCCGGGCGGAGATGCTGGAGTGGCTGCCGGAGTTCGCCGAGCAGGGGCCGGGTGGCAAGCGGGCCCGCAAGGGCCGCTGAGGGGCCGGGGAAGCCCGGGGCACCGACGAGTCGGAGCCGAGTAGCCAGCAGAACGGCCGCAGGCCGCTCCCCGGGTGCGGGGGGCGGCCTGCGGTGCGACGGGGGTCTGCCGTTCGTCCTTTGCCTGTCCGTGCGCGCCTGCACGCGCGTGGCCGCGCGTGGCCACGGGGCGCGCGCGTCGAACCGGGGCCGGACTACATCAGGGCGACGGCGAGGGCCTTGCGGGCCCGCAGCGAGGCGCGCTCGGCCCGCTGCTTGAGCTTGCGCGCCCGGGCGATGCGCAGGACGAGCCGTTGGTGCTCGGCCTCGTGCAGCCGGTCTTGCATATGGGCGCGGGCCAGGGATTCGTGGAGGAGTTGCATTTCGAGGGTCCTGTTCTGGATCTGAAGTTCGTTGGCCTGTTCGGCGCGGACGGCGGGGTCGATGGCGGCGGTCATGTGGTGGTCCTGCTCGTGGTGCGTCGTCGGGAAGGGGTTGGTGCGGGCCGCGTCGGCCTTGGCGGCGGCGATCCGCACGGAGCGGCGGAGGGAACTGTCCAGTGGGGGCTGTTCTCCCCGGCGGACGGCTCCGGCTCCGAGGTCGGGGCTCACGCCATGACCTCGGTCTTGCGCGGACGGCCACGGGGCCGCTTGCGGGCCACGACGACGCCCTGGACGAAGAGCTCGCCACCCCAGACGCCCCAGGGCTCGCGGCGCTCGAGGGCGCCGGCCAGGCAGGCCTCCTTGACCGGGCAGGTGCCGCAGAGGGACTTCGCGTACTCGACGTCGGCGGGCGTCTCGGCGAAGAAGACCTCGGGGTCGAAGGCGCGGCAGGGGATGGGGAAACCGAGTGCCTCGGCCTGCTCGATCGAGCTGAGCTGCATGGAAAGAACCTCCGGGGGGTCGGCCTGGTCGGCCTTGGTGATCTGGCTTGTCGGCGGTACGGACGGGGTGGGCGGTGTGATGACCGTGGACACTGTCTGCGTCTTCCTCGTCTTCTCAGTGGTTCCGGCCCGGCTGACTGGTGGGGCTGGGCCGGAGGCCCCGGGGGGCCTGGGTGGTCTTGCGTACCGGACAAAACAGAAGGGCCGCGGATCCCGGTGTGACGGGTTCCGCGGCCCTGGAGGTGCCGACCTGAGGTTTCAGGTTCGTTCTCTCCAGGGTTCAGGCCCGCGGAAGGCCCGCATCCGGATGGCCGTGGCGCCGATGAAGGCGGCCATGGCCTGCTTGTTGATCTGCTGCTCGTTCTGCTTCTGGGCGTTTCCGGCACCGATGACCTGCGCATAGCCGCCATGCATGGCTGCGGCTACGACCGCCTTCGGTGCCTGGGTCGGTCGCTCGTCGCGCTCGGAGCGCGGCGTGCCGAACGACGCCCAATCGCGGGACAGACCGGTCTCGACGGAGGCGCCTTCGACGCTCCTGCCGCTCGCGACGCACAGATCAGTGTGTCCGAGACCACTGACAGCGACGGCGGGGACGACGGAGACACCGGTGGTGTCGAGACCCAGACCGGTTCCACCGAGCTCTGCGGGCGCCCACAGGAGGGCATCACGCAGGGAGGCAGCGACAACGGTCCGGCCAGTCATTTTGGTGATCATGATGTTTCCCACTGTCTTCGCCTCCTCTCGGCGTCTCGCGGAGCCGGGTTTCCCCTGCTCCGATGTTCGGATGTCTGTCTTGGTGAAGCTTTGGGCGCGGGAACTCGGCACAGGCGTCACCCCGTGCGTTCGCGTCCCCTTGACCGCTCCGGCAGGCTATTGCGCTCCCGGTACGCCGCGCAAACTATTTTTCACGGCGGTTTTCGCGTCGCGTTTCGCGTCGCGCCGGACGGCGCGTTCCGATGCCCCGCGGGAGTCCCCTGAGCAGTCCCCGTGACCACGCCCGGACCGGCTCACGCCGGTTCGACCGGACCGTCGTCCATGACGCCGTCCGGTTCCTCCTCGGGCTCCTCCCCCGCACACAACGAGAGCACGGCGGCCCCGTACTTGTCCAGCTTCATGGCGCCGACCCCGGAGATCTGGGCCAGTTCCTGGCGGTTCGCGGGCACGTCCTCGGCGATCGCCATGAGCGTCGCGTCGGTGAACACGACGTAGGCGGGGGCGCCCTGCTTCCTGGCCTGCCGGGCGCGCCACTCGCGCAGCCGCTCGTACAGCGCCTCGTCCATGGTGGACGGGCAGCTCTCGCAGCGGCGGAGCTTGCGTTCGACGGCGTCGGTCAGGACGCGCTCGCAGACGCGGCACTTGACCGGTCCGCGGACCTTCCGCCCGGCGGCGCGCTCGCCGAACTCCACGCCCCCGCGCCCGCCCCGCGCGCCGGTGCGGGTGCCGGGGGCGGCGGAGCCGGGGCGCAGCCCGTCGAGGAAGCGGGTGGGCTTGCGGCTGGCGCGGCCGCCCGGGGATCGGGAGAGGGCCCAGGAGAGGGAGAGGTGCTTGCGGGCGCGGGTGACGCCGACGTAGAGGAGGCGGCGCTCCTCCTCGACCTGTTCGTCGGTCTTGGCGTAGATGATCGGCAGGGTGCCCTCGGTGAGGCCGACGAGGTAGACGGCGTCCCATTCGAGGCCCTTGGCGGCGTGCAGGGAGGCGAGGGTGACGCCCTCGACGGCGGGGGCGTGCTGGGCGGCGGCGCGGGCGTCGAGTTCGGCGACGTAGGCGGCGAGGTCCGCGCCCAGTCCTTCGGCGGTGCGGGTGCGCTCGAACTCCTCGGCGAGCCGGACGAGGGCGGCGAGGGACTCCCAGCGGTCGCGGACGGCGCCGGAGCCGGCGGGCGGTTCGGGGGTGAAGCCGCGGCTGGCGAGGACGGCGCGGACCTGGCCGGCCAGGTCGGGGGCGCCGGCGGTGAGGGGGTCGGCGGCGGCGCGGGCGGCGCCGCGCAGCAGGACGCCGGCGTCGCGGACCTCGGGGCGTTCGAAGAACCGCTCGGCGCCCTTGAGCTGGTAGGGGACGCCGAGGTCGGCGAGGGCCTGTTCGTAGACCTCGGACTGGCCGTTGGTGCGGAAGAGGACGGCGACCTCGCTGGCGCGGACGCCGGTGGCGAGGAGGTCCTTGATGCGGCGGGCGGTGGTCTCGGCCTCGGTGGGCTCGTCCTCGTACTCGGTGTAGCCGGGTTCGGGGCCGGCTTCGCGCTGGGAGACGAGTTCGAGGCGGTGGCGGGCGGCCTCGCCGCGGGCCTGGGCGAGGAGTCCGTTGGCGAGGTGGACGACCTGGGGGGTGGAGCGGTAGTCGCGCACGAGCTTGACGACGGTGGCCTCGGGGTGGCGGCTGCGGAAGTTCAGCAGGTAGTCGGGGGTGGCGCCGGTGAAGGAGTAGATGGTCTGGCTGGCGTCGCCGACGACGCAGAGGCTGGCGCCGCCGCCGGGGCCGGTCCACTGGTCGAGGAGGCGCTGCTGGAGCGGGGAGACGTCCTGGTACTCGTCGACGGTGAAGTGCCGGTACTGGGCGCGGACCTGGTCGGCGATGTCGGGGCGGTCCTCCAGGATGGCGGCGGTGAGCAGGAGGACGTCCTCGAAGTCGATGACGCCGCGGCGGCTCTTGGCCTCCTCGTAGACGCGGTAGACCTGGGCGGTCTCGGCGGGGTCGCGGGGGGCGTCGCGGCCGGACTTCTGGACGGCGGCGGGGTAGTCGTCGGGGCCGATCTGGGTGACCTTGGCCCATTCGATCTCGGCGGTGAGGTCGCGCAGTTCGGTGCGCTGGACGCGCAGGCCGCAGCGGCCGGCGGATTCGGCGACGAGCTGGATCTTGCGTTCGAGCAGCTGCGGGACGGGGCCGCCGACGGCGCGGGGCCAGAAGTACTGGAGCTGGCGCAGGGCGGCGGAGTGGAAGGTGCGGGCCTGGACGCCGTCGGCGCCGAGCTGGCGCAGGCGCCCGCGCATCTCGCCGGCGGCGCGGGCGGTGAAGGTGACGGCGAGGACCTGCTGGGGCTGGTAGACGCCGCTGCGCACGCCGTAGGCGATGCGGTGGGTGATGGCGCGGGTCTTGCCCGTGCCGGCGCCGGCGAGGACGCAGACGGGCCCGTGCAGGGCGGTGGCGACGGCGCGCTGTTCGGGGTCGAGGCCGGCGAGCACGGCGTCGGGGCCGGCGTCGCGGGCCGCCGCCGCGGGGTCGGTCCAGAGGTCGCCGGGGCCGCCGCTCAAGAGGTCTTCCTGCATGCGTTCCATCCTCTCAGCCCGGTGGGACAACCGGGGCCGGGTTGTCCACAGGCCCGGTGTGATCGCAGGATGATCGCTCTGCCTCTCCGCGACGCGGCGGCCTCCCGGGCGCGGCGGCCGCGGCCCTTCCGGGACGCGGCGGCCGGAATGCCCGCCGCGCGTCGGACGTTGCGTCCGGAGAACCAGAGACCGTCCGCCCCCTCCCCGAAGGAGTCCCCCCGATGTCCGGCACCGTCACGATGTACAGCACGACCTGGTGTGGGTACTGCAATCGACTCAAGAGCCAGCTGGACCGTGAAGGCATCGGCTACACCGAGATCAACATCGAGGAGGACCCGGCGTCGGCGTCCTTCGTCGAGTCGGTGAACAACGGCAACCAGACGGTCCCGACGGTGCTGGTGACGCCGGCGGGCGGCGGCGAGCGGGTGGTCATGACCAACCCGAGCCTGCTGCAGGTCAAGAAGGCCCTCGCGGCCTGATCCGGGCCCGGCGGCCGGGCCCCGGCGCGCGTCTCAGGGCGCGTCGGCCGGGGCCTGGTCGACGGGCGTCGCGGGCGCGGGCAGCGTGGTGCGCGCGCCGAGGTCGCCGACGCCGTAGACGAGCCGGCAGCGGTCGGCCGAGTAGCGGGTCTCGATGACCCGCACCGGCCCGCGCCGGTCGTAGGTGACGCGGGTCTGCACCATGAGCGGCACGCCGGGGCCGCCCTGGAACCACTGGGCCTCCTCCGGTCCCGGCATCCGGGCCACGAGGTGGTCGACGGCGCCGATCTCGGTGCGGCCGAGGGCCGCGAGGACGGCCTCGTCCCCGCCCTCGACGGCGTCGGGCTCCATCAGCGGGGTGCCGGCGGCGAGCCCGGCCCGGTAGTGGCTCTCCTCGATCGAGTACGGCTCGCGGTCCAGCGTGCGCAGCTGGCGGCGCACGACGATGGCCTCGCCGGGGCGCAGTCCGAGGCGTTCGGCGATGTCGACGCGGGCGCGGACGATCATCATCTCGAAGTCGGTGCCGAGTTCGCGGCCGGCGTCGGCGGCCTCGCCGAGGTAGACGGCGGTGGGGACGGCGAGGCAGTCGCGCGGGGCGGTGGGCAGCGCGGGGCCGTAGGCGCGGTGGTCGAGGACGGGGTGTTCGCGCAGGTAGGTGCCCTTGCCCTGGAGGCGGACGAGCCGGCCTTCGTTGACGAGGACGTCGACGGCGAGGCGGACGGTGTTGCGGGCGACTCCGTACTGGCGTTCCAGTTCGCTCTCGACCGGGAGGGCGGCGTCGGCGGTGAACTCGCCCTCGGCGATGCGGCGGCGCAGGTCGGCGGCGAGGCGCTGGTATTTGGGGGATTGGGCGGTGCCCCGGGGGATTGTCACCCGAGTGAATGTAGCGAGCGCGGTGACGCGGTTTCAGCCGTTTCCGGCAATGTCGTCCGCGCGGGTCGGCGGTGCGCGCCGGGCGGTGGGCGGCCTGGGCGGGTACGGCCCGTCCGGTCACGAACATCCGGAGGGTGCGGCTTCCGAAAGGGATCGAAATCGGAAAAGGGGGCGCACGGCATGTGCCGCGCGCCCCCTTTTCTTGAGCTTTCCCGGGCGTTCCCGAACTCTCCCGGGCCTTCCCGGGCTTTCCGGGAGCGCCCGGGAGCGGATTACCAGCGTGCCGCGGACGGCAGCGGTTCGCCGTACCAGAGCTCGACGAGGTGGCGCGCGATCGAGATCCCCGAGGGCGGCAGGATCTCCCCCGCCTCCATGCCGGCCCGCAGCTCCTCGCGCGAGAACCAGCGCGCCTCGGCGAGCTCCTCGCCGTCCACCGTGATCTCGGTGCCGCCGGGCAGCGCCTTGCCGGTGAAGCCGAGCATCAGGCTGGACGGGAACGGCCAGGGCTGGCTGGCGACGTACCGCACCTCGCCGACCCGCACGCCGGCCTCCTCGTGGACCTCGCGGGCGACGGCCTGCTCGATCGACTCCCCCGGCTCGACGAAGCCGGCCAGGGTGGACCAGCGGCCCTCGGGCCACAGCGCCTGGCGGCCGAGCAGGCAGCGGTCCTGCTCGTCGGTGATCACCATGATCACCGCCGGGTCGGTGCGCGGGTAGTGCTCGGCCGCGCAGGAGGTGCAGCGCCGCACGTGCCCGGCGCCGGCCTTCTCGGTCGGGTGGCCGCAGCGCGAGCAGAAGCTGTGCAGGCGGTGCCAGTGCTCCAGGGCGACGGCGTGCACCAGCAGCCCCGCGTCGCGGTCGGACAGCAGCGAGCCGACCTCGCGCAGCCCGGCCGGACGGGCGTCGCCGTCCAGGCGCCCGGGCAGGCTCTCGCCGGCCAGCGCGAAGTAGGAGACGCCGTCGTCGTCGGTGCCGAGGAAGTACCGGTCGCCGGTCTGCGGCGCCTCGAAGGAGGGCAGCAGGACCAGCTCGGTGCCCCCGGCGGTGTCGACGACGAAGGCCTCGCCGCCCGCGATCGGCAGCACCCGGGTGTTCGGGTGGCTCCAGGCCGCGGCGAGCCAGGGCTCGTCGAAGCGGTGCTCGGCCGCCCGGTCCACTCCGGCCCGGGCCAGTGCCAGGTACAGGGGGCGTTCGGTCTCAGGCACGGTGCTCACGTCGTTCCATCCCCACGTGGTGCATCAGGTGAATCATCCGGATGAGTGATCTGACTGCCGGGGCGGGCCCGGTGGGCCCGCACCCGTTCCTGCGCTCGCTCACGCGCCCGCCTCGCCGCGCCCGTTCACGCGCCGGGCCGGAAGTTCTCGGCCAGGTCGCCCCACAGGTAGGCGGCGGTCTCCACGCCCTTGGCCAGCAGGTCGAGTTCGACCTTCTCGTTGACCGAGTGCCAGCCGTCGGAGGGCACCGAGATGCCGAGGAACAGCACCGGCGCGCCGAGCACGTCCTGGAGGTCGGCGGCGGGGCCGGAGCCGCCCTCGCGGGTGAAGAGGACCTTCTGCTCGAAGGCCCGGCCCATCGCGCGGACGACGGACTGCAGCGCCGGGTGGTCCAGCGGCGTCAGGCAGGGCCGGGTCGCGCCGGGGAAGACCAGCTCGTAGCGGATGCCCGCGGGCACCTGCTCGGCCACCCACGCGCGCACGGCCTCCCGGACCTTCTCCACCTCCTGCCCGGCCACCAGCCGGAAGGAGAGCTTGAGGTGCGCGGACGCCGGGACGATGGTCTTGCCGCCGGGGCCGGTGTAGCCGCCCCAGATGCCGTTGACCTCGGCGGTCGGGCGGGCCCAGATCCGCTCCAGGGTGGAGTAGCCGGCCTCGCCGCGCGTGCCGGAGGACTTGGCGACCGCCAGCCACTGCTCCTCGTCGAAGGGCAGTTCGGCGAACAGCGCGCGCTCGCGCTCGGTCAGCTCGATCACGCCGTCGTAGAAGCCGGGCACGGCGACCCGCCGGTCGCCGTCGTGCAGGGCGGCGGCCAGCTCGGCCGCGACCTGCGCCGGGTTGGGCACGGCGCCGCCGAAGGAGCCGGAGTGGATGTCGGTGTCCGGCCCGTACAGGTCGATCTGGGCGTCGGCCAGGCCGCGCATGCCGGTGCAGACGGTCGGCGTGGTCCGCGACCACATGCCGGTGTCCGAGATGATCACCACGTCGGCGGCCAGCCGCTCGGCCTCGCGCCGGACCAGGGCCGGGAAGTGCGGCGAGCCGGACTCCTCCTCGCCCTCGATCAGCAGCTTGAGGTTGACGGCCGGCGCGGTGCGCCCGGTGGCGGCCAGGTGGGCCCGCACGCCGAGGGCGTGGAAGAACACCTGCCCCTTGTCGTCGGCCGCGCCGCGCGCGAACATCCGCCCGTCGACGACGGTCGGCTCGAACGGGTCGGTGTCCCAGCCGTCCTCCTTCGCGGCCGGCTGGACGTCGTGGTGCCCGTAGACCAGGACGGTCGGGGCGGACGAGTCGCCCGAGGGCCATTCGGCGAACACCGCCGGCAGGCCGTCCGTCTCCCAGACCTCCGCCACCGGGAAGCCGGTGTCGCGCAGCTTGGCGGCCAGCCACTCGGCGGAGCGCCGCACGTCCCCGGCGCGGGCCGGGTCGGCGGAGACCGACGGGATGCGCAGCCAGTCGGACAGGTCGGCCAGGAAGGCGGACCGGTGCTGGTCGATGTAGGAGCGGACGGCGCTGTCCGGGGTTCTCGTCATACCGACGACTGTAGTTCGCCCGTGCGGGTGCCCGCCCCGGCCGTCCGGCTGCCGGGCCCGAAGGGGGCTGTAACGTCCGTCACCCCGCCCGCCGTGGCGCGGCGGGCGGGGTGACGGACGGTTGCCGTGGGCGGGTGACGGGCGGGTGACGGGCGGGTCGCGCGGGCTCAGCCGCTGCGGCGCAGCAGGGTGATCCGCGAGCGGGTGAGCAGGGTGGCGAGGCCGACGGCGATGATCGGCAGGCCGATCACGAGGAGGCCGACGTTGCCCCACGGGACGATCACCAGGGAGCGGTTGGCCATCTCCTCGGGGCTGATGCCGGGGTAGGGCTCGACCGCGCCGAGGACCTTGCGCAGGGCGACGGCGGGGACGGCTCCGCAGACGATGCCGAGGAGGGTGCCCATGGCGGCGATGACGCCGCACTGGAAGCCGGAGAGCGTGCGCCGGATCCGGGGTGTGGCGCCGACGGCGGCGAGGGTGGTGAGGTCGCGCTGGGAGTCGGCGGCGGCGAGTCCGGTGGCGATGCCGGCGGCGCCGAGGGCGACGAGGGCGGCGAAGCCGGCCAGGCCGAGGCTGATGAGGTCGCCCTTGGGCTGGTAGCCGCGTTCGACCGAGAACTCGGTGTGGTCGGCGAGTTTGCCGATGGCACCGGCGGCCTTCTGCTCGGCGCCGTCGCTGGGTGCGGTGGCGGGCAGCCAGACGGAGCCCCCGTCCACGACGCCGAGGCCGAGGCGGCGGGCGGTGTCGGGGCTGATGACGGCGATGCCGGTCTGGATGGGCGAGTTGGCGAGGTAGGCGTCGATGGTGGTCTCGTGCCGGCGCTTGCGGTCCTCTTCCTCCGAGGGGACGTAGGGGGCGGACTTGGTGCCGGCGGCGGGCAGCGGCATCGGGTCGTTGGTCTGGAGGATCAGTTTGCCGTCCTTGATGTAGCGCGGGTCGAGGACGACGGCCTTCCCGTCGGCGAGGGCCTGGACGGCGGCCGGGTCGGTGATGCCGTGCAGGTTGCGCAGCATGGTGGCGTCACCGGCGCCGATGCCGCCGTAGACGGAGGTGCCGCGTCGGCCGGCGTTGAACTGGCAGCGCTTGTCGTCGTGGCGCAGCCGCTTGATCTCGTCGGAGGAGAGGCTGCCGTGGTCGTCCTCCAGGGGGCAGCGGAGGTCCTTGGGCAGGAGGGGAGAGATCCATCCGCAGGTGCCCTGGTGTTCCCCGCAGCCGGCGGGGTAGGTGAGCTTCTTGACGTCGGCGCGCGGGCCGAGGTCGGGGACGCTGGATTCGACGGCGTCGCGCATCCGGGGCAGGAGGGAGCCGTCGGAGGCGGCGCCCCAGCCGGTGCCGAGGAGGACCGCGCCGGCGGGGGCGGAGGCCTCGTAGCCGCGGCGGTTCTGTTCGTCGGTGCTGGCGGCGTAGATGGACACGGCGACGGAGCCGGCGACGGCGGCCATGACGGCGGCGACGGCGGGGGCGGTGCGGCCGCGGTGGCGCACCGAGTCGCGCAGGGCGAGGCGGGGGCCGAGCGGCAGCCAGCGGCCGGTGCGGCCGAAGAGGCCGACGAGGTAGGGCACCAGGGCGACCATCCCGAGTTCGGCGATCATCGAGCCGCCGAGGACGGCGATGGTGCGGCTGGCGATGCCGCTGGCGGCGCCGAGCAGGGCGAGGGCGGTGCCGCCGCCGAGCATGAGGAGGCCGAGGAGGGCGAGCCAGCGGTTGGGCGGCTTGAGGGAGTCGCGGCCGGTGAGTGCGGAGACGACCTCCTGGCGGGCGGCCTGGACGGCCGGGACGATGGCCGCGAGCAGGCCGGTGACGACGCCGATGAGCAGGACCCCGGCGAGGTCGAGCGGCTGGAGGGCGAAGTGCCCGAAGCGGTGGCCGGCGTAGTCCTCGGCGCGGGTGCGCAGGAGGGCGACGAGGCCGATGCCGACGGCGAGGCCGGCCGCGGCGCCGGTGGTGCCGAGGACGACGCCGCCGCCGAGGACGACGGCGCGGATCTGGGCGCGGTCACCGCCGCCGGCGGCGATCAGGCCGAGCTGCCGCCGGGAGCGCCTGGCCCCGACGGCGAAGGCGGGGCCCGCGAGGAGCACGATCTCCAGGAGGGCCATGCCGACGACGGTGCCGAGGATGACGATGGCGGTGCGGTCGAGGAGCGCGGGTCCGGTGCCGTTGTTCTGGTCGGCGTAGAAGGGGACGGCGGCGCGCGGCGGCGGGTCGAGGAGGACGGCGCGGGAGGCGGCGGTGAAGCCGTACTTGTTGAGTTCGGTGACCTTGGGCCAGTCGAGCACGGTGCCGGCGGGCATCTTGACGAGCCAGTTGCCGCCCGTGCGCGGGGTCGCGCCGGGGAGTTTGGCGAGTGGTTCGACGAGTTCCCCGGGGCGGGCGACGAGGGTGGTGGCGCTGAGGTCGCCGGGGTACTCGACGACGCCGGTGATGGTGAAGGGGGTGGCGTCGAGGCCGCGGACGGTGGTGGTGGCGCCGAGCCCCAGGCCGGAGCGGTCGAGGAAGGTGCGGGTCACGGCGATCTCGCGGGGGGCGCTCGGTGCGCGGCCCCCGACGATGTTGATCTTGCCGCGCCAGACGGGGTCGGTGAGGTCGGCCTCGGTCGTGTCGACGGAGATGAGGCCCTCGGCGCTGCTGGTGGCGGTGTAGGACCCCATGCGCTCGGGGACGAGGGTGGTGCCGGCGGGCAGGAGGGCGCCGGCGAGTGCGGCGGGGTCGGTGTCGCGGCTGCGCTGCTGTTCGGGCGTGAGGTCGGGTGCGCCCGCCTTGGTGGCGACGGGCTGCTCGAAGCTGCTGCCCTCGCTGGGGTCGGGGGCCTGCTTGATCGTCACGCCGCCTTCGAGGAAGCGCAGTTCCGCGTCGGACCGGCCCATCAGGCGGGTGGCGCGTTCGGCGGGGCTGAGCTGGGCGCTGCGGTAGACGACGTCGGCGCCGGTGACGCCGAGGACGGGCAGGGCGACCATGGCGACCACGAGGGCGCTGCGGCCCTTGGCGCGCAGGGCGTCGCGGCGGGCTATGCGCAGGGCGACCCGCCAGGAGCTGAACTTCACTCCTCCCCCTGGCGCTTGGCGTTGGTGGCGGCGCTGACGAGCAGGCTGCCGGCGTCCTGGCTGATGCTCTCGTCGACCATGCGGCCGTCGCGCAGGAAGACGACGCGGTCGGCCCAGGCGGCGTGGCGGGCCTCGTGGGTGACCATCATGGCGGCGGCGCCGGCGTCGCAGCGGGCGCGCAGGACGGCGAGGACGGCCTCGCCGGTGGTGGAGTCGAGGGCGCCGGTGGGTTCGTCGGCGAGGACGAGGCGGCGGTCGCCGATGAGGGCGCGGGCGATGGCGACGCGCTGCTGCTGGCCGCCGGACATGTCGTCAGGGAAGCGGTCGGCGAGCTCGGGGATGCCGAGCTCCTCCAGCGCGGCGAGGGCCTCGCGGCGGGCGGCGCGGGCGGAGAGGCCGTCCAGTTCGCGCGGGAGGGAGATGTTCTCGGCGGCGGTGAGGGCCGGGATCAGGTTGTAGTCCTGGAAGACGTAGCCGACGGAGCGGCGGCGGACCTCGGCGAGGCGCTTGCGGCTCAGGCCGCCGAGGGCGACGCCCTCGACGAGGACCTGGCCGCCGGTCGGGGTGTCGAGGCCGCCGGCGAGGGTGAGCAGGGTCGACTTGCCGGAGCCGGACGGGCCCATGACGGCGACGAACTCGCCGGGATTGACCCGCAGGTCGATCTGGCGCAGGGCGTGCACCTCTGCTGCGCCCTGGCCGTGCACCCGGCTGATGCCGTCCAGGTGCAGGACGGGCCGGACGCCGGTGCTGGTCGGGTCTGTGTAGGACACGGTCCCCCCTCTTGCTGGTTGTGGGCCCGGTCGCGGCCGGGCCGGTGGATCGGTGACGTCGGTGGGGCCCCGGCGGGCCGGGGCCGCGCGCCGCCGGGGCGGGGCGGGGCCCGCGGCGCTAGGACCGCGTGCGGCGCCGGCCGGGACGGAACGTGCGGGCGGGCTCCTGGCCGGCGACCCCGCCCGCCTCGGCGGCCTCGGCGGCCCGGGCCTGCTGGAGCTCGGCCTGCTGGGCGAGGCGGGTCTCGCAGTGGTCGAGCCAGCGGATCTCGGCCTCGGTCTGGAAGATCAGCTGTTCGAGGACGAGCAGCCAGGCGAGGTCGCTGCCCGCCGAGGCGGGCGCGGCGCCGGCGCCGGGCCGGGCCTCGCCGGCCAGGGCCCGGCCCTTGAGCCGGGTGTAGTCCTGGAGCGCCTTGATGCTGTGCCGGCGCTGGCCCTGGACGACGGCGGAGACGTCGACCCCGGGCACGGTGACGGCCATCGCGAGCTTGATCGCGAGTTCGTCGCGGGGCGGGTTGGTGCGCGGAACCGGGGTGTCGAACCAGGCGCGCAGTTCGGCCCGGCCGGCCTCGGTGACGGCGTAGAACTGGTGGCCCTCGTCGTCCTCCCCCGCGGGTTCGACCAGGCCGTCGCGCTCCAGGCGGGCGAGCGTGGTGTAGACCTGCCCGACGTTGAGCGGCCAGGTGGCGCCGGTGCGCGCCTCGAAGTCGGTGCGCAGCTGGTAGCCGTAGCGCGGGCCCTGGTCGAGCAGGGCGAGCAGACCGTGACGGATGGACATACTCAGTATGTATACCCGGTATGCCCTCCCGGCTCAAGCGACGCGACCGGCCCCGGCGAGCGGGTACCGTCGTGCGGTGTGAGCCACTTGCGCATCGCCACCTTCAACCTGCTGCACGGTCAGCCGCTCGCCGCGGACGGCGCCCCGCGGCCCTATCCGGCCGACGCCGGCGACCCGTTGGCGCAGGCGGTGGCCGCGCTGGACGCGGACGTCCTGGCCCTGCAGGAGGTGGACCGCCACCAGTCGCGCTCGGGTTGCACCGACCAGGCGGCCGTCGCCGCCAAGGCGATGGGGGCCGCCGACTGGCGCTTCGCCGCCGCGCTGCACGGGCGCCCGGCGCCGGTGGCCGGCTGGGTGCGCGAGCCGTCCGGGCCGAACGGCCTGAAGGTGTACGGGCCGGGCGAGGTCGGCGACGGCGCCGCGCCCTCGTACGGGACGGCGTTGCTGACCCGGCTGCCGGTGCGCCACTGGCGGGCCCGGCGCTTCGCCCCGGCCCCGTTCGGGCTGCCGCTACGGGTGGCCGGGCGGCGCGGCCTGACCCCCGTGCCGGACGAGCCGCGGGCCGCCCTCGCGGCGGTGCTGGAGGGCGAGCACGGCCCGTTCACGGTGGTGGCCGCGCACCTGTCCTTCGTGCCCGGGTGGAACATGGCGCAGCTGGCCGGCATCCGGCGCTGGATCGCGGACCTGCCGCAGCCGTACCTGGTGCTGGGCGACTTCAACCTGGTGGGCGCGGTGCCGCGCACGGTGCTCGGCGGGGCGACGGCGCTGGAGCGCACCGCGCCGCGCACGCGCGTGCGGGAGCTGCGCGAGGCGCGGCGGGCCCGGCCGGTGCTGGCCGGGCCGCGCCGACGGCGGGTGCGCGAGCCGCGGGCCCGGCTGCAGGGCTGGTACGACCTGGCGCGCACGCCGACGTACCCGGCGCACCGGCCCGCGGTGCAGTTCGACCACGTGCTGGCGGTCGGTGTGCCGCGGACCGCGGTGGGCCCGGCGGCGGCGCCGCACACCGGGGTGTCGGACCACCGGCCGCTGGTGGTCGAGGTGGCGCTGTAGCCTCCGGCCCTCGGCCGTTGCGGCCCCGGGCCTCAGTTGAGGTGCGAGAGGGCCCCGTTCTGGTGCGGGACGTGGGCGATCTGGGCGGACTGGGGTTCGTACTGGAGGAGCAGCATGGCCGCGTCGTCGCCGAGCTGGCGCCCGACGTGGCGCACGACGTCCTCGTGCAGGCGCAGCAGGACGTCGGCCGGGCGGCCGTCGGCGCAGTGCGGGAGGCGTTCGGCGAGCGGGTAGAAGGCACCGGAGCGGTCCCGGGCCTCGATGACGCCGTCGGTGAACAGCAGCACCCGGTCCCCGGGCAGCAGGGCCGTGCGGTGCACCGGCGGGCGGACGTCGGCCGGGTCGAGGACGCCCAGCGGCGGCACGGTCTCGGCGAGTTCGAGCGGGCGGACCTCGGCGCCGCGCAGCAGGAGCGGCGAGGGGTGCCCGCAGTTGACGATCTGGGCGGTGCCGTCCGGGGCGACGCCGATCAGCACGAGGGTGACGAACTCCTCCTCGACGCCGGGGTGGTCGTTCTCGTGCAGGGCCCGGTCGAGGCTGACGGCGAGCCAGCCGGCCACCCGGTCCAGCGCGGGCTCCTGGTGCGCGGCCTCGCGGAAGGCGCCGAGGACGGCGGCGGCCGTCTCGACCGCGCCGAGGCCCTTGCCGCGCACGTCGCCGACCACGGCCCGGACGCCGTGGCGGGTGTTGACGACCTCGTACAGGTCGCCGCCGATCCGCGCGTGGGCGGCGGCGGCCTCGTAGTGGACGGCCGCGCGGACGGTGCCGACCCGCTCGGGGACGGGCCGCAGCAGCACGCGGCGGGCGATCGAGGCGACGAGCTGCGCGTCGGCGAGCGCCCGTTCCTGGCGCAGGCGCAGGGTGGCGCTGACCCAGCCGATCGCCGCGACCAGGACGATCGCGACGACGCTGGCGGCGTGCACGGACTGGCCGAGCGCGTCGCCGCGGAAGGCCATCAGGAAGGCCACGGCCTCGGTGCACAGGCCGATGGCGAGCGGGTACCAGGTGCGGCGGCTGACCACGGCGGCCAGCGCGGGTACGGCGGTGAGGGCGGGTTCGACCGTGACCTCGGTGCCGCTGACGTAGTCGAGGAGGACGATCAGCGCCATGCCGATGTAGGGCAGCGCGAGCGCCGTCCTCGGCCAGGTGCCGGTCGTGCCCGGAGCGGGTCCCGGGGTCGGCCCGGTGAACCGCTCTCTGATCCATCCGGTCGCGCTCAACTTCGGTTTCTCCAGCAGAAGACGCCGATGCCCGGAGGCACCTGCGGCGATGACTGAGGGTTAGGAAATGCGGGCCTCGCCGGCGGCCGGAGTACGGGGGTTGACCGGTTACCGACCCCACAATAGGCGCGAAACGTGCACTACGCACAGGTTTCGCCCGTTGCCATGATGACTTGGATGCTCTCCGTGACTCATTCTTCACTGTTCCCGATCAGGAGCCGTTCCAACTCTTTTCGGTCGGGAAGTCCTGACGGTCGCACGACGCGCCCGCTGCGGACGTACAGGAACGACGCCGTGACCTGCTCCGGCGGGACTCCCGCGTACTCGGCCCACGCGACCCGGTAGACCGCGAGCTGCAGCGGGTCGGCGGTCTCCTCGCGGTGGGTCTTCCAGTCCACCACTTCGTAGCGTGACGCACCACCGGATCCTGACGTTTCGTCACCTTCCCGGTAGACCGCGTCGATCCGGCCGCGCACCACCCGGCCCGCCAGCACCAGCTGGAACGGCGCCTCCACCCGGTACAGGCGCCGGCCGGCGTACGGGGTGCGCAGGAACGCCTCCTTGAGGCGCTCCAGGTCCTGCTCGTCCTCGACGCCGTCGTCGTCCGCGCCGGGCAGCGCGCCGGGCTCGACCAGCAGCAGTGGTTCGATCCGGGACTGCACCCACGCGTGGAAGCGCGTGCCCCGGCGGGCCGCGGGCTGCGGGGGGCGCGGCATCGGGCGGGCGAGGTCGTGCGCGAAGCCGTCCGGGTCGGCGGCCAGGCGCAGCAGCTGGGTGGCGGACAGGGCGGCGGGCAGCGGCACCTCCCGGACGCTGCGCCGGGTCCGCTCCAACTCGCCCAGCAGGGCGGTGAGATCGCGGTCCCAGGACTCGACCTGGCGGCGGTCCTCGGCGCCCATCGGCTCCGGTTCGGGGGCGGGCGCGCCGGCGAGGCGGGCGCGCACGACGGCGGCGACGCGGCGCCGGGCGTGCTGGGCGGCCGGGTCCAGCGGCAGCGGCCAGGGCCGCTCGGCGGGCGCGGCGAGGGCCGGGTTCTCGGCGCCCTTCTCCGGTTGCTCGGCCCAGTGCTCGATCTCACCCGCGCCGGGCCGCTCGCAGTGCTCCCGCAGCTGTTCGAGGAACGCGGACGGGCCGCGGACGGTCTTCTGGGTGGGCCCCCACCAGTGGCCGGAGGCGAGCAGCAGGGAGCGCGGCCGGGTGAACGCGACGTAGCCGAGGCGCAGTTCCTCGACGCCGGAGTGCTCGGCCAGCTCCTTCTTGAACGCGGCCACCGACTTGGCGTTCCAGCCGCCGCGCACGTCGGGCAGGGTGGCGGCGTCACCGCGCAGGGCGTGCGGGAGCACGCGCTTGGTGCTGGTCCAGCGCTCGCGCGGGCTGCCGGAGGGGAACGCGCCCTTCACCAGGCCGGGCACGGCGACGACGTCCCACTCCAGGCCCTTGGACTTGTGGGCGGTGAGGACCTTCACGGTGTCCTCGCCGCCGGGCAGGCTGCTGTCCAGGCCGCGCTCGTACTCCTGGGCGGCGCGCAGGAAGCCGAGGAAGGCGGCGAGGCCCGGGTCGCCGTCGAGGTCGGCGAAGGAGGCGGCGACGTCCAGGAAGGCGTGCAGGGTCTCGCGGCGGCGGGCGGCCAGTGCCTGCGGGGAGGCGGCGAGTTCGACCTCCAGGCCGGTGGCGGCGAGGACCCGGTGCAGGACGTCCATCAGCGGCTCGGACAGCGAGCGGCGCAGGTCGCGAAGCTCCTGGGCGAGGCGGGCGAAGCGCACCCGGGCCTCGGCGGAGAACGGGAGGTCGTCGGTCTGATCGCCCTGATCGGCGTCGAGGAAGGTCTCCAGGGCGTCGGCCAGCGAGACCACCTCGGTCGGGTCGGTCTCGGCGACGGCGGCGGCCAGCGCCTCCACGCCCTCGGGCCGGCCGGTGCGCACGAGGTCGGCGGCGCGGCGCCCGAGCAGGGCGAGGTCGCGCGGGCCGATCCGCCAGCGCGGGCCGATCAGCAGCCGCACCAGGGCCGCGTTCGCGGTCGGGTCCTGGAGCACCTCGCAGACCGCGACCAGGTCGGCCACCTCGGGCAGCTGGAGCAGCCCGCCGAGGCCGACCACCTCGACCGGCACGTCGCGGGCCACCAGCGCCGCGTGGATGTCCGGGAAGGCGGCGCCGCCGCGGCACAGCACGGCGATCCGGCCGGGCGCGGTGCCGGTGCGCACGAGGTGGGCGACGGAGTCGGCGAGCCAGTCGACCTCCTCCGCGTGGGTGGGCAGCAGCGCGGCCCGGACGAAGCCGTCGTGCTCGGCGCCGGGGGCCGGGCGCAGCGCCTCGACGCCCTCGTGCATGGCGCGCAGCGGCGCGGCGAGTTCGTTGGCGAAGGCGAGCAGGCGCCCGCCGCTGCGGCGGTTCTCGCTGAGCGCGTAGCGGGCGGCGGGCCGGCCGCCGGCCCGCGGGAAGTGCCGGGGGAACTCGTCGAGGTTGGCGACGGAGGCGCCGCGCCAGCCGTAGATCGCCTGGCAGGGGTCGCCGACGGCGGTGACGGGGTGGCCGCCGCCACGGCCCTCGGGCCCGGCGCCGAACAGCCCGGCGAGCATGAGCCGCTGGGCGACGGAGGTGTCCTGGTACTCGTCGAGCAGCACGACCCGGTACTGGCCGCGCAGGAGTTCGCCGACCTCGGGGCGGCGCTGGGCGAGCCGGGCGGCGGCCGCTATCTGGTCGCCGAAGTCCATCAGTCCGGCGGCGGCCTTGCGGCGCCGGTAGTCCTCGACCAGGCGCAGCAGTTCGAGCCGGGCGCGGGCGGTGGCGGGGACGGCCCGCAGGTCGTCGTTGGTGAGCTTGGCCGTGGCGAGGGCGTCGAGCAGGTCCTCGTCGTGGGCGCGCAGGGTGTCGGGTTCGACGAGGTGTTCGGCGAGTTCGCCGTCGAGGGCGATGAGGTCGGCGACGAGGTTGGCGAAGGTGCCGGTGAGGGCGGGGAACGGGCCGGGGCTGGTGCGCAGCACCTTGGCGGCGAGCTGGAAGCGGGTGGCGTCGGCGAGCAGCCGCACGTCGGGTTCGACGCCGATGCGCAGGCCGTGCTCCTTGAGGAGGCGCCCGGCGAAGGCGTGGTAGGTGGAGATCTCGGGTTCGCCGAGCGGCTCGGCGTCGTCCGAGTCGGCGACGCCGGCGCGCAGGAGGGCGGTGCGCACGCGTTCGGCGAGCTCGCCGGCGGCCTTGTTGGTGAAGGTGAGGCCGAGGACCTCCTCGGGGCGCACGGCGCCGGAGCCGACCAGCCACACCACCCGGGCGGCCATCACGGTGGTCTTGCCGGAGCCGGCGCCGGCGACGATCACGGCGGGTTCGAGGGGGGCGCCGATGGCCGCCATCTGCTCCCGGTTGAACGGGATCCCGAGCAGCTCCTTGAGCTGGTCGGGATGGCTGAGCACGGCGGTCACCCCGCAACGTTAACCGGAGCGGCGGACATTCTTTGCCCCGCGACCATCACTCCACCAGCTGGGCCCCGTCGCGCTGGGCCGAGCAGCTGCGGCGGAACGCGCAGCGGTCGCAGCCGCCGCCGGTGCGGGGCACGAAGCGCTCGGCGAGGACGCGTCCGGCGGCCTCGGCGAGCAGGTTCTCGATCCACGGCGCGCCCTCGGGCGGCTCCTGGCGCTGCACCTTGGGGGCGTCCTGGGCGGCCTTGGCGGCCGGCTCGCGCAGGTGGACCAGCTCGGCGCCGCCGGCGTGCGGGGCGCCGCCGGCGAAGCCGGGCAGCTCGTTCAGCGCCCCGGCCCGGACGGCGAGCTGGTAGACGGCGAGCTGCTTGTGCTCGGGCAGCGACTTGTCGGTGGGGATCTGCTTGCCGGTCTTGAAGTCGACGACGTAGGCGCGCCCGGCCGCGTCCTTCTCGACCCGGTCCATCGAGCCGCGGATGCGCACCGAGACGCCGCCGACGTCGAGGGTGACGTCGAAGCCGTGCTCGGTGGCGACGAGGTCGCGGCCGCGTTCGAGGACGTGCCAGTTGAGGAAGCGCTCCAGGGCGGCGCGGGCCTCGGTCTTCTCCTGCCGGGACTTCCACGGCGCGTCGAAGGCCAGCGCGTCCCAGACGGTGTCCAGGCGCTCCATGAGGACGGCGAGATCGGCGGGGGTGCGCCCGGAGCCGACCTCGTCGGCGAGGGCGTGGACGACGTTGCCGAAGCCCTGCGCGGCCGAGCCGCGGACCTGGGCCTTGACCTCCTTGTCCAGGAACCACTGCAGCGAGCAGTTCTCCAGCTGCTCCAGGCCGCTGCCGGACAGCCGCACCGGCAGGTCGGGGCCGCGCAGCGGCTCGGGGGCGGCGGTCGGGTCGTCCAGGCCCCACCAGCGCTCGGGGTGGGCGGCGGGCACGAGCGGCAGCCCGTCCTCGTCCGCGGCGGCGGCGAGGACGGCGAGGCGTTCGGCGGCGGCCCGGCGCAGCTCGGGCGAGCGGGCCGGGTCGACGGTGACGGCGCGCAGCTCGGCGACGAGCGCGTGGACGGCGAGCGGGCGGCGCGGGCGGTGGGTGACGTCCTCGACGGTGACGGGCGGGGTGCGGCGCACGACGCGGCCGGTCGCGGGGTCGACGTCCTCGCGGTAGAGCTCGCGCAGGAAGCGGGAGGGCTCGTCGCCGTCCTCGGCGGGCGCCTTGACGGCGGTGACGATCAGCCGTTCCTTGGCGCGCGTCGCGGCGACGTAGAAGAGGCGGCGTTCCTCGCCGAGCAGGGCGGCCGGGGAGAGCGGTTCGGCCAGGCCGTCGCGGCCGATCCGGTCGGCCTCCAGGAGGGAGCCGCGGCGGCGCAGGTCGGGCCAGAGGCCGTCCTGGACGCCGGCGACGACGACCAGGCGCCACTCCAGGCCCTTGGAGCGGTGCGCGGTCATGAGCCGGACGGCCTCGGGGCGCACGGTGCGCACGGTGAGGGTGTCGGCGGCGATGTCCTGGGCCTCCAGCTCGGCGAGCAGGTCGAGGGCGCTGCGGTGGCCGGTGACCTGCTCCTCGGCGCGGGCGGCGGTCTCGAACAGGGCGCACAGCGCGTCGAGGTCGCGGTCGGCGTTGCGGCCGGCGGCGCCGCCGCGCAGGGCGGCCCGCTCCAGGCGCTCGCGCCAGCGGCGGCTGCCCTCCCACAGCGCCCACAGGGCGTCCTCGGCGGTGCAGCCGCCGGCGAGCGCCTCGCGGACCTTGCGCAGCAGCGTGCCGAGGTCGCGGGCGCGCCGGGCGGGGGTGCCGCGGGTGTGGAGGGGGTCGAGGGCGATGAGCCGCTCGGGCTCGGCGAGGGCCTCGCGCACCAGCTCGCCGGCCGGGCGCAGCGCCGCGGCGGGGCGGCCGTCGGCGCGCAGCGCGGCGCGTTCCTCCTCGCGCAGGGCGCGGCCGAGGCGGCGCAGGTCGGAGCCGTCGAGGCCGCCGAGGGGGCCGGTGAGCAGGGCGTGGGCGGTGTCGGTGGTGAGGGGATCGGCGGCGTCCGGGTCGCCGTGCCGGTCGCGGGCGGCCTGCTCGGCGCAGACCCGCAGGGCGAGCAGCAGTTGGGCGACGGCGGGCTCCTCGCGCAGCGGCAGGTCGTCGCCGTCGATCTCCAGGGGCACGCCGGCCGCGCCGAGGGCGCGCCGCACGCCCGGTATGGAGCGGGCGCCGGCCCGGACGAGGACGGCCATCTCGCCCCACGGCACGCCGTCCTCCAGGTGGGCGCGGCGCAGCAGGTCGGCGACGGAGTCGAGCTCGGCGCCGGGGGTCGGGTAGGTGTAGACCTCGACCCGGCCGCCCTCGCGGGAGGGCAGCAGGGCGCGGTGCTGGGCGAGCTTGTCGGCGGGCAGGCGGCCCATGGGCATGCGGCGGGCGAGTTCGCGGGAGGCGGCGAGCAGGACGGCGCCGGAGCGGCGGGAGACGCGCAGCACCCGGACGTCGGCGGGGGCGCCGTCGGCGCGGGGGAAGGTCTGCGGGAAGTCGAGGATGCCGTTGATGTCGGCGCCGCGGAAGGCGTAGATCGACTGGTCGGGGTCGCCGACGGCGACGAGGTCGCGCCCCCCGCCGGCGAGCCGGCGCAGCAGGCGGACCTGGGAGGGGTCGGTGTCCTGGTACTCGTCGACGAAGACGACGTCGTAGCGGGCGCGCAGGTCCTCGGCGACCTCGGGGCGCTCGGCGAGCAGGACGGCGCGGTGGACGAGCTCGGCGTAGTCGAGGACGCCGCGCAGGTCGAGGACGTCGAGGTAGTCGGCGAGGAAGTGGGCGGCGGCGGCCCAGTCGGGGCGCTGGACGCCCTGGGCGAAGCGTTCGAGCTCGGCCTCGCCGAGGCCGAGCTCGCGGCTGCGGGCGAGGACGGCGCGGACCTCGTCGGCGAAGCCGCGGGTGGTCAGGCAGGCGCGCAGGTCCAGCGGCCAGGGGATGCGGGAGCTGCCGAGGCGGGCGTCCTCGGCGCCGCCGGCGAGCAGTTCGCGGACCATGACGTCCTGCTCGGGGCCGGACAGCAGGCGCAGCGGCTCGGCGTAGTCGGCCGGGTCCTGGTGGGCGCGCAGGAGGGCGTAGCAGAAGGAGTGGAAGGTGGTTGCCTGCGGGGCGGGGGTGGAGGTGGCGAGGCGTCCGGACATCCGGTCGCGCAGCTCCATGGCGGCCTTGCGGCTGAAGGTGAGGACCAGGATCCGCTCGGGGTCGGTGCCGCGCTCGATGCGCCGGGCGACGGCCTCGACGAGCGTGGTGGTCTTGCCGGTGCCCGGCCCGGCGAGCACCAGCAGCGGCCCGCCGGGGTGCTCGACCACGGCGCGCTGGTACTCGTCCAGCGCGGGCGGTGCGGGCTGGACGAGCGGGCTGCGCACGAGCCGGAAGGGGGTGCTCACGCGCCCGCCTCGCTACGCTCGGCAGGGGCGTTCACCCATGCGCACTTCCTGATGGTTCGCTCGCTGCGCTCGCTCACGCGCCCGCCTCGCTACGCTCGGCAGGGGCGTTCACCCATGCGCACTTCCTGATGGTTCGCTCGCTGCGCTCGCTCACGGAGGTTCCTGGGGTCGAACAGGGGCATGACGGGGGCGGGCCGCGCGGGCCCGCCCGCATCGAGCCTACGATCCTGCCCCGTCAATCCCCTCGGCGTCCCGGGTTCAGGGGGATTGGGAACCGTCCCAGCGGGCGCGCTTGAGGTCCACGCGCGGCGGGTCGGAGAGTTCGCGCAGCGGGGTCCCCTCCTCGCCGTAGTGGGCGAGGGCGCGCTGCTCGTGGCCGGGCAGGAAGCGTCCGTCGGCGCGGATCACCCGCCACCAGGGCACCGAGCCGCCGTACAGGGCCATGACCCGCCCGACCTGGCGCGGACCGCCCTGGCCGAGGTACTCGGCAACGTCCCCGTAGGTCATCACCCGGCCGGGTGGAATCCGCTCGGTCAGGTCGAGAACCAGTTCGGCGAAGGGCGGCAGGTCCGCCGGGAAGCCGTCGTCGTCAGCGTCCGTCACCTGCGGCATTCTTCCTTATGGGGGCGCGTGCGGAACCCCGCGGATTCGATCCGCCGCGCCCGATCCGGCCCCTGTCCAGCACGGGGGGCCGGGGCATGCCACCATCTTCCGGGGCGGTGAGTGGTGATACGAGGACAAGACCAGATGACCGGGACGGCAGACGTGGGCGCGCACGAGGACTCCGACGAGTCCGCCGCCCGCATGCCCGCAGGTCCCGGCGGTGAGCCCGCTCCCGGGCCCGCGCCGGAAGTCTCCCTGATCAAGGACCGTACGATCAAGACCCCCCAGCCGACCGGCCCCGCCGCGACCCCGACCGTGCCGCTGCCCGAGCCCGCCCAGGCGCCCGAGGCGGGCCCGCGTCCCACCGGCGCGGCCGTCCCCGGGGCCGTCCCGGAGCCGGTGCCCGCCCCCGAGCCCGCGCCCGCACCCGACGCCACGACCGCGGAACACGCCCTCGCGTCCTTCCACGACCCGCTGGACGACACCCCGCACCTGGACGTCGACGAGCCGCTGCTCGCCGCCCGCGCGCACCGCCCGACCGACCTCCTGCGCTTCCTCGCCGGCGTCTTCGGGATAGTCGCCGTGTTCGTCCTGGCCGGCGTGGCGACCTCGACCACCACCGGCATCGAGCAGGACATCGCGACCAACGCGCCGCGCTTCTCCGCGGTGCTGTCCACGATCACCGGCCTGCTCTCCAGCGTCGCGGTGCTGGCCGTGCCGCTGGCCTTCGCGGTCGAGCGGCTGATCAAACGCGACGGCCTGCGGGTCGCCGACGGCGTCCTCGCCTCGGTGCTCGCCTACGGCGTCTCGCTGGGCATCGACTGGTGGGTCGCCGAGGGCGCCTCCGAACACATCAGGGACGCCCTGACCAGGCTCCCCATGGACAGCAACGGGGCCCTGACCGACCCCGTCCACGGCTACCTGGCGCCGGTGATCGCCTACATGACCGCCGTCGGCATGTCGAGCCGACCACGATGGCGGGTCGCCCTGTGGGTCGTGGTGGTCTTCAGCGGGATCACCGAACTGCTCGGCGGCTACACCACCCCGCTGTCGCTGCTGCTCACCGTCCTGATCGGCTGGTCCGTCGCCTACGGCACGCTGTACGCGATCGGCTCGCCCAACATCCGCCCCACCGGCCAGCACCTGATGATCGGCCTGCGCAAGGTCGGCTTCACCCCGGAGAGCGCCCACCGCGCCCCCGACGCCCCCGGCGGCACCCGCCGCTACTACGTCGCGCAGCAGGACGGCCCGCCGCTGGACGTCCACATCATCGACCGCGAGCAGCAGGCCTCCGGCTTCTTCTACCGCGCCTGGCGCCGGCTGCGGCTGCGCTCGGTGGCCGTGCGCCGCAGCCCCCAGTCGCTGCGCCAGGCGCTGGAGCAGGAGGCCCTGATCGCGTACGCGGCGGCGGCCTCCGGGGCCCGCGCGCCGCAGCTGGTCGCCACCTCCGAGCTCGGCCCGGACGCCGCGATCCTCGTCTACGAGAACGTCGAGGGCCGCACCCTGGACGAGCTCTCCGACGACGAGGTCACCGACCGGGTGATGGCCTCGCTGTGGGAGTCGGTGGCCGCCCTGCACGAGCGCCGGATCGCCCACCGGCGCCTGACCGGCGAGTCGCTGCTGGTCGTCGACGACAAGACGGCCTGCCTGGTCAACCTGTCCGGCGGCGACATCGCCGCCACCGACCTGACCCTGCGCATCGACGTCGCCCAGCTGGTCACCACCTTCGCACTGCGGATCGGCCCGGAGCGCGCCGTGGCCGCCGCCAACGCCGTGCTCGGCGCCGAGCGGGTCGCCCAGGCCCTGCCGCTGCTCCAGCCCGTCGGGCTCTCCCGCTCCACCCGCATCGACCTCGCCAAGCTCTCCAAGGAGCGCAAGACCGCCGCCCGGGCCAAGGCCCTGGAGCAGGTCGCGGCCGGCGAGCGCACCCAGCAGCAGGCCGAGGAGGACATCGCGGCGGCCGGCGAGGACCTGCTCAGCCGCATCCGCGGCCAGATCCTCCAGATCGCCCCCGAGGCCCCGATGGAGCCCGCCAAGCTGGAGCGGCTGAAGCCCAAGAGCCTGATCATGGTAATCGCGCTCACCTTCGCCGCGTACCTGGCGCTGACCACCATCAAGCCCGCCCAGCTCAAGCTCTCCCAGATGGACTGGGCCTGGGCCGCGGCGGCCCTCGTGGCGGCCGCCTTCAGCTACGTCGCCGCGGCGATGAGCCTCACCGGCTTCGTGCCCGAGAAGCTGCCGTTCCGGCGCACCGTGGCCGCCCAGCTGGCCGGCTCCTTCGTCAAGCTGGTCGCCCCGGCGGCGATCGGCGGCATCGCGCTCAACACCCGCTACCTGCAGAAGGCCGGGATCCGCTCCGGTCAGGCGGTCGCCTCCGTCGGCGCCTCCCAGCTGGCTGGCCTGGCCGGGCACCTGCTGCTGCTGTTCAGCTTCGGCCTGATCACCGGCAGCCAGACCAACGGCGACCTCTCCGCCTCCCGCGCGGTGATCATCGGCGTGCTGACCGCCGCCGTGCTCGCCCTGGTCGTGGCCGCCGTCGCGCCGCTGCGCCGCTTCGTGCTGGGCCGGCTGCGCTCGCTGTTCTTCGGCGTGGTGCCGCGCATGCTCGACCTGATGCAGACGCCCAGCAAGCTGGTCACCGGCTTCGGCGGAATCCTGCTGCTGACGCTCTCGTTCACCGCCTGCCTGGACGCCTCCGTGCAGGCCTTCGGCGGCAGCGTCAGCTTCTCGGCCGTCGCCGTCGTCTTCCTGACCGCCAACGCGGCCGGCTCCGCGATCCCCACGCCGGGCGGCATCGGCCCGGTCGAGGTCGCCCTGATCGGCGCGCTCACCGTCGCCGACGTCTCCCCCGCCGTCGCCACCCCGGCGGTGTTCCTCTACCGGGCGCTCACCTTCTGGCTGCCGGTGCTGCCCGGCTGGATCGCCTACAACGTGCTCCAGCGCAAGCACGCGCTCTGAGCGTCACGAGACAAGCGCGCGTACGGAGGAGGGCCCCACCGCTCGGCGGTGGGGCCCTCCTC
>NZ_JBHYWI010000096.1:0-29547 GCF_042751525.1 Kitasatospora sp. NPDC059408
CCGTTCGCTGTGCGGCGCTCGTGTTGTGGGTGGTTGTGCCCGCCCGGGGGGGGGCCCCGCGCCGCCCCCCGGCGGCCCCACGGCCGGGGCCCCGTCAACTCCCTTGCGGGAGCGGCCTCAGGCGTGGAGCGCCAGGCCGAAGGCGGTGACGAGCACCTTCAGCGAGTACCGGTTCTCGGCGCCGTCCAGTCCGGTCGGGTTGACCGAGTAGACCACGGTGCGGCCCAGGTCCCGGGTGGCGAACACCCCGCTGGTGTAGCCGGGGCGCGAGCCCGTCTTGCCCCAGATCACGACCCCGTTCTGCTCCAGGCGTTCCAGGCCCATGCTCATGCAGGCCTTGTTGCCCGGGCAGTGGGTGCTGTCCGCGGCGACCGGCACGTCCGGGACGGTGAACAGCTTCTCCTGCTGCGCCGGGGGCAGCAGCCGGCCGCGGAAGAGGGCGGTCATGAAGCGCTCGAGGTCCGGGGCGCTGGAGATCATGCCGCCCTCCGCCCAGGGCCAGGGGCTCTGCTCGGTGACGTCCGCCCGGTACGTGCCGCCGTCCGGGTCCGGGACGGTCAGGTACGGGTGGCTGGCGGGGTGGTGCAGACGCGGGTCGTCCGCGTCCGGCAGCGAGGTGTCGTGCAGGCCGAGCGGACGGATGATGCGCTCGCGCAGCTCGTGGGCGTAGCTGTGCCCGGTGACCTGCTCGACGAGCAGACCGGCGACGAAGGTGTTCATCCCGTTGTACTGCTGCTGGGTGCCCGGGTCGAAGGCCATCTTCTGGCCGGCCATGGTGGCGACGATCTCCTCCGGGGTGTACCCGTCGCTCCCGTGGTCGGCGAACCACGCGGTGGTGCCGTCGCCCCAGAACGCGTTGGACCCACCCGGCAGGCCGCTGGTGTGGTCGAGCAGCTGGCCGACCTTGACCGGCGGGAACCCCTCGGGCAGGACGTCCGGGAGGTACTGCTGGACGGTGCCGTCCAGGTCGATCCGCCCCTCGGCGGCGAGCTGGAGGACGACGGTGGCGGTGAAGACCTTCGAGATCGAGCCGATCCGGAACCGGCCCCCGGTGTCCACGTCATCCCCCGACGTGGCGTCCAGGCTGCCGCCGGAGCCGGTGACGCGGACGAAGGCCGCCGACACGTCGGCCGCCGGGCGCGCGTCGAGCGCCTTGCGGACGGCCGCCGCGTCCAGCGGCGCCAGCGGCGCGGCGCTCGCCGAAGCGCCGCTGGGGACGGCGGCCGGCTGCGCCGCCAGCGCGGGGGTGCCCGCGCCGACCGTCAGGGCGGCCGTGAGCGCACCGGCGGCGGCGAGGACGGCCCAACGGGTGCGGTTGGCGTAGGGGTTCACGGGTGATGCAACTCCAGACTGATCGTCAGTGGAGCCGACTGTTCTTCGGCTCGGCGACGAGTCTGCCGACTCCGACCCCTCAAGATCAATAAGGGTCCCGACCCGCGACCCCTGATCTTTCGTCGGGGTCGACCCCGAGGAGCAGCCGACAGGGCGTACGAACAGCCCTTCCTCTGCCGGTGCCCGAGGCCACTGCTACGCTCCCGCGCAGTTCGGAAGCGAAGATCGAGAAGGCGGGCACGAATGCAGGACGGCAGCGAAGCGGACGACCTCGGGACCGAGCCGGAGAACCCGGGTACGGAAATCGAAACGGGCGTGAACGCCGTAATAGGTGTGAACCCGGCACGGCGGCGCAAGGTCGCCCTCGGGATGGCGGCCGGCATCTGCGCGCTCGCGGCGCTGGGCGGCGGCGCACTGCTCCTGACCGGACCGGACTCCGCCGCCTCGACACCGGCCTCCGACGCGTCACCCACTGCCTCCCCGAGTCCGTCCGCCTCCCCGACCCCCTCCGCCTCCCCGACCACGACCGAATCCCCGGCCACCGACGCGGCAACCGGGACACCGGCCGCGCCGAGCGCTACGGCCACCCGGGAGACGCCGGCCGCACCGGACACTCCGGAGCCGTCCGCGAAGAAGCCCGCACCGCCCGCTCCCGCAGCCCCGCCCGCACCGGCGGCCCCGACGTCGGCCCCGCGCCCGAAGAGCAGCGCACCCAAGCCCCCGGCCGCGGAGCCGCCGGCCGACCACCCGGCGCCCGGCGCCCCGCCCGGATGGACGATCCCCCCGCGCCCGGAGCCGACCCTGCCGACGCCGCCCAAGTCCTGCCCGCCCGGCTACCTCGCCTCCTGGGACGGCTGCCACAAGCTCCCGCCCGCGATCGTGATCCCCCCGGCGACCATCCCGCCCGGCGCGCCGTTCACCCCCTCGACCTCCTGAGCCGAGCCCCAGGTCAAGGAATCGTCAACCGATCACCAAGAAAAGACAGTTGGCCGTCAACCCCGGTCACCCTGACGGACGTCTCTGGTTTACTGTCCGGTAACCTGCGGCCGGGAACCGCGTTCATCTGTTCCCTTTAGCGTCTTGGCCGCCGCCGGAGAGCGACTGCTCGCCCCGCGCGACCCCACTCGTTGACGACATGTTCGAGGATCACAGCATGCACGCAGTCCCCACCCGCAACCGGTGGCTCCGGTACGGCGCCGGCCTCGTCGGGGCCATGTCCCTCACCGCCCTCGGCGGCACCCCGGCGGCCTTCGCCGCGGAGGACCCGCAGACGGCCACGCCGATCAAGCACGTCGTGGTGATATTCCAGGAGAACGTCTCCTTCGACCACTACTTCGGCACCTACCCGAACGCGGCCAACACCGCCGACGACAAGGTGAAGTTCACCGCCAAGCCGGACACCCCGAAGGTGGACGGCCTCGGGGACGACCTGCTGCACCACAACCCGAACGCGATGAACCCGAAGCGCCTGACCCCCACGCAGGCCGTCACCTGCGACCAGGACCACACGTACAAGGACGAGCAGCTCGCCGTCGACGGCGGCAAGATGGACAAGTTCGTCGAGCACACGAACGTCGAGAGCTGCAAGGCCCCGATGTTCACCCAGCCCGGCCTGGTCATGGACTACTACGACGGCAACACCGTCACCGGGTACTGGAACTACGCCCAGCGCTTCGCGATGAGCGACAACTCCTTCGGTACCAACTACGGCCCGTCCACCCCCGGCGCGATCAACCTGGTCTCGGGCCAGACGCACGGCGGCTACGCGGTCGACCCGAAGACCGGCCAGAAGACGACCGACGCCTACGCGGTCGCCTCCCCGGACGCGAACGGCGTCGGCACCGTCATCAACGACCCCGACCCGGGCTACGACGAGTGCTCCAGCACCGCGCACAACCAGCTGGTCATGACCGGCAAGAACATCGGCGACCTGCTCAACGACAAGGGCGTCAGCTGGGGCTGGTTCCAGGGCGGCTTCAAGCCGACCGCCTCCAAGGACGGCAAGGCCGTCTGCGGCGCCTCCCACAACAACATCGTGGGCGCGTCGCAGACCGACTACAACCCGCACCACGAGCCGTTCCAGTACTACAAGTCCACCGCGAACCCGAGCCACCTGGCTCCGAAGACCGTGGACGAGATCGGCCACAACGGCCAGGCCAACCACCAGTACGACCTGACCGACTTCGACGCGGCCCTCCAGCACGGCAACCTGCCCGCCGTCTCCTACCTCAAGGCCGCCAACTACCAGGACGGCCACGCCGGCTACTCCGACCCGCTGGACGAGCAGCAGTTCGTCGTCGACACGGTCAACAAGCTGCAGAAGTCCAAGGACTGGGCCTCCACCGCCGTCGTCATCGCCTACGACGACTCGGACGGCTGGTACGACCACAAGTTCGTCGAGCCCGTGAACGGCTCGCGCGACGCCGTCAACGACAGCCTGAGCGGCACCGGCCAGTGCGGCAAGGACGCCGGCGCCGGCGGCTACGCCGACCGCTGCGGCTACGGCCCGCGCCTGCCGCTGCTGGTGCTGTCCCCGTACTCGAAGTCCAACTTCGTGGACCACACCCAGACCGACCAGACCTCGGTCCTGCGCTTCGTCGAGGACAACTGGAAGACCGGCCGCGTCGGCGACTCCTCCTTCGACGAGCGCGCCGGCTCCATCGAGGGCATGTTCGACTTCAAGAACGCCCAGTCGGCGACCCTGATCCTCGACCCGGCCACCGGCCAGCCCGCCGGCGCCACCACCCCGACCGGCCAGCCGACCGACGGCTCCTCCACCGCCGCCGGCACGCCGTCCACCGGCACGGGCGGCACCACGGCCGCGGGCACCTCCGCCGCGACCCCGACCGCCGGGGCCACGACGAGCGGCCCGGCCCTCGCCGCCACCGGCTCCTCCAACACCATGCCGATCGCGGCCGCCGCCGCGGCCCTCGTGGCGCTCGGCGCCGGCGCGGTGGTCTTCGCCCGCCGCAAGCGCGGTCGCCGCGCCTGATCCCCGCACCGTCCTGACACCGCCGGGCCCTCCCAGGGCCCGGCGGTGTCGTGCGTCCGGGGCCAGGGAGGGCCCCCGGTCTCAGGCCCCGGCCCCTCGGTCCCCGGAACCGTCAGACCCCGGAACCGTCAGACCCCGGCCGCCCGCAGCAGCACGCGGGCGGCCTCCTTCGCCTCGGCGGCGGGGGTGGCGTCACCGCGGATGGCGGCGGCGGTGATGGCGCCCTCGGCGAGGAGGGCCAGGTGGGCGGCGGTGGCGGGCGGCGCGCCGGCGGCCGCGGCGAGGCCGGCGAGGTAGGCGGCGAACTCGTCCTTGTGGTGCCGCGCGGCGGCGGCCACCACCGGTGCCGTGGCGCCCAGTTCGCCGAAGGCGTTGACGAACGCGCAGCCCCGGAAGGCCGGTTGGGCGAACCAGTCGGCCAACCAGTCGAAGACCGCCAGGACGTGCCCGCCCGGATCGGCGGTGGCCGCGGCCACGTGGGCGGCGAGCTCGTCGCGCCAGCGCTCGTCGCGGCGCAGCAGGTAGGCCTCGACCAGGTCCCCCTTGGACGGGAAGTACTGGTAGAGGCGGCGCAGGGTGACGCCGGAGGCGGTCCGCACGGCGTCCATGCCGACGGCCTGGATGCCCTGGCCGTAGAACAGTTCCTCGGCCGCGTCGAGGATGCCGGTGCGCGTGGCGTCGTGGTCCATCTGCCGTGCCCTTTGCGTGAGAACGTTGGTTCTCCTAGAGTAGCCGAGGAGGCGAGAACGGTCGTTCTCGCCGCGCCGGAACCGCGCCCGCGAGCGCGCCCCAGGAGGTCACGCATGTCCGCACAGCGCCCGCCCCTGCCCCCGTTCACCACGGAGACCGCCCACGAGAAGGTCCGCGCCGCCGAGGACGGCTGGAACACCCGCGACCCGCAGCGCGTCGCCCTCGCCTACACGCCCGGCAGCCGCTGGCGCAACCGCGCCGAGTTCGTCACCGGCCGCGAGGAGATCGCCGCATTCCTCACCCGCAAGTGGGCGCACGAGCACGAGTACCGCCTGATCAAGGAGCTGTGGGCGCACGACGGCCACCGCATCGCCGTCCGCTTCGCCTACGAGTGGCGCGACGACTCCGGCCAGTGGCACCGCTCGTACGGCAACGAGAACTGGGAGTTCGACGACGACGGCCTCATGGCCCACCGCCACGCCTCCATCAACGACCTGCCGATCGCCGCGGACGAGCGCCTGTTCCACTGGCCCCTGGGCCGCCGACCCGACGGCCACCCGGGCCTGACCGACCTCGGCCTCTGACGCCCCGACGGCCCGGGGGGGACGGCGGGACGGGGCCGTAGCCTGGGCGCATGGAGAAGATCGTCACGTACCTGGAGATGACCGACCCCGCCGAGTTGCGCCCGTCCCCGCCGGTCGCCGGGCTGGCCCTCACCCCCGCCGACGGCGCGTCACCCACGGTGCAGGCCGTCCAGGCGCGCGTCGGGGCGCCGCACGGCTGGCGCAGCACCGCCCGCACCGCCGAGGACTGGGCGGCCCACCTCGCCGAGCACCCGCGCCGCCAGTACTGGCTGCTCACCCACGACGGCGAGCCCGCCGGCGTCGCCAACCTGGAGCCGCACCCGGGCGGCGACGTCGAGGTCACCACCTTCGGCCTCGTCCCCGAGCACGTCGGCCGCGGCCTCGGCGGCTACGCGCTGACGCTCGCCCTGCGCCAGGCCTGGGCCACCGAGCCGCTCGGCGCGCAGAGCGTCCGCCGGGTCTGGCTGCACACCGACAGCAACGACCACCCGAACGCCCTGCGCAACTACGAGAAGCGCGGGCTGCGCCCGTACGAGGTCAGGACCGAGGAGGTCAGGACCGAGCGCGCATGAACCGCAGGGCCCGGATCAGTCGAACAGGTCCGGGTCCGAGACGGTGATCTGGTCCCACAGCGGGCGGGCCTGGAACCAGCCGGCCAGCGAGCTGCCGATCTGCTCGCGGGTGCGCAGCGCGGTCTCGCGGTCGATCAGCCTGGGCGTGCCGGCGGCCATCGCGAGCAGCTGCGCCTGGCAGGAGCGCTCCATGGTGACGAACCACCAGACTGCCTCGGCGACGGACTGCCCGACCGTCAGCAGGCCGTGGTTCTGCAGGATGACGGCCTTGTGCGGGCCGAGGGCCGCGCCGATCCGCTTGCCCTCCTCCAGCTCGTTGACCACGCCCCGGTAGTCGCTGTAGACGGCGTGGTCCTCGAAGAAGGCGCAGGCGTCCTGGGTGATCGGGTCGAGCGGGATGCCGAGGCTGGAGAAGGCCTTGCCGTGCAGCGAGTGGGAGTGCGCGGCGGCGATCGCATCGGGCCGGGCGGCGTGCACCTGGGAGTGGATGACGAACGCGGCCTTGTTGACCGGGCGGCTGCCGTGCAGCAGGTTGCCCTCGTGGTCGACCAGGATCAGGTCGGAGGCCTTGATCTGGCCGAAGGCCATGCCGAACGGGTTGACCCAGAACCACTGCGGGTTCTCCGGGTCGCGCACGGTGATGTGGCCCGCGACGCCCTCGGAGAACCCGAACCGGCCGAACAGCCGGAAGCCGGCCGCGAGTTGCTCCTTGCGGTACTGGCGCTCGGCCTCGACGGAGTCGAAGGTCGGCGGCAGCGGGAAGGTGACGCCCTGCGGCATCGGGCCGACGACGGCGGCGAGGGAGTCGGGGAGCGGGGTGGTCATGGCGTCCTCCCGGAGTGGGGGTGCGAGTGCCTTCCCCCGGGATGATACGAGCATGTATCCGATACGTCGATGCATCGGATGCCTCGACTTACGGAGGCTCCCTCAGCCGGACGCCTCCGTCACGGCGCCCAGGATCGTCCCGAGGAACCGGCGCTCCAGCTCGCCGGGCGGCAGCACGTCGGGCTCGACGTAGCTCTGCGCCAGGCCGCCCTCGCGGATCGCGATCAGCAGCCGGGCCAGCTCCTCGGCATCCACGGTGAGGCGCAGGCCGAACCGCTCCAGCTGGGCGGTCAGACCCCGGGCGAGCTCCGCCCGCAGCCGCGCGTCGTGCCGGGCGAGCACCCAGCCGGCCTGCGGGTCGCGGATCGCGAGGAGGGTGAACTCGGTGCTCACGAGGTACCAGTCCCGCTCGGCCGGGTCGATCCGGGCGATCCGCCCGGCGAACTCGGCGAGGGTGGACTCCCCGGCGGGCAGCGCGTCCGCCAGGTCGGCCAGGCGGTCGAGGATCTCCTGGCTGTGCTGGTCGAACAGGGCGAGGAAGAGCTCCTCCTTGCTGCCGAAGTTCGAGTAGAACGCGCCCCGGGTGTAGCCGGCCCGGGTGCAGACCTGCTCGATCGTCGCGGCCTGGAACCCGTGCTCGGCGAAGACCGCGAGCGCCGCCTCCAGCAGCGCGGCTCGGGTCACGGGGCGGCGCTTGGTGGTGCACTTGGGCATCGGACCTCCGGGGGTGGATCGGATGCACGAGTGTATCGATCACGGTGCCGCCTCGGCCGGCCTCGCCCGGCCTCGCCGGGGGCCGACCCGGTCGGCTTCGCCCGGCCCGCCGAGGGCCGGTGCGGGAGAAGTCCCGCACCGGCCCGGGAGGGTCAGGCAGCGGTGCCGGTGGAGCGGCGGCGGCCGAGCAGGAGGCCCGCGGCCACGCCGAGGGCCCCCAGGACGACGCCCGCGATGCCGATCGCGCGGGCGGTGGAGTCGCTGGTGCTCGCCTTCGCCGCCACCGGGGCCGCCGGAGCCGTCGGGGCGGCGGCAGGAGCCGGTGCGGCCGTGGCATCCCCGGCGGTCGTCGCGCTCGCCGCGCTCGCCGCGGTCAGCTTGAGGACCGGCGCCGGGTTCTTCGGCTCGGGCTGCCCCTCCTGCGGCTCCTCGATCCAGCGGACGATGTTCCCGTCGCCGTAGGTCTGGAGCGCCTTGAAGACGACCTTGTCCGTGCCCTCGGGCAGCGCGCCGAGGTCGACGGTGAAGTCCTGGTAGTGACCGGGGGCGATCTGGCCGCCGGTCCAGACGATCTGCGACACCACGTCGGTGATGTCGCCGTCGTCGGTGTGGATCGGCGTCGCGAGCTTGGTGGTCTGGATCCGGTCGGTCCAGCCCGCCACCGGCGCGACCAGGGCGGACGGGATCGGGTGGTCGACCGGGAAGTCGATCTCGACCTTCACCGTGCTGTTCTTGTCGTCCTCGTTCGGCACGCGGAACGCGAAGGTCTGGTCGGTCGCGTTCTTCGGCACGCTGGACGGCTGCACGGTGACGTGCGCGGACGCGGCGGTGGCGCCGGCCAGCACGGCCGTGGCGGCCAGGGCGGAGGCGGCGGCGAGGCGGATCGCGGAGGAGGCTCTCATGGGTGGTGTCTTCTCCAGGGAAGGCATGGGTGTGGTCAGGGGCGGGCGGACGGCCGCGACGGGACGGTCCCGTCAGACGGCCGCGCCCAGCGGCGGACCGCGCCTGATCACCACGTGCCGGAGCGGCGCCGACCGCACCGGACCCCACCAGTCGTATGCCGGCACCCGACGCACGGCGCCCGCCCGCGACCGGCCGCCGAGCCCGTCGCTCAGGGCCTCGAACAGGGCCAGCACGCCGCGGAGTTGATCCGCGCAGGCCCGCACGGCGGCCGAGGCGGTGCCGGCCGCGAGCCGGACCAGCGACCAGACGGCCGCCTCGCCGCGCCGCAGCCACCAGCCGGCGACGACGGTCGCGGCCAGGTGCGCCGCGAGCATGGCCGGGCTGAGGCCGAGGAGCGTCGCGTGGCACCAGAAGGCGACGTGCGTCGCCGCGACGGCGGTGTGCGGGACCGCCCCGCCGCCGCCCGTCACGGCGTGGGCCATCGCCACGCCGGAGCGCCCGCCCATCCCTGACATCCCAGGCATGCCGGGCATATCGGCCATGGTGTCCGCTTCGCCCCTCGCCGGGACCGTGCGCGAGGCCTGGGCAGCGTGGAAGAGGACGTGCAAGCCCCCTTGTGCGCCTGCCAGGCCCCCGATGATCGCCCGCGCCGAGCGTTCCCGTCGCGCGCCGAAAGCCGCCGCGGCGCCGGACAGCACCCACCCGAGGAACAGCGCGCCCGGCGGGACCGGGCTCCCGGAGGCGAAGACGTGCCCGGCCGCGGCCAGCACGACGCAGACCGTCGCGAAGGGCAGGGCCCTCAGTGCGCGAAGGTCGAGCGCGGCGGCGCGAACCTGTGACGGCAGCGCCTCGGGTCGGGAGGCAGCCATGGCCGGGACATCATGCCACCCCCGACCGAGCGCCGGGCCGGTTCCCCCGAACCCCGCACATCACCGCGAGAACGTACGGGTTCCGGCGGCCTCCGCAGCGGGCCGCGGGCCCCGGCGGATGCGGCGGATGCGGTTGGCGTGCACCGTGGATACGTACAGCCCGCCCGAGCGGCGACCGTCCGTGCACCCGCGGATCCCCATCGGTCACCGGGCGTGCCGTCGACGATCGAAGGAGGCGCCATGCCCAGCAGGAGGATCCCCCGCAGAGGTCCGGTCCTGACCGCCGTCGCCCTCGCCGCCCTCCCGGCCATCGCGCTGGTCGCCCCCGGGCAGGCGGTGGCGTCCGCTCCCCCGCCGGCGGCGACGGCCGCCGCGGCACCGGTCGGGTTCGTGAACCTGCCGAGCAGCCCGCTGCCGGCCGACCGCACGCCGCACCGGATCACCGTGACCTACCGCAACCCCTCCTCCGCGGACCGCACCGTGGCCCCGCAGATCCTCGTCGAGTCGCCCGACAAGGGCCCCTTCCTCGTCACGTCCGACGTCAGGCTCGAACTGCTCGGTTCCGACGGGCGGTGGCGGACCGTGCAGCTCGGGAGCCAGACCGGCACGCTGTTCACCGGCCTCACCACCGCGAAGATCGTCCTGCACGGCCACCACACGCTCACCGAGCACTACCGGCTCACGGTGCTCGCGCCCGCCCACGGCACGGTCGAGCCGCGGATCGCGCTGTACTCCTGAGCCCACGACGCCCGAGCCCACGACGCCCGAGCCCACGACGCCTCAACCCACGACGCCTGAGCCCACAGCGCCTGAGCCCACGCCCGCACGGTCAGGCGTGCTCCCTGAGGAAGGCCCCCGCGTGGGCCGCGGCCACCTCCGCGCTCACGTGGTGCACCCCGTCCTCCCCCGCGCCGAGGACACCGTCGGCCCCCGTGGCCGTCCAGCCCCAGCCGCCGCCCGGCGCCTGGACCAACCTCGCCGTCCCGCCGAAGAGTTCGAGCGTGCCCGCCTCCTGCGCCGGACGCTGGACGGCGTCCGGCCACTTCTTCCGCGCGCCCTGCCGGGTGATGCCCCACACGGCACCGAGCTGCTCGTAACTCGCCCCGTACGAACCGGCGGTGCCGGCCGCCGTCGCCGTCAGCTGCTTCACCGCGCCGTCCACCACCTTCCAGGCGGCGAGGACGGACAGCGCCACCTCCGCCGGGTCCGCGTCCCACATGCGCTCCTGCGCGAGCCCGCTCTGCCGGGCGCGGATGGCCGCGGCCAGCGGGTCCAGGGCCTCGCAGAGAGCCTTGTCGAGTGCCGCCTGTTCTTCCCGGGTGATCTCAGGCATCATCATGTGACAACCATAGTTTACGAAGTCGGTTCGCGGTAACAAAAGTTACCGAGATGAGGGGGGGTTCGTTCATGGGTGTCGTCTTCGACCCGGAACTGCACGCCGCGCTGGCGGCCGTCGGCACGCCGGAGCCGCTCACGCCGGCCGGGCTCGCGGCCTGGCAGGCCCGGGACGCCGCCTCCCGGCCCCGGCCGACGGCCGAACGGCTGCGGGACGGCGGCCGGTTCGAGGTCGCGGAGCTGCGGGCGCCGGTCGCGTGGGACGGCAGCGAGGTCCGGCTGGTGACGGCCCGGCCCGCCGGGCTCGACGGGCCGCTGCCCGTCCTGTACTACCTGCACGGCGGCGGGATGATCTCCGGCAACGCGTGGTCCGTCCTGCCCCGCCTACTGCGCGAGACGGCCGAACCGCTCGGGCTCGCCATCGTCTCCGTCGACTACCGGCTGGCACCCGGCGCGCAGTACCCGGCCGCCGTCGAGGACTGCTACGCCGGGCTCCTCCACACCACCGAACTCGCCGATGAGCTGGGCCTCGACGCGAAGCGCGTCGTCCTCGGCGGCAAGAGCGCGGGCGGCGGGCTCGCCGCGGCCCTCGCCCTGCTGACGCGCGACCGCGGCGGGCCGGCGCCGATCGGCCAACTGCTCCTCAGCCCGATGCTCGACGACCGCGGCGACACGCACTCCAGCCACCAGCTGGCCGGCCGTGACACCTGGGACCGCACCTCCAACGCCACCGCCTGGCAGGCCGTGCTCGGCGAGCGGTACGGCTCCGCCGACCTGCCGCCCTACGCCGCCCCCGCCCGCGCGACCGACCTCGCCGGACTGCCCCCGGCCTACGTCGAGGTCGGGTCGGCCGAGACCTTCCGGGACGAGGCCGTGGCCTACGCCGACGCGATCTGGCGGGCCGGCGGCGCGGCCGAACTCCACGTCTGGCCGGGGGCGTTCCACGGCTTCGACACCCTCGCGCCGCACGCGGCCCTCAGCCGGGACGCCCTCGACGCCCGCACCCGCTGGCTGCGGCGGATCCTCGGGCGGTGAACGCGGGCGGTGAACGCGGGCGGTGAACGCGGGCCGGCCGGGTCCCGGGTCAGGGGTGGGCGCCGTCGCCGTACACGCCGCCGGCGGCGTCCGTCAGGCTCGCCATCAACTCCGCGTGCCAGAGGTTCATGTAGTCCAGCCGGCGCCACCGCGGATTGTGGTCCGGGTGGTCGCGGAAGCGGTCGGCCGTCCGGCACAGCCGCGCCCACCAGATCGACACGTCCTGGCGCAGCCGCTGGGTCTCGCCCGGCTCCTCCGTCCGCTCCTCCTCCAGGACGACCTCCCAGGCGACCAGGAGGTCCGCGAGCTGGATGCAGTCGGCCGAGGTGATCTGCTCCAGGCGCTCGGCGGCGAAATGGGCGTCACTGCCGTCGGGCTGCGCGGCGACGATCTCGCGCAGTCTGGCGGCCAGGAACGTCCGCAGCGGGTCGATGTCCTCGACGTGCAGGTCGTCGGAGAACTCCAGCAGTTCGGCGGGCTTGCGGGCGGCGGTCATCGCGGTCTCCCCTCCCGGTCCGGACAGACGGGCGGACGTGGCGGGCCGTCACGCTCCGCCGCGTTCCGACAAGGACGATAGCGCGGAGTTCCCCGCCGGTGGGGCTGTTCCACGGCTGTGACACGTCGTCGACGCGGCGCGGACCTGCGGCTGCGAGGCTCCTACCTGTAAGCGAGCAACGCACGAGGGGGACCTGGAAGATGTCCGTTCGCACCACAGTCCGCAACCGGTTCGGCACCGTCGCCGCGATAGCCCTGATGACCACCGCCGGCACCGTCCTGGTCTCCGCCTGCGGTCCCAACGACACGGGCAACGGCCCCGAGCCGACCGCCGCCCCCGGCACGGCCGCGCCGGGCAAGAGCGGCGGCGCGGGCGGTTCGACGGGCGGTTCCGGCGGCACGGGCAGCACCGGCAGCACGGGCGGCGCCAAGGAGGTCAACGGCACCAGCGCGGCCAACCACCTCACCATCAGCACGGGCACCCAGACCGTCGTGATGAACGGCACCACCGTCGACTTCGGCACCGTCGTCCGCGACCTCGCGTGGTCCCCCGACGGCAAGCACGCCGCGTTCGTCAACGGCAACGGCGACCTCGTCACCGCCAACCCGGACGGCAGCAACAAGGTCGTCCTCGCCAAGAACCCGGGCGGCGAGACCTGGTCCCACCCGAGCTGGCAGCACGCCGAGAAGAGCGACGCCGTCTCGGACAGCCCGGGGTTCCTGGAGCGCTTCGCCAACATCGTGTTCTCCTCGGCCAAGGGCGGCGTCCTGACCCTGGAGACGGTCCCCGTCAAGGGCGGCACCGCCCCCAAGGCGGTCACGCCCGCCATCTCCGACGGCGGCGGCCCCGGCGTCACGCAGCCGCCCGCGACCGGCAACACCTGGTCGAACGCCGGCGGCAAGCGCGGCGAGGTCGCGTACGCCAACACGCCCAACGGCGAGGTCTACATCTACGACGACTACATCCGGGCCAACACCCGCGACATGGGCAAGGGCTCGCAGCCGGCCCTCTCCCCCGACGGCGAGCAGGTCGTCTTCGTCCGCTCCGTGAACGGGCACGACCACCTGTTCTCGAAGAACACCGAGAACCAGGGCAAGGAGAAGGACCTCACCCCGTCCGCCACCACGGACTACACCGAGCCCGCGTGGTCCCCGGACGGGAAGACCATCGCCGTCCGCACCCCGGACGGGATCAGCACCCTCCCGGCCGACGGCTCGGCCGCCCCGGCCCCCGTCTCGACGTTCAAGGGCCTGCCGGCCTTCCGGCCGTGATCTCCCGCCTCAACCCCGAGAGCTGCGCGCCAACTCGGCGCGCAGCTCGGCCAGGTGCTCCTCCGCGTTCTCGTGCGGGAGGTACTCGACCACGTCGAGGAAGCGGAACAGCACCCGGGACGCGGTGACGCCGTACTCGTAGTCCCCGTACCCGACCACCGCACCCGTACCACCGCGCACGGCGCCCCGGACGACGGCCGACGTCAGCCCGTCCGGGGCGCCGTCCGCCGTGGTGCGCCGACGGGCGTTGGGCCGGGCCAGGTACGGGCAGACCATCGAGGCGTACAGCATGCACGCCCGGTGTCCCGGCCCCTCCATCGTCGGCGCGAGGTTCCGGTACGGCCGCCCGTCCGCCAGCGCCTCGGCGATCGCCGCGCTCTCCGCAGCGCCGACCACCCGCCACACCGGCCCCTGCGGCATCAGCTCGTCGCACACCGAACACCGCCGCTCCAGCGCACAGTTCGCACTCCGCCCGTAGTCGGTCAGCGCGAACTGCGGCTCACCCCCCTCCCAGGGAGTGATCGCCGGCACGGGATACCCACGCACATCACGGGGCCGGCCCTCGACGGCCGGCGGCATCGGAACGGAATCGAAGCGCACGCGCCATGCTTACCACGGCCCTCACTTCACGGCGAAGCCCGGACGGTGACCGGGACGGGGTCCGGCACCGCGTGGTGCCGGACCTCGTCGTCGGACGGCGTGCGGGGTGGGTCAGTTCCAGATGCCGGAGATGTCGGTGCCGTTGGCCGCGTTGCCCGCGTGGGTGGTCAGGCCGGCCAGGTCCTCCAGGGTGCGCAGGACGTCGTAGTGGTTGTAGGTGGTGGCGGTGGTGCTGCCGGCGGCCACGTGGGCGCCGGAGACGACGGTGGGGATGCGGTTGCCGGCCAGGCGGTTGTCCTCGTCGAAGGTGACGAGGAGCAGGCTGTTGTGGCTCGCGGCCCAGGTGGCGTAGGCGCCGAGGTTGGTCTTGAGCCAGGTGTCGCCGGTCTTGACCGAGCAGTCGTGCATGTCGCTGCACAGGTTCGGCACGACGAAGGACACCTTCGGCAGGGTGGTGTAGTCGGTCGGGAACTGGCTGAAGGTGCGGGCCGAGTTCAGCGCGACGTTGCCGAAGCCGAACCACGGGTTGTGCTTCTGCGCGTAGGTGCCGCTGCTGCACACCGTGCTGCCCTGGGCGGGCAGCGACTCGTTGTAGCTGCCCCAGGTCTTCCCGGCGGCGGTGAGCTCGGAGGCGAGGTTCGGGGCCTGCAGGCCGCCGACGTTCACGCAGCTGTCGTCGGTGATGCCCTGTGTCGAGCCGGAGAACAGCGCGTAGTAGTTCGGCTGGCTCGGGTGCGTGATCGCGTACGACTGGGTGAGCGTCGCGCCGCCCTTGGCCAGGGAGTTGATGTACGGCGCGCTGCTGCTGCCGATGACCTGGCTGTAGGCGTGGTTCTCCATGACGACCACGATCACGTGGTCGGGGGCGGGCAGCGCGGCGGCCTGCGCGGCGGGGGCGGTGGCGGCCCACAGGCCGGCGGAGGCGGCCACGAGGGCGGTCGCCGAGGCGACGGCGGTCGCGGTGCGGCGGGAACGCGGGCGGGTGCGCGGGCGGGGCTGGACGGGCTCAGGCATGACGAGTCCTCACGGGGGATGGGAACGGTCCGGTGGGACGCCGCCCGGCGACGGTTCGCCGGGCGGCCTCCCGGGTGTTCTGCGTGGGGCAGGCGGTACCTGGTGCGGATTCCGCCGGATGCGGCGGTCGGCCGTGGCTGGTGCCGGACGTGGCTGGTTCCGGACGTGGCTGGTTCCGGACGTGCCTAGTAGGGCTGGCCGTTGGCGAAGTCGGTGGCGAAGGTCGACTCGATCGTGCTCAGCACGCCGGAGTCGGTGGTGATCAGGCCGAGCTCGCGGTTGTTGTTCAGCGAGTTGTCGGAGAAGTTCTCCGAGCCGGCGAACACCTTGGCCGTCGACGTGCCGTAGTCGGCGACGATCGCCTTCGCGTGGATGTACAGGCCCGTGGTGGACGAGTACGTGACGATCCTGCCGCCCGCCGTCGTCACCTCGTCGAAGTAGCTGCCGTAGGAGTCGGGGTTCATGCCGACGACGCGCACGGTGACGCCGCGGCTCGCGGCGGCGGCGACGGCGTCCACCAGGGCCTGGTCGCCGAACTCCAGCTCCTGGACGTCGAGGGAGGTCTGCGCGCCGTTGATCAGCGCGAGCAGGCGGTCCTGCGAGTCGGTGGGCGACCAGACCAGGTTGTCGCCGTCCGAGGGGGTGATCGAGGTCTTCGCGTAGTCCGCGGCGAAGACCTGCTCGATCGCGGCGACGTCGTTCGCGTCGGAGTCGAAGACGCCGTAGTCGCGGCTGGACGAGTAGTAGGTGGCGTCCAGGTTGCCGGTCAGGATCAGGGACTTGGCGCCGTCCACGGTGACGGTCTTCTGGTGGGTGTAGACGTACGCCGAGGAGGAGTACGTCACGCCGACGCCCGCGGCCTTGAGCGCGGAGTACGCGGCGCCGTTGACCGAGGTGTGCTTGGCGTCCAGGATCACCCGCACCTTGACGCCCGCCTGCTTGCGGCCGATCAGGGCGTTCACCGCGGCGGTGTCGCGCAGCTCGTACATCGTCACGTCGACGGACTTGGTCGCCGAGTTGATGAAGTCGTCGACCAGGCTGTGGTTCTGGTCCGGGAACACCACGGCCGAGTAGGCGCCGGCCACGGCGTCGGCCCGGGCGGCGCCGGCGATCGGCACCACGGCGGCGGCGGACAGCAGGACGGCGCAGGCGCGGCGGGCGATGCGGGACAGGGGCATGCTGACTCCACGTCGGTGAGGTGGGGGCTGTGGGGACACACGGGCGTGCAGGAGGTGCGCACAGGCGTGCTGAAGGCGCGCACGGGCGTGCTCGACGTGCGCACGGGGGTGCTTGAGGTGTGCCGAACAAGCATGCGGCTCATCGGTTTACGCGGGTAGATCCCAGCAGGTAAAGCCTTGGCCGCCGTTCGGGAAACGGATTGTGGAGTCGATCGCGTTCACCGATCGCTCACATTGCGGCGATGGCCCCGGACGGAGATAGTGGATCTTCGAACCGCGCGGACCGACGCCGCGTCAGCCGAACGAGAAACCGAGGAACATGGCGAAGATCAGGCTCCTGCGTCCCCTGGCCGTGGCCGCCGCCGGTGTCGTCCTGATGGCGACCGGCGCCGCCCACGCCGCCGCCGACCAGGGCACCCCGAGCGCGCCCGCACCCGACACCGCCGCGGTGCTCGCCGCGCTGCAGACCACGATGAAGGCCGGCGCGCCCGGCGCGTTCGCCGTCGTCCACGACCACGACGACCCGTCGCTCGACCAGACGCTGACGGTCGGCAAGGCCGACCTCGACGGCACCCCGATGAAGGCCGACTGGCGCTTCCGGGTCGGCAGCAACAGCAAGATGTTCGCGTCCGTCCTGGTCATGCAGCTCGCCGAGCAGGGCCTCATCGACCTCGACAAGCCCCTGCGCGACTACCTCCCGGCCGGCACCCTGCCCGACGGCTGGACCATGACGGGCCGCCAGGTCATGGAGCACCGCGCCGGGATCTACGACCACACCAACGACCTCCTCGAACAGTCCGGCGAGGAGACCACCGCCGCGTTCGAGGCCCGCATCCGCACCAACGTCTACGCCCCGCGCGACCTCGTCGCGATGTCCGTCAAGCACGGCGTCCAGTACGCGCCGGGCACCAAGTACTCGTACTCCAACACCGACTTCGTGCTCATGGGCCTCGCCGTCGAGAACCTCACCGGCCGCCCCTACGCCGACGTCCTCCAGGAGCGCATCCTCGACCCGCTGGAGCTGCGCGACACCTCCTTCGTCGTCCCCGACCCGAAGATCCGCGGCGCCCACGTCACCGGCTACCTCACCAACGACGACCGCACCAAGCCGCTGCTCGACTCCACCGAGCAGACCGGCTCCTGGGTCTGGGCCGCGGGCGCGGTCACCTCCTCCGCCCGGGACCTCGACACCTTCCTCACCGCCCTCATGGCCGGCAGCTCCGGCGGACTCGTCTCCGACGACTCGCTCAAGCAGATGGAGGCCGCGATCCCGACCCCGACCGCGAAGATCTCCTACGGCCTCGGACTGCGCCGCATCTCGCTCAGCTGCGGCGACGTGTACGGGCACGGCGGGATCGTCCAGGGCTACCAGACCCAGTCGTTCACCACGCCGGACGGCCACCGCACGGTCGTCGTGTTCGCCAACGCCTCCAACAACGGCTCGGTGACGCAGGGCCTGATGGGCGCGCTGGAGCCGGCGTTCTGCGGGAAGAAGCCGGCCGCCGCCGCGCCGCGGGCCAACGTCCGCTCGGCGGTGCCGAACGGCGCCGGCGTCCGGGACTACACCATTCCGGCGGTCGAGGACAGCCGGATCTGAGGCCGGCCGTGCGCCGACGGGCGCGGCGCCTCGGCCCAAGCCGGTCGGTGACGGGCTCCGCGCCTCAGCCCCCGGCGGCCGCCGTGCCCGTCCGGCGGCGGCCCTGGCGGCCGTCCGCGCTGAGGTCCGTGAGCGCCTCGGTGAGGAGTTCGCGGGCCTCGTCGGCGCGGCCCTGCTCGATCAGGGCCGTGCCGAGCTCGGTCAGCGTCTTCGTCATGCTGTCCGGGCGGCCGATCGCCTCGTAGTGGGTGAGCGCCTGGCGGTAGGCCTTCTCGGCGGCCGGCCACTGCTTCAGCGCCGCGCGGTCGAGACCCAGTTCGTACGCCGTCATCGCCGACAGGAAGTGCATCAGCGGCGACTCCCAGCGCTCCACCAGTTCCAGCGCGCCCGCCAGCGCCAGCCGGCGGGACTCCACCGCCTCCTCCGCGCGGCCCGACTCGCGCAGGCAGGTGGCGGCGCCGCGCAGCGTGACCAGCCGTCCGATCCGGGCCGCCCGGTTGTCCACGGACGCGAAGGCCTCGGCCGCCCGGTGGTAGCTGTCGGTGGCCTCCTGGTGCCGGTGCAGCCTGCGCAGGCCGCTGCCGAGGTAGGTCAGCGCCCAGCCCTCCTGCTCGCGGTCGCCGAGCTCACGGGCCAGTTCCAGGCCCTCGCCGGCCAGTTCGACGCCGCGCTGGTAGCGGTGCAGGCAGGTGACGTTCGTCCAGGCCAGGTAGTTCACGTGGACGGTCTCGGCGTGCCGGTCGCCGAGGGCGCGCGCGGAGTCGACGGACAGCTGGAAGACCTCGCCCCAGATGTCCCAGCTCAGCAGCCGGTCCGAGAACCAGTGCATCGCCTCGGCGGTGTCCACCACCGCACGGTGCCCACCCGCCCCGGCCGCCCGGTACATGGCCGCCAGCCACTCCGGGGACTCCTCCTCGAGCCAGCGCGTCGCGTCCGCGGTCGTCACCGGCGCCGTCGCCGGATCGGGATCGCCGAGCGCCTCCTCGCCGGTGCTGTCCGGGACGAACCGCAGGCCCGCCGCCGAGGCGCGCGCCAGCAGCAGCCCGGCCGCGGCCAGTTCGGCGGCCCGTACCTCTTCGGGGCTCTCGTCGGTCGTCAGCCGCTCCCCCGCGTAGAGCCGGACGAGGTCGTGCAGGCGGTACCGCTCCGGGGTGGCGAGCTGGACCAGCCCGGCGTCCGTCAGCTCCTCCAGACAGCGCTCGGTGCGCACCGCGGACAGCCCGGCGTACATCGCGGCGACCGGCGCGGTGAAGTCCGGCCCTGCGGTCAACGCGCAGCGGCGCAGCACCAGTTGGGCCTCGGCCGGCAGCCGGCGGTAGGACAGGGCGAAGGCCGGGCGGACGGCGAGGTCCCCCGTCTCCAGCAGGTCCAGCCGGTTCTCCTCCGCGGCGAGCTGCCGCACCAGGCGGCTCACCGGCAGTTGCTCGCGCGCCACCAGGCGCTGGCCGGCGATCCGCAGGGCGAGCGGCAGGTAGCCGCACAGGCGGGCGAGTTCGGCCACCGCGTCCGGTTCGGCGGCGATCCGCTCCCGGCCGGCGATCCTGGCGAGCAGCGCGGCCGCCTCGGTGGGCGCGAGGGCGTCCAGGCGCAGACGGTGCACCGACTCCAGGCCGGGCAGGGCGTTGCGGCTGGTGACGATCGTCACGGCCGGGCCCGAGCCGGGCAGCAGCGGGCGGACCTGTGCCTCGTCGGCGGCGTTGTCCAGGACGAGGACGAGCCGGCGCTCGCGCACCAGGGCCCGGAACAGTCCGGCCCGCTCCTCCGTGCCGGCCGGGACGGCGCCGTCCTCGACGCCCAGCGCGCGCAGGACCTGGCCGAGCGCGTCGCGGGCGGGCAGCGGGGTGGGGGCCATGCCGGCGAGGTCGAGCGAGAGCTGGCCGTCGGGGAACCGGTCGGCCAGGGAGTGGGCGGCGTGCAGCGCGAAGGCGGTCTTGCCCAGGCCCGGCTGGCCGCTGACCAGGAGCACCCGGGGGTGGGCCGGGTCGTCCTCCCGGACCAGCTCGTCCAGGCGGGCGAGGACGTCCTCGCGGGCGGTGAAGTCGGCGATGTCCCGGGGGAGGGCGAGGGCGCCGGGGAGCACGGGGACGGCAGGGACGGCGGGGTTGGCGGGCGCGGCCGGGGCGGCGGGGGCGTTCTCGGGGGTCGCTGACGCCTGATCGGCCGCGGCGGCTTTCGGCGCCCTGGGGCCGGCCTGCGCGGGGACCGTCGCGCGGGTGCCGCGCGGGCGTCCCGACTGGGCGGCCCGCTCCAGGGTCAGCGTGTCCGCCGCGTCGAGGCCCAGCGTCGAGGCCAGCGCCCGTACGGTACGGCGCTGCGGCCCGCGCGTACGGCCGCGTTCCATGTCGCCGAGGGCCCGCAGGCTCACGCCGGAACGTTCCGCCAGTTCCTCCTGCGTCAGCCCCGCCCGCACCCGGTACCCGGCCAGCAGTCCGGAGAACTCCACGCCCCCGGCGACCGCGTCGCCCATCGACCCCACCCCTGACCCTGCCGGTACTTCTGCCACTGTTTGTGCCTCAACCACTACACGCAGGCAGAAGTATGCACGGTTTCACGCGGGCCCGGTGCCACGGCACTGCTGGTCAGTGCGTGTGCCAAGGGCCGCGGCGGCCGGACGGGCCAACGGGCGACCGGCCGGGCGGGCACGCGGCGCCGGTGGCAGAACTGCCGTTAGTTCTGCCTGTTCGCACGCGGGCGGAACTGCGGAGGGGCGGAATTGGGATGGGCGGAACCGGGCGGAGGGGGGCGGAACCGGGGACGTGTGCCGGCCCGGGTCGGGCGGCGGAGGCTCAGACGGCGCCCGACAGGAGCGAGTCCGCGCGGCGGCGGGCGGCGGCCGCGTCGCCGGTGCGGCCCACCGTTCCCAGCAGGTCGGCGAGCAGCGCGTGGGAGTCGGCCTGGAGCACGGTGTCGGCGAGTGTCCGGCCGAGGACGACGGCCAGTTCGGCGCAGTCGAGGGCCGGGCCGACGCGGCCCAGGGCGTGCAGGGCGCGGGCCCGTCCGTGGGTGGCGCGGACGGCGTCGGCGGTGTGGGCGGCGGCCAGCCGGACGGCCTCGTCGGCGTGGGCGAGGGCCTGGGCCGGGGAGCCGGCGAGGACGAGGGCGTCGGCCAGGTCGACGAGGGCGGCGGCGAGGAGGTGCGCGGCCTCGGGGATGCGGGCGGCCGCGACGACGTCGGTGAACAGCGGGACGGCCCGGTCGTGCCGTCCGGCCCGGACGAGCGCACGGGCGACACGGGCCCGGGAGCGCAGGCGCAGGAGCGGGTCCCCGGTGGTCGTGACGGCCCGGTCGAGGTGTTCGCCCGCGGTGCGGTGGGCGCCGCGGTCGACGAGGAGGACGGCGAGGTCGGTGGAGAGCCGGGCCACGGCCTCCGGGTCGCCGGCCGAACGGGCCGCGCGCAGACCGGCCTCCGTCGTGGCCCGCCAGCGGGCGCGGTCGTGCTCGACGCCTTCTCCGTCCTCTCCGCCGCCCGCGCCGCCCAGGAAGCCGTGGCCGGTGTACCCGCGACCGGCGTGCCCGTGGGCGGTGCGCCCTTGGGGGGCGTGCCCTTGGGCAGCGCGTTCGTAGAACGTGGCGGCGCGGTGGGCGAGCTGCCAGGCCCCGGCGGTACGGCCGTGCTGTTCGGCGCAGAGCACGACCGCGCGGATGGCGCTCTCCTCCCGCCGGAACCAGGCCGCGCCCTCCCCGCCCTCGGCGGACCTCGCCCCGGTCGCGTCGAGGTAGTGGTCGATCAACCGGTCGAGCGCGGCGAGCCGTTCGTCGCACCCGAGGTCGGCGGCCTGCCGGGCGGCGTAGCGGCCGACCAGCGCGCGCCGGGCGTAGCGGCCGGGGGCCTGCTCCTCCAGGAGGTGCACGGCGTCGAGGCGGGCCAGGTGGGCGCGGGCCTCCGCGGCGGGCAGGTCGCCGAGGGCGGCGGCGGTGGCGGTGCCGATCTCGCTGCCGGGGTGGAGTCCGAGGAGCGCGAACAGCCGGGCGGTGGCCGGGTCGAGCGCGCGGCGGGTCCGGTCGAGGGCGGCGGCGATGCCGAGCGGGCCGCGACCGGTGCCGGTGAGGGTGGCCAGGGCGGCCTGGTCGTCGGCGAGTTCGGCGGCGAGGTCGTCCAGGCCCCAGCCGGGGCGGGCGGCCAGCCGGGCGGCGGCGAGGCGCAGGGCGAGCGGCAGGCGGTCGCAGCGCTCGGCGAGTTCGGCGGCGGCCGCGGGTTCGGCGGCGAGCCGGGCGGGATCGAGGGTGCGGGCCAGCAGGGCGGCCGCGTCGTCGGGGGTGAGCGCGCCGACCGGCAGGGGGACGGCGCCCTCGCGGACGAGCAGGTCGCGCAGGCGGTGCCGGCTGGTGACGACGGTGACGGGCGCGGCGTCGGACGGCTCGGCGGGCGGGGCCGGCAGGAGGGGAGCCACCTGCTCCGCGGAGCGGGCGTCGTCGAGGACCACCAGCACCCGACGGCCCGTCAGCAGCGCCCGGTAGCGCTGGACACGTGCGCCGAGCCCGGCGGGGACGACCGGTTCGCCGAGCGCGGTGAGGAACTCGCCGAGCACGTCGGCCGGGTCCCGGGGCCCGGCCTCGCCGAAGCCGTCCAGGTCGGCGTGGAGGACGCCCTCGGGAAACCGCTCGGCGGCCCGGTTGGCCCAGTGCTGCACGAGGGCCGTCTTGCCGGCCCCGGCCGGGCCGGTGACCAGGACGGGCCGTCCGGCGCGGGCGGGCGCGAGGGCCTCGTCCAGTCGGCGCAGGTCGTCCGCCCGGCCGACGAACCGGCGTTCGGCGGGCGGGAGTTGGGACGGTACGGCCTTCGGGCGGGGCGCGGCCACGGTGGCGGCGGGGCGGGTCAGGCGCTCGCCCGCGCGGCGCAGCTCGGGGCCCGGCGGGCCGTCGAGGCGGGCGACCAGCCGCCCGTACCAGGCCGCGGCCTCGTCGCGCCGACCGGCCTGGTCGAGGCAGGTGACGAGCCGGGCGGCCGGACCCTGCCGGGCGGGGTGCGCCGTCACGGCCTCGGTGAGCTCGGCAACGAGCTCGCCGCCGCGGCCCTGCCGGCACAGGCCGTCGGCGAGCCGGTCGAGGGCGCGCAGGCGCAGGTCGGTGACGTACGGGGAGGTCCGGTCGCGTAGCAGGGCCGAGCCGCAGTCGGTGAGGGCGGGGCCCTGGAACAGGTCGAGGGCGGCGCGCAGCAGTGGGAGCGCCGGGTCTGCGGACGGGCCGTCGGGGGACGGGCCGTCGGCGGCTCGCTCGTCGTCCAGGACGTGCGGGTGGTACGGCGCTTGCGGGTGGTACGGGCCGAACGAGCCGTGCCGGCCGTCCGGGTGCAGGACTCCGGCGCGTTCGCAGAGGCCGGCGAAGCGCACCAGGTCCACCCGGTCGGGCTCCCCGGTGAGCACGTAGCCGGCGTCGCGGGTGCCGAGCGCGAGGTGCCCGCCGCCGTGGTCCGCCGTGGGCTCCTCGCCCAACGCCTGGCGCAGCACGGCGACATGGCCCTGCAGCGCGGCCCGGGCGGTGGGCGGCGCGGCGCCGTCCCAGACCAGTTCGATCAGTTCCTCGGTGGCCACGACCCGGTTCAGCCGGACGGCGAGCGCGCTGAGCAGGGCGCGCCGCTTGGGCGCCGAGGGCGTGACGAGCGTCCCGTCGTCGCGCCGGACGGCGACCGGTCCGAGCAGGTCGATGCGCATGCGGCCCCTCGTCTGGCTGATCGGCTCGTTCGCCGGCGGGTGGATCGTCTGCGGGTGGATCGAGTCGTCCGAGGATAGGCCCGATCGCCCGGCCCGCGCACCGGTGCGGGTTCCGCCGATTCATGCCATCATGATCGCTTCTCGCCCGGTTCGGCCTTGATCCGTTCGGTTCCGTTCGGTTCCGTTCGATCACCCGCCGGGACCGGACGAATTCGGGCAGTACACTGCTCCACCCCGGGACCGACCGGCCCGGGAGTCGTGGGGCGAGGTGGGGCGGCGCGTGGGGATTCGACTCCTCGGTCCGGTGGAGCTGGGGACCGGGGGCGGCGGGTTCGTCGCGGTCCAGGGCGCGCAGCGGCGGGCCGTGCTCGCGCTGCTCGCACTGCACCTCGGGCGGGTCGTCGGCGTGGACGCCTTCTGCGAACTCCTGTGGGACGACTGGCCGCCGGCCAGCGCGCGGGCGGCGCTCCAGGGGCACGTCGCCGCGCTGCGCAAGCTGCTCGCCGCCGGGCCCTTCGTGCTGCACACCCGTGCGCCCGGCTACCTGCTGACCGGGCCGGCCGGCCTCGTGGACGCCCTGCGCTTCGACGAGTTGGTGGCCCGCGCGGGCGCCCTGGCGGAGGCGGTCGACGGCGCGGCCCTCACCACGGGCGGCGCCGCGCTCGCCGAGGCGATCGCGCTGCTGGAGCAGGCGCTGCGGCTGTGGCGCGGTCCGGCGCTCGCCGACCTGCCGGACACGGCGCTGCGCGGCACGGTCGCGGGCCGGCTGGAGCAGGCGCGGACCGCGGCCCTCGTCTCCTGGGCGGCGCTGCGGCTGCGCCAGGGCACCGGCGCCGCGGCCGTGCCGTCGCTGGAGCAGAACGTGCGGACGAACGGGCTGCGCGAGGAGGTGGCGGCGCTCCTGGTGCGCTGCCTCCACCAGGCCGGACGGTCCGCCGATGCGCTGCGGGCCTACCACGAGGCGCGCACCCGGCTCGACGGCGAACTCGGCATCCGGCCCGGCCCCGCACTCCAGGCGGCACTCGCCGAGGTCCTGGCCGAGGACGACGCCGCCGAGGCCGACCGGCCGGTGGACGAACCGCCGGCTTCCGCCTCGACCACCGATGACGGCACCCCCGTGCCCCGCCGACTCCCCCGCCGCCCGCTCGACTTCGTCGCCCGCGAACCCGAACTGCGCTGGCTGGAGCGCGAATGCGGCCCCGACCGCACCGGCGACGGCCTCGCCCTCGTCGTCGGCCCGGCCGGCGCCGGCAAGAGCGCGCTGGCCCTCACCTGGGCGCACACTGCCGCCGACGGCTACCCCGACGGCCAGCTGCACGCCGACCTGCGCGGTCTCGACCCGGCCGGACCGGCCGACCCCGGCGAGACGCTCGGCGCCTTCCTCCGCGCGCTGGGCGTCGACGAACCCGCCGTCCCCGCCGACCGGGCCGGGCGCGCCGCGCTCTATCGCACCCTGACCCGGGACAAGCGCCTGCTCGTCGTCCTCGACGACGCGGCCGACGCCGACCAGGTCGCCGACCTCCTCCCGCACGGCCCCGGCTGCGCCGCCGTCGTCACCGGCCGAAACCCCCTGGAGGGCCTGGTCGCCGCCGAGGGGGCGGCCCTGCTGCGCCTGGCCCCGCTGTCCGGGTCCGACGCGCTGCGCCTGCTGGAACAGGTGCTGACGCCCAGTCGCGTGCGGGCCGAACCGGAGGCCGCCGCCCGGCTCGCCGCGCTCTGCGACCACCTGCCGCTCGCCCTGCGGATCGCCTCCGCCCGGCTGGCCGCCCGACCGGACTGGACGATCGCCGCACTCGTCGCCGACCTCGCGGACGAGCCCACCCGGCTGGCCGTCCTGGAGGGCGACGGCACGCTCGGCGTCTCCGGCGAACTGCTCCGCACCCACCGTCGGCTGTCACCGGACGCGGCCGAGTTGCTGACCGTCCTGGCCGCCCACCCGGCCCCCGAGGTGGAGGTCCTCGCGAGCGCGGCCCTGCTCGGCACCGACCCGGCCACCGCCCGCCGGGCGCTCGGCGAACTCACCGCCCACCACCTGCTGACCGGCACCCCGCACGGGCGGTACGGCCGGTCCGGCCTCGTGCGGCTGTTCAGCGCGCACCTGCTCGGGCGACGGCCGGAGGCGGACCGACAGCTCGCCGCGGAACGGCTGCTGGACTACTACCTGGAGGCCTCCCGCGCCTGCGCCGAGCACCTGGAGCCCGGCCAGGAGACGTACGGCGGGAGCGTCCACCACCCGCCGGCCCTGCCCGCGCCCGCCGGGCCCCGGGCCGCGATCGACTGGTTCCGGGCCGAGGAGCCGACCGTCCGCGCGCTGGTCGCCTCCGCCGGCCGCACCGACCCGGCGCGCGCCTGGCGGCTGGCCGCCGCCAGCGAACCGCAGTACTACGCCGCCGGGCTCTTCACCGAGTGGCTGAGCTGCATGACGGCGGGCCGGGAGGCCGCCGAGCGGTGCGGCGACCGGGTGGGCACCGCACGGTCCGGCGTCGCGCAGGCGAGCGCCCTGCTCGGCCTGCGCCGCTACCAGGAGGCGGTCGACCGCGGCCGCAGGGCCCTCGCCGACACCCGCCCCGAGGACGGCGCCGTCCACCTGCGGGCGCTCAACGCCCTCGCGGTGTCCAGCGCCCTCGTCGGCCGCGCGGACGAGGCCACCGCGCTCGGCGCCGCCGCGCTCGCCCACGCGACCGGCAGCGGCGAACCCCACCGCCTGTCCGCCACCCTCGCCCACGGCTCCCAGGTCAGCCTGCTGGTCGGCGACCGGGAGGGCGCCCTCCGGCAGGCCCGCGAGGCCCGCAACCTGCTGCCCGGGTCGACGGTGACGATCTGCCACCTCTGGTCGATGCTCACCGAGGCCCACGCCCTCCAGCCGGTCGCCGACGAGGAGGCCTGCGAGATCGCCTGGCGCCGCGCGCTCGCCGCCTGCGAGGAGGCCGGGCTGCTGCACCTGCTCGCCCTCGCGGAGCAGTCCTACGCCGCCTTCCTCGCCGGCCGCGGCCGGTCGCCGGAGGCCGTCGAGCGGCTCCGGGTGGCGCTCGACCGCTACCGGGCGGACGGCCGGCTCCCGTCGTCCATGGGCGGTTTCGTCAGTGCGATCGAGGAACAGCTGGACGCGCTGACGCACCGCCGTTCCTGACGCACACCGCCCGTTCCTCACGTACCGTCAGTTCAGCGCGGCCTTGGCGACGCGCCCGCGGTCGACCGCCTTCGGGGCGTACCCGTGCTCGGCCGCGAGGACCGGGCGCATCGCGCGGATCGCGTAGAAGTTGCGGGACTTGACCGTCCCCGGCGGCACCCCAAGCTTCGCCGCCGCCTCCACCACCGACCGGTCCTTGAGGTGCAGTTCGACCAGCACCTCGCGGTGGTGCTTCTGCACCCGCCGCAGCGCCAGGGCGATGTCCCGGGAGGCCACCACCCGCTCGTACGGGTCCTCGGCGACCGGCCGGTCGTCCACCGACTCGCCGAGCGCCTCGGGCGCCCGGGAGGCCGCCATCCGGTAGTGGTCGATGGCGATCCGCCGGGCCACCGTGAACAGCCACGGGCGGCTGTGCTCGGGCCCGGCCTTCAGCGCCTCCGGGTTCTGCCAGGCCCGCAGCAGGGTCTCCTGGAGGATGTCCTCGGCCTTGCCGCGGTCGCCGCGCGTGGTGCGCAGCAGGACGTTCAGCAGGTAGCCGCCGTGCAGCCGGTGGATCTCGGCGAGGTCCCGGGGGTCGAGGGTCGGTCGCCCCGCCCCCTTCGCGGTGGTCTCCGTGGCGGGCTGCACGGTGGCCTCCGCGGCGGGAGCGGGCCGGGCTTCGGACTCTGCGGGCTGCTGGACGCCGGGGGCGTTCGGGGCGACAGGCTGCTGGGACACGCACTACCTCACAGAGCGGTCGGGGTCAGGGGACAGTCCGACCGGATCCCCCCGGCGGCTGTGACCACAGGCTGTCAACGGCCGCCAAGGATGCGCCAACTCCGCGCCAACGTCCGCCCCGTCCCCTTCCCCCACGAGGGCGGTCCCGCCCTCAGGCCGCGTCCCGCTCCTCGTTGAGCGCCCGGACCAGGTCCTGCACGCCGTCCTCGCCGCGGTGCTCGATCAGCACGGCGACCCACGTGGTGAACCGCTCCCGCTCCTCGGCCGACCAGCCCGGCGCCGAAGGGTGCTCGTCCACGACCATCGCCGCCGCGAGCTCCAACAGCCCCGGCGACGACACCGGCCGCCAACGCCCCGACGGCAGCCCGTTCAGCGCCACCCGCCGGGCGACGGCGATCACGTCCTCCGCCGCGCCCGGCGGCACCGCCAGCGCCGGCGGCCCCGGCACGGCCCGCGCGCCCTCGGCCAGCAGTGCGGCGATCAGTTCACGCGGTTCCGCGCGCTCGGTTCCCATGTTTCGTCGTCCTCCCCCGTCCCGCGTCCGGGACTCGCTCCGTCGTTCCTTCGGGGCCGCCCGGAACCGGCCGGACGTGCCCCGGAGACGGTACCGACTGGTAGCCCGGTCCGGTCGGGGGTTTGCGGACAGCGGAACCCGCCCGGCCGGGCCTGGTCGCCGCCCGGCCGGCGGCTGGGCTCCGCGTCCTAGAAGGTGGTCCAGTCGTCGGCTTCCGGGGTGCCGAGCGTGCGGATCCGCTCGCCGTCGCGGTCATCGAAGGTGTCCTTGGCGATCGTGAACGACCTGCCGTCGGGCCGCAGGCCGTACAGCACGACCTGCTCCTTGCCGATGCCGGTCAGCGACAGCCGCTCGCACTGGTGCGGTGCGACGACGTGCGTCGAGAAGCCGCCCCGCTTCGGGAACACCGCGTACGACGGGTAGGTGCCGCCCGAGCACAGGACGAAGTTGTCGGCCGGCTGGGCCGGGATGCCCGGAGTGACGGGGACGCCCGGCTGGGCCGGAATCCTCGGCACCGCGGGGACGGTGGCCGCCTGCGCGGCGGTGACTCCGGTGAGGCCGACCAGGCCGGCGGCCGCGAACAACAGGCCGGCGGCACGGGTGGTGGTGCGCATGGGGTTCCTCCAAGCGTGGTCGGGACGCACGGTGCGCCCTGACCAGCTCAACGGGCCTCCCACTGAACGGGGTTCAGTACCGGACCGGCGGGCACGGCCCGCACGCCCGGAGGAACCCGTTGCCGCACCCGCCGCGCACCGGCCACGCACCGGCCGCTGAACCCGCCGCGCACCGGCCGCCGTAGTTCCGGCTGGGCGGGCCGGCCCGGGGCGGGCGGAGGGGCGGCCCCTGCGGCGCACCGACGAACCGGGAGGGACACCCGATGGCCGACTCCGACGGCACACATCCGGGCTTCCAAATCCCTTGGACCGAGCTGCTGTCGGGCCCTGGAGCGGACGCCTGCCCGGACTACACTCCGGCCGAGTGGCCAGAGCCGGTGCAGCTGCCCGAGCCGGTGCCGGAGCCGGAGCCGGCACCTGTCCCGATACACCGCCCTCCGGCCGCCCCCTCGCCCCGACCGCACGTTCGCCGAACACTGTTCCGCGAGTCGGCCGACCCCCGGCAGCAGATCGAGCGGGTCCGCGCCCCGCTGCGCGCCTGCCACCGCGTCGCGTTCCTCGGCACGCCCGCCGCCCCCGGCGACGCCTCCGCCGGACTCCCGGTCGCGCTCGGCGCCCAACTGGCCGAGCACCGGTGCCACCAGGTGGCCGTCCTCGACCTCGCGCCGCCCCGGCCGGACGCCGCCGCGCCGACACCGCCGCACGCGCTCAGCGCCCTGCTCACCGCCGCTCCCCTGCCGGACGGGTTCCGGCACGTGGGCGGCCGGCTGGCACTGCTGACGGCCCGCCCGGAGCACCCGTACGCCGACCACCGGCAGTCCCTCGCCGACCTCGGCACCCACTACCCCCTCGTGCTCGCCGACGCCACCGGCGCCGGCGAGGATGCCCGGCAGGCGGCGGTGGCGGCGGCCGAC
>NZ_JBHYWI010000097.1:0-29493 GCF_042751525.1 Kitasatospora sp. NPDC059408
CGTCGCCCCGGGGCGGCCGGGCCTCACCCCAGGGGCCGGGCCGCCGCCGTCTGCGCCTCGTCCGCGGCCGCCAGCAGCGTTCGCGCGTGTTCGCGGGTCCGCTCGCGCGCGGCGGCCGGGTCGGCCAGGGCCGTCCACGCGACGCAGTACATCAGCAGGCGGCAGACGAAGTTCATCCAGAGCAGCAGCGCCACCGGCACGCCGAAGGCACCGTACAGGCTCTTCCCGGCCACCGAGCCGAGGTAGGACGCGAGCAGGATCTTCAGCAGCTCGAAGCCGACCGCGCCGATCAGCGCGCCCTGCAGGACGTCGCGCCGGCGCTGGCCGCGGATCCCCGCGAACGGCCCGAGCAGGTAGCCGAACAGCAGGGTGTCGCAGGCGACCGCTATCACGAGGCCGACCCCGGTGAGCAGGTAGCCGTTGTGCAGGCCGATCGCGTCGGCGATCCGCCCGGCGAGCGTCGTGCCGGCGGCGGAGGTGCCCAGCGAGACCAGCGACACCAGGCCGAGGCCGCCGAGCACGACGCAGTCCCACGCCTTGCGCAGGATCACGTTGCCGTCCTCCGCGGGCAGCTGCCAGACGTCCCGGATCGAGGTGCGCATGGTGTCCACCCAGCCCAGGCCGGAGAGCAGCAGCAGCGCCCCGCTGACCAGCCCGACGGCGCCCGCGTTGGACACCAGGGACGGCAGGTTGAGCGCGTCGGAGATGCCCGGCAGCTGGTCGGAGATGCGCTTCTGCAAGTCGGCGACCCGGCTGTCGCTGAGGGTCGTGGCGGCGATCGCCAGGGCCACGGTGAGCAGCGGGAACAGCGCGAGGAAGCCGAAGAAGGTGACCGCGCCGGCCAGCCGGTTGCCGCGGGCGGCGGTGAAGTGCTCGTACACCCGGTACGGGCGGCTGCGCAGCACCCGCGCGACGAGCGGGCCGACGACCGGAAGGCGGGTCAGGAAGTCCACCCGACCGGTTATACCGGCCCGTCCCCCGAACGGCCGTCAGGCTCGACCTGCGGCGGGCGGGTTCAGCGCCCCACCAGCCGCCGGGCCCGGGCGAGCACGCGGACCGTCCGGTAGGCGCCGTAGCGGCCGTGGCTGAGCAGTTCGGTGCGCACCCCGTCCACCCCGGCGGGCGGGCGGTAGCCGGCCGGGCGCAGCCGGGCGCAGTGCTCGGCGGCGCGGCGGAAGTACTCGCGGCGGTCGCCGGCCGGGACCCGGCCGGGCTTGGCGACGACGGTGTTGAGGTGGTGCAGCATCTTGCCGTAGACCACCGGGCGCCAGTGGTCGAGGTCGGGGCGCCGGTCGAGGAAGGCGAAGACCAGGTCGTACTGGGCGAAGACGTCGAAGTGCTTGCGACTGGCGGTGGCCAGGATGTTGCCGCCCTCCTGCCGCTGGCGGTAGTGCACGCCGATCCGGTCGAGCAGGGTGATGCTCGCGGCGGCGAGGAGCGCCGGGTACGTCCAGGGGGTGTCCTCGTAGTAGCCGGCCGGGAAGACCAGCTCCTGCTCGGTGATGAACCCGCGGCGGTAGGCCTTGTTCCAGACGACCTGGAGCAGGTCGAGCAGGTCGGGGCGGGCGTCGAGGTCGAAGACGTCCGGGGAGGCGGCGCCGAAGACGTGGGCGGAGGCGGCGCGGGTGATCCGGCCGTCGACGTAGGTGCGGGCGTAGTCGTAGACCAGGACGTCCGGGTCCCCGGTGGCGGCGAGCCGGTCCTCGACGGCCCGGAGCAGGCCCGGGGTGAGCGTGTCGTCGCTGTCGAGGAAGATCACGTACTCGCCGGTGGCGACCTCCAGGCCGGCGTTGCGGGCGCGGCCGAGGCCGACGTTCTCCGGCAGGTGCAGCACCCGGACGCGGGGGTCCGCGGCGGCCGCCTCGTCGAGCACCGCGCCGCAGCCGTCCGGGGAGCGGTCGTCCACCGCGATCAGTTCGAAGTCGGGACCGTCCTGGCCGAGGACCGAGTCGAGGCACTCGGCGAGGTAGTCCTGGACCTGGTACACGGGGACGATCACGCTGAAGCGGGGCACGGGCCCCAAGCGTAGTGGCCCCCGGGAGCGCCTTGGCCAGGACGGTAGGATCGCGGTGCACGTACGCACCGATTCAAAAGTGCGGCCAGACCCCGACCCGGGCTGCCACGCTGATTCCCGAGAAAGGCCTGCGTAGCCGATGGCTCCCCGCCTCTCCATCGTCGTTCCGATCTACAACGTCGAGCGCTACCTCGTCGAGTGCCTCGACTCGATCGCCGCCCAGACCTTCGGCGACTTCGAGTGCGTGATGGTCGACGACGGTTCAAAGGACGGCAGCGCGGCGCTCGCCGAGGCCTACGCCGCCAAGGACTCCCGGTTCCGCCTGGTGCGCCAGGTGAACAAGGGCCTCGGCGCGGCCCGCAACACCGGCATCCGGCACATCGACCCGGACGCCGAGTTCCTGTGCTTCGTCGACAGCGACGACTCGATGCCGCCGAGCGCGTACGAGCTCATGATCAACACGCTGGACGAGACCGGCTCCGACTTCGCCACCGGCAACGTGCTGCGTTTCCGCGCGGTGGGCTACTACCAGTCCGGCGGCCACGTGAAGCCGTTCAAGGAGACCAGGCTCAAGACCCACATCACCGAGATCCCCGCGCTGGTCACCGACCGCACCGCGTGGAACAAGGTGTACCGCCGCTCCTTCTTCGACGCGGCCGGCCTGCTGTACCCCGAGGGCATCCTGTACGAGGACGCCCCGGTCAGCGTGCCGCACCACTACCTCGCCAAGAGCGTGGACGTGCTCGCCGAGCCGATCTACCACTGGCGCGAGCGCGAGGTCGGCGAGATGTCGATCACGCAGATGCGCACCAACCCGAAGGGCCTGATCGACCGCGTCGCCTCGGTCGAGCTGGTCCGCGGCTGGCTGAAGAAGCAGACCGAGCCGCGCTTCGCCCAGTACCTGCGCTCCTACGACGAGAACACCCTCGTCGAGGAGATCCCGATGTTCTTCTGGTCCGTCGTGGACGGCGACAAGGAGTACCGGGACGCCTACGTCAAGCACGTCAGCCGGCTGCTGCGGGCGATCGGCCCCGAGCAGGTCCGCAAGCTGCGCGCGCCGCTGCGGCTCAAGTACCACCTGACCCTCCAGGGCCGGGTCGACGAGTTCGTCGAGCAGATCAAGTACGAGGGCGAGAGCAACGGCGGCGTCCAGGCCCGCGGCCTGCTGCGCCCCTACGCCGACTACCCGTTCCTGCGCGGCGGCCGCAAGAGCGTCCCGGCCGGCGTCCTGAAGCTGGACAACTCGCTGGTCATGCGCAGCCGGCTGTACGGCTCGGCCTGGGTCGGCGGCAAGCTGGAGCTGACCGGGCACGCGTACCCGGAGCAGCTGGGCGCGGCCGGCAAGCACGACATGGTCCGCACGCTGGTGCTGCGCGAGACCAAGGGCCGCCGGGTCGTCGCCGTGCCGATGAAGACCCAGTACAGCCCCGAGGCCACCGCGAGCTGCAGCCACGACCTGTACAACTGCGACTGGGCCGGCTTCACCGTCGCCCTCGACCCGAAGAAGCTCAAGCACCGCGGGCAGTGGAAGGACGGCCACTGGCGCGTCCTGGTCGCCGGCGCGGGCAAGGGCGGCGTGTACAAGGGCCGGGTCTCGGCCGGCTGGAGCGACACCGCCGAGTACCTCCCGACGCACTGGGTCGAGCCGGACGTGCGGATCGTGCCGTGGGTGCGGGACAACTTCGTCTACCTGAAGGTGGAGACGGTCAGGGCCCGGGTGACCGGCCTGGCCGCGCACGCCGGCCGGGTGGAGGTCTCGGGCGCGGCCCGCTCCGGCGCGAGCCTCGCCGGGGCCCGCCTGCGGCTCACCCACGTCGAGTCCGACCGCGAGCTGGCCTTCCCGCTGGAGCCGGGCGCGCCGGTCGGCACGCTGCAGCCGTTCTCGGTCTCCTTCCCCGCGGCCGAGCTGACCGCCGTCCGCGAGGCCTGGGCCGAGCTGGACCCGGTGGCCGCCGAGCGTGCCCGCGACCGCTGGGACACCGCCCTGGTGCTCACCGACGGAAGCGTCGTGCCGGTGGTCTGGGACGAGCGCAACGCGCCCGAGCAGCTGCACGTCGTCCTCAACCCGCAGGCGCCGACCGCGGAGCGCCGCGCGCTCTACTCCAAGCCCTCCCCCGCCGGGAACCTGCAGTTCTCGGACCAGCTGCTCCAGCCGATCGTCGAGGAGGTCGCCTCGCGCGGCGCCGACGGCTTCCTGCTGAGCGGCTCCTTCCCGCTGCCCGACTCGCACCGCTGGGAGCTGGTCGTCCGGCACGACTGGCGCGAGGAGGAGCACGTCTACCCGGTGGAGATCACCGACGGCCGCTTCCGCACCGCGATGCCGGCCGTGCCGACCGCCTCCTTCGCCGGGCGCGTGCCGCTCGCCCAGGGCACCTGGAACGTCTTCTTCCGTCCGGTCGGCGCCCCGGTCGACGACGCCGTCGTCCTGCACGCGCTGATCTCGCCGGACTGCTTCGGCACGCTGCCGCTGGAGGTGGAGTCCCGCGGCAAGCGGATAGTGCTGGAGCGGCGCCACCACGACGGCCTGTCGCTGGAGTCGCACTCGGCCCTGCTGCCCGAGGAGCGCAGCGGCTACCGCCAGCGCCAGCTGCGGACGGCCGACTACCCGGCCGCGCGTCGGCACCCGGTGCGCGAGACCGTCCTGTACAACGGCGGCCTCGGCGGCCTCTACGCGGACTCCCCGCGGGCGATCCACGAGGAGCTCGTGCGCCGCGGCCTGCCGCTGGAGCACCTGTGGGGCAGCGACGACCTCCAGGCCGACCTGCCGCAGACCGCGCAGGCGATCCGGCTGTGGAGCCCGGAGTGGTTCGAGGCGCTGGCGACCGCCAAGTACATCGTCACCAGCACCCACCTGCCCGACTTCTTCGTCCGCCGCCCCGGCCAGGTGGTCGTGCAGACCTGGCTCGGCACGCCGCTGAAGCAGATCGGCCTGGACTTCGAGAAGGTCTGGTTCACCGACTCCAACTACCTGAAGGGCCTCGCCAAGGAGGTCCCGAACTGGAACCTCCTGGTGGCCGGCAACAGCTGGTCGGCCCCGCTGCTCAAGCGCGCCTTCGACTACAAGGGCGAGATCCTGGAGAGCGGTTCGCCCCGCAACGACCTGCTGTTCGCCCCGGACCGGGAGAAGACCGCGGAGCAGGTCCGCGAGCGCCTCGGGCTGCCCGAGGGCAAGAAGGTCGTGCTCTACGCGCCGACCTGGCGCGAGGACCGGCGCCGGCCCAACGGCGGCTACCAGATCGACCTGCGGATCGACCTGGAGGCGGCCAGGGCCGCGCTCGGCGAGGACCAGGTGCTGCTGGTGCGCCGGCACAGCGTGATGTGCGGCCAGATCCCGGACGCCGGCAACGGCTACGTCTGGGACGTCGGCAGCTACCCCGACATGGCGGAGCTGCTGCTGATCGCCGACGTACTGGTCACCGACTACTCGGCCTCGGTCTTCGACTTCGCGTCGACCGGCAAGCCGGTGCTGTTCTTCACGTATGACCTGGAGCACTACCGGGACAACCTGCGCGGTTTCAGCCTGGACTTCGAATCGGTGGTCCCCGGCCCGCTGCTGGCCACGTCCGCCGAACTCGTCTCCGCGCTCGGCCGGGTCGACGAGGTCGCCGCCGAATTCGCCGACAAGGCCGCCACTTTCCGCGAGGCCTACTGCGACCTGGACGACGGCAAGGCCGCCGCCCGCGTCGTCGATGCGATGCTCCGAAAGGAGTAATTTTTCCCTCGAACGTCCCGAGGCGTCCGGTGCGATTGCGCACCGGACGCCTCGGCATTTCCGGGAGTTACCCGAGAGCGCCCGGATCTTTACGCCCACATTGCACTCGAACTGGCGTTTCGTCGGCAAATTTCTCAGGAAATTCTACGAACCGTACAGTTGACCCCGGGTGTCGTCCCGGTATGGGATGTCAATTCGACTGTCACCGTTCCGGCTCCCGCCGGTCGCCAGCACCCCCGGCCAAGCCCCACGCCGGGTTCCCGTCCCGAAGGGCTCCACCCGAAATGCCAGTGCTCACGCGGCTCGTCCTGCCCCACGCCGACCCCCGTGTGACCACCGCGCTGCCCACCCCGTCCGAGGACGCCGTCTTCGGCCTGCTGCGCGCCCGCTGGGCCGGCCGCGGCCTGGAGCTCACCGGCTTCGCCCGCCCGCACGACCAGGACACCGCCCGGGCCGGCTCCGCCTGGACCTGGCTCACCCTGCGCCACCCCGAGGACGCCCAGCCGCCCGTGCACGTGCGCTCCCGGCCGCGGCGCCTGCCCGAGATCACCGACGAGAGCGCCCAGCCCGAGCACAACCACGACTGGTCCGGGTTCACCGCCGTGATCGAGCCCGGGCGGCTGCGCCGCGGCGGCGCGTGGCTGCTGGGCGACTGGCAGATCGAGACCACCCTCTTCACCCGCCCCCGCCCCACCCGGGTGCGCCGCCAGTACGGCACGCTCGCCCCGCACTGGTGCGGCTCGGGCGAGTACCCGCCGGCCCGCTGGGTCGACCGCGACGTGCGCCTCCAGCCGCACTTCACCGACGACCGGCTGCACCTGCTGCTGGAGCGCCCCGGCGTCCGGCTCACCGCCGCCACCCCCGTCGACGGGGGCCTCGACCTGCGCGGCACCGCCGGCCACTGCCCGTCCGGCACCGTGCTGCGGCTGCGCCACCGGCAGAGCGACGCCGTCGTCGAACAGCCCGTCACCCGCACCGGCGACGCCTTCGCCGTCCACCTGCCCTACCGGCCGTTCACCGCCGAGGGACGCGGCACCGGCGACCTGGAGCACTGGGACACCGAACTGCGCCGCCCCGACGGCAGCACCGAGCAGCTCGTCGTGGACGAGCGCGGCGGCCCGGTGGCCGGCCAGCACCGGCTGCCCGGCACCGCGGACCGGGCGCTCTACCTCAAGCACCTCGCCGACGGCCGGCTCCAGGTCTGCGTCCAGCCCGCGGCCGGCCTGATCGACCGGATCGCCGTCAAGGCCGGCGCCTTCGAGCTCGCCGGGCACTGCCCCGACCCGGCCGCGGGCCGGCTGGAGCTGGTGCTGCGGCACACCGGCACGGCCGGCGAGGTCCGCCGACCGGTCGAGGCCGGCGCCGACGGCCGCTTCCGGGTGCGGGTGCCCGCCACCCGCACCGGCTCGGACGGCACCGCCCTGCCGCTGCGCAAGGGCATCTGGGAGGCCGCGCTGGAGCCCGCCGACCGCTCCGGCCCGACCCGCCCGCTGCTGGCCGCGCCCGGCGCGCTGGCCGTCCTGCCGGCCGCCACCCAGGCCGGCGGCAAGCCCGTCCTGCTCCAGCGCCGCTGGCACGACACCCTGCTGGTGGACTCCACGCCGGTGCTCAGCGCCACCGAGCGCAGCGCCTGGACGCAGTCCCGCCTGCGGGCCTCCGAGTACCCCGCCGCGCGCCGCGAGCCGCTGCGCGAGGCCGTGCTGTACGACGTGTTCGGCGGCCGCGGCTACGCCGACTCCCCGCGCGCGGTGCACGCCGAACTCGTCCGCCGCGAACTGCCGTTGGAGCACCTGTGGGTGGTCGACGACGCCCAGGCGGACCTGCCGCCCGGGGTCACCGCGGTGCGGATCTGGAGCCCCGAGTGGTACCGGGCGCTGGCCACCTGCCGGTACCTGGTCGGCAACACCCACTTCCCGGACTTCCTGGAGCGCCGCCGCGGCCAGGTGGTCGTGCAGACCTGGCACGGCTCGCTGCTGAAGCGCATCGCCCACGACGTCGAGAACCCCTGGCTGTCGGACCACGGCTACCTGGACGCGCTCGACCGCGAGACCCCGCAGTGGAGCGTGCTCGTCTCCCCCAGCCCGTTCGCCACCCCGATCCTGCGCCGGGCGTTCCGGTACGGCGGCGAGATCCTGGAGACCGGCTACCCGCGCAACGACGTCCTGGCCCGGCCCGACGGGCGCACCGCCGCGGCCGTCCGCCGCCGCCTCGGCATCCCCGAGGGCAAGCGGATCGTGCTGTACGCGCCGACCTGGCGCGAGGACCAGCAGCGCGGCGACGGCGACGGCTTCCGGCTCGACCTGCGGATCGACGTCGACCACGCGCGCCGCGCCCTCGGCCCGGACCACGTGCTGCTGATCCGCCCGCACGCGCACGTGCGCGAGCCGCTGCCGGGCGCCGGGGACGGCTTCCTGTACGACTGCGCGGACTACCCGGACGTCCAGGAGCTGCTGCTGGTCGCGGACGTACTGGTGACGGACTACTCGTCGATCATGTTCGACTTCGCGATCACCGGCCGCCCGGTGCTCTTCTTCACGTACGACCTGGAGCACTACCGCGACACCCTGCGCGGCTTCTACTTCGACTTCGAGACGGAGGCCCCCGGCCCGCTCGTCCCGGACTCGGCCGAGCTGGTCGGCGCGCTGCGCGGACTCGCCGACGGCGGCACCGGGCTGACCGCCGGGTACGCGGAGCGCTACCGCCGCTTCCGGGCCGCCCACTGCGCGCTGGACGAGGGCGGCGCGGCCCGCCGGGTCGTCGACCGGATGCTCGAACTCACCCGCACCGCCAGCTGATCCGGCCGCTCGGGCCGGGCCGGCCGGTCCCGCGGCTCCAACCGGTTCAACGGTCCGGCCGGTCCGGCCGGTTCACGCGAAGGAGTAGCTCCGCCAGGGCCGCCAGACCTCGTCCGCGTCGAACCGGGAGAGGCCGAACCCGGGCACCGTGAACGCCGCCCGGAAGCCGCGCGCCTGCTCGTACGCCTGGTCCAGCACGTCGTCCGGCAGGCCGTGCGCCACCGTCACGTGCGGGTGGTAGGGGAACGCCAGCTCGCGGGCCAGCGGGCCGGAGCGGACGTCCGCCTCCAGCAGCCGGCACTCCTGCGCGCCCTCCTCGACCCGGACGAACACCACCGGGGAGACCGGGCGGAAGGTGCCGCCGCCGCGCAGCAGCATCCGGAACGGCCGGTGCGCCGCGGCCACCGCCGCGAGGTGCTCCTCGATCTTGGGAAGCTCCCCGGCCGGCACCTCGGTCGGCGGCAGCAGCGTGACGTGCGTCGGTATCGACCGGGCGAGCGGATCGCCGTGCCCGGCCCGGGCGTCCTGGATCCGCGCGCCGAACGGGTCCGGGACGCTCACGGACACGCCGATGGTGACGACCTCGGGGAGGTCGCCACCACCGGGCAGGCGTGTGAGGGGAGTCACCGCTTGGCGGCCGGGAGGAAGCCGATCCGGTCGTACACCGTCTCCAGCGTCTGCGACGCCACCTCGCGGGCCTTGTCCGCACCGAGCGCCAGCACCCGGTCCAGCTCGGCCGGGTCGTCCAGGTAGGTGCGGGTGCGCTCCTGGAAGGGGGTGACCCACTCGGTGAACAGCTCGGCCAGCTCGGTCTTCAGGGCGCCGTACATCTTGCCCTCGAAGTGGGCGACCAGGTCCTCGACGGACCGGCCGCTGAGCGCGGAGTGGATCCGCAGCAGGTTGGAGACGCCGGGCTTGCCGTCCTCGTCGTAGGAGACGACGGTGCCGGTGTCGGTGACGGCGCTCTTGAACTTCTTGGCGCTGACCTTCGGGTCGTCCAGCAGGCTGACCAGGCCCTTGGGCGAGGAGGCCGACTTGCTCATCTTGACGGCCGGGTCCTGGAGGTCCTGGATCTTCGCCGTCTCCTTGAGGATGTACGCCTTCGGCACCGTGAAGGTCGGGGTGTAGCGGGAGTTGAAGCGCTCCGCGATGTCCCGGGTGATCTCCACGTGCTGGCGCTGGTCCTCGCCGACCGGGACGGCGTCCGCCTGGTAGAGCAGGATGTCGGCGATCTGGAGGATCGGATAGGTGAACAGGCCGACCGTGGTGCTGTCGGCGCCGTAGCGGGCGGACTTGTCCTTGAACTGGGTCATCCGGGAGGCCTCGCCGAAGCCGGTGAGGCAGTTCATCACCCAGGCCAGCTGCGCGTGTTCGGGCACGTGCGACTGGACGAAGAGCGTGCAGTGCTCCGGGTCCAGGCCGGCGCCGAGCAGCTGGGCGGCGGAGATCCGGGTGTTCTCGCGCAGGGTCGCCGGGTCCTGCGGCACCGTGATCGCGTGCAGGTCGACCACCATGTAGAAGGCGTCGTTGTCCTTCTGCAGGTCGACCCACTGGCGCACCGCGCCGAGGTAGTTGCCGAGGTGGAACGACCCGGAGGTGGGCTGGATCCCGGAGAGCACCCGAGGACGGTCCTTGACCGGACCAGTGACCGCTGCGTTGACCATGCGGGCCATTGTTCCAGTTCCACCGGGCGGTCAGGAAACCTCTGCCCCTGGAGGTTCCGACAGTGTGACGGCACTCACCCTGACCCGGGCGATCCGCCGGCCCTCCAGCTTGGCCACCGTCAGCAGCACCCCGCCGCCGCCCTCGACCGGCACCCGCACCTGGTCGCCGTCCCTGGGCAGCCGGCCCAGCGAGGCGACCAGGCAGCCGGCCACCGTCTCGTACGGGCCCTCCGGGAGGGCGACGCCGGTCTCCTCCGCGAAGTCGCCGAGGTTGAGCAGGCCGTCCAGCTCCATGCCGCCGCCGGCCAGCCGGCGGATGGTGGCGGTCTGCGGGCGGTCGTACTCGTCCCGGATCTCGCCGATGACCTCCTCGACCAGGTCCTCCAGCGTGACGATGCCCGCGGTGCCGCCGTACTCGTCGACCACGATCGCCAGGTGGTGGCCCTCCCGGCGCATCTCGCCCATCGCCTCCAGCACCAGTTTGGTGCCGGGCAGCAGCTTGACCGGGCGGGCCAGGTCGCGGACCTTGGCGGCCTGCTCGCCGCGCGTGCCGTACAGGTCGCGGACGTGGACGAAGCCGACCACGGCGTCGGCGCTGCCCTCGACCACCGGGTAGCGCGAGTGCGGCGAGGTCTCGGCCTGGTGGCGGACGGCGGTCAGCGCGCGCTCGGCGTCCAGGAAGGTCACCTCGGTGCGCGGGACCATCACCTCGCGCAACTGCCGCTCCCCGGCGGAGAACACGTCGGCGATCAACGCCCGTTCGTCGCTGCCGAGTTCGGTGTTGGCGGCGACCAGGCCGCGCAACTCCTCGGAGCTCATCGAGCCGCGCCCGGCGGTCGGGTCGCCTCCCAGCAGCCGGACCATCATGTCGGTCGAGTGCCCGAGCAGCCAGATCACCGGCCGCAGCACCGAGGACATCACGTCCACGACGGGCGCGGCGGTCACCGCGATCGACTCGGCGCGCTGCAGGCCGATCCGCTTGGGGGTGAGCTCGCCGAGCACCAGCGACACGTAGCTGATCACCAGGGTGAGGCCGACCAGCGCGACGGCGTCCGCGACGCCCCGGGTGAGCCCGGCCCGCACGAACAGCGGGGCGACCTTGCCGGCCAGCGTGTCCGCGCCGAAGGCGGCGGACAGGAAGCCCATGCAGGTCACGCCGACCTGCACGGCAGCGAGGAAGCGGTTGGGGTCGGCGGCCAGGTGCGCGGCCCGGGCGGAGCGCCGGGTGCCCTGCGCCTCCAGCGTCCGGATCTGGCCCTCGCGCAGCGAGATCAGCGAGATCTCGGCGACGTTGAAGAGCCCGCCCAGGAGGATGAAGACGAGGACGAGCGCCGCGTCCCCGATGGTTTCGTTCACAGCGCGCCAGTGTAAGGCGACGGCCCGCCGCTTCCCCGGGAGGGAGGCGGCGGGCCGTCGAAGAAGCCGGGCGGCTCAGATGAGGCCGAGCTCCTGGACCGCGTCGCGCTCCTCGGTCAGCTCCTTGACCGAGGCGTCGATGCGGGCGCGGGAGAAGTCGGAGATCTCCAGGCCCTGGACGATCTCGAACTTGCCGTCCTTGGTGGTGACGGGGAAGGAGGAGATCAGGCCGGCCGGGACGCCGTAGGAGCCGTCGGAGACGACGCCCATCGAGGTCCAGTCGCCCTCGGCGGTGCCGTTGACCCAGGTGTGCACGTGGTCGATGGCGGCGTTGGCGGCCGAGGCGGCCGAGGACGCGCCGCGGGCCTCGATGATGGCCGCGCCGCGCTTGGCGACGGTCGGGATGAAGTCGTTCTCCAGCCAGGCCTGGTCGCTGCCGACGGCCTCGAAGGCCGGCTTGCCGGCGACCTCGGCCTGGAAGATGTCCGGGTACTGGGTCGCGGAGTGGTTGCCCCAGATGGTGACGCGCTTGATGTCCGAGACCAGGGCGCCGGTCTTGGCGGAGAGCTGGCCGACGGCGCGGTTGTGGTCCAGGCGGGTCATCGCGGTGAAGCGCTCGGCCGGGACGTCCGGGGCGTTGCGCTGGGCGATCAGGGCGTTGGTGTTGGCCGGGTTGCCGACGACCAGGACCTTGATGTCGGCCGCGGCGTGGTCGTTGATGGCCTTGCCCTGCGGGCCGAAGATGCCGCCGTTGGCCTGCAGCAGGTCGCCGCGCTCCATGCCCGCGGTGCGCGGACGGGCGCCGACCAGCAGGGCGACGTTGGCGCCGTCGAAGGCCACGTTCGGGTTGTCGGTGATGGTGATGTCGCGCAGCAGCGGGAACGCGCAGTCCACGAGCTCCATCGCGGTGCCCTCGGCGGCCTTCAGGCCCTGCGGGATCTCCAGGAGGCGCAGGTTCACCGGCACGTCGGCACCGAGCAGGTGGCCCGAGGCGATGCGGAAGAGCAGCGCGTAGCCGATCTGGCCGGCTGCTCCGGTGATGGTGACGTTGACGGGGGTGCGGGTCATTTCTACCTTCTCCAGCAAATCGCCAGGTGCCCCAGGCACACCGGCACTGGAGCCGAGGATGGTCTCTCGACATCGAGAGACCGGCGTCAGGTTATCGCAAAGGGAAGCGTACGCCGCGTGCGCGGGCGTGGCTGATGCGTCACAACGGCGGAACGCCCGGCGGGCACGCGGACGGCCCCCGCCCGGAGAACCCGGACGGGGGCCGTCGCGCGGCGCGGTGGCGCGGGATCAGTGCTTGGGACGCCCGATCAACTGCCCGATGTTGTCGAGCAGCGGGAACTCCAGCCACGGATTCGGCTGGGCCACCAGCGTCAGCAGGACGATCGCCGACCCCAGGAAGCCCAGCACGATCACGTCGGTGAAGCGGCTGCGCACCGCGAGCATCCCGACCTCGGGCAGCACCAGCCGCAGGACGGCGCCGAGCAGCACGCCGCCGCCGAGGATCAGCAGCCCGAACTTGAAACCGTCCTTGAAGTCGGCGAACCAGGTGACCGCGAGCCCGGCGCCGACCACCAGCAGGACCAGCGTTATCGGCCACTGCCGCACCGGCAGGGCGTGCTCGCGCCCGAGGGCCGCGGCCGAGCCCTCCGGCGGGATGGTGCCGGTGGTCTTGACCGGCCGCTGCCGGGACCGCGCCGCGGGTCGTGGGTCACTCATGTCCGCCGCCTCCCGGAGGTGTCAGACGCCGGCGCGGCGCTCGGCCGCCTCGACGATGTTGTTGAGCAGCATCGCGCGGGTCATCGGGCCCACGCCGCCCGGGTTCGGCGAGATCCAGCCGGCCACCTCGGCCACGCCCGGGTGCACGTCGCCGACGATCTTGCCCTCGCTGCGGCTGACGCCCACGTCCAGGACGGCCGCGCCCGCCTTGACGTCCTCCGGCTTGATCAGGTGCGGCACGCCGGCGGCGGCCACGATGATGTCGGCCTTGCGCAGGTGGTAGGCCAGGTCCCGGGTGCCGGTGTGGCACAGGGTCACGGTGGCGTTCTCGGAGCGGCGGGTCAGCAGCAGGCCGATCGAGCGGCCGACGGTGACCCCGCGGCCGACGACGACCACCTCGGCGCCGTTGATCTCGACGTCGTGGCGGCGCAGCAGCTCGACGATGCCCAGCGGGGTGCAGGGCAGCGGGCCCTGGATGCCGAGGGCGAGGCGGCCGAGCGAGGTCGGGTGCAGGCCGTCCGCGTCCTTGTCCGGGTCCATGAGCTCCAGGACCGGGTTCTGGTCCAGGCCCTTGGGCAGCGGCAGCTGGACGATGTAGCCGGTGCAGGCCGGGTCGGCGTTGAGCTCGCGGACGACGTCCTCGACGTCCTGCTGGGTGGCGGTGGCGGGCAGCTCGCGCTGGATCGAGGCGATGCCGACCTCGGCGCAGTCCTTGTGCTTGCCGTTCACGTACCAGCGGCTGCCCGGGTCGTCGCCGACCAGGACGGTGCCGAGGCCGGGCGTGACGCCCTTCGCCTTGAGGGCCGCCACGCGGACGGCGAGTTCGGACTTGATCGCGGCAGCAGTGGCCTTGCCATCGAGAATCTGGGCAGTCATGACCCCATTCTCCCGGATCGCGGCAAGCCTCCGTACCAGGGCGCCGGACCCGCTCCGCCGGGGCCCGCGGGAGAACGGGACGGACACGGAAGGCCGGTACCGCGTTGCGGTTGCGCCACAGTCTCGCCACCGCCGCGGGGGCGGCTGGACACGGCGCTCCCGTCCGGTCGACGATATGGGGCACGGCCCTGCCGCGACCGGCCCGGTGACGGGCCGACGGACACCACGGCGGGGCGCACCCGGGGGAAAGAAGCAGTGAGCCGACCACACGACACAGCGCCGTCCAGCGCGCCGCAGCCGTTCCCGCTCGCTCCGCACCGGGCACGTTCCTGAGCCGCCGGCGCTCGGCACCGCGGCACCGTCGCCGTGCCGCCGACGCGCCCGACCGGCGTCCCGTCCGTCCGGCACCCCGACCCGCCGGCCGGCTCCGGGCGCTCCGCCGCCCCGTCCCCACGTCCCCGTAACTGCCCGGAGGCTTCGATGAGTTACCCGCCCGACCCGAACAACCCGTACGGCCAGCCGCAGCAGCCCGGGTACGGCTACCCGCAGCAGGCCCCGCCGGCCGCCGGGTACGGCTACCCGCAGCCGGCCGCGCAGCCCGTGTACGGGTACCCGCCGGTCGCGCCCCAGCGCATGTCGATGCCGGGTCTGATGGTCACCGCCCGGGTGTTCCTGTTCATCATCGGCGCGGTGCAGGTCTTCATCACGGCCGGTCTGCTGATCGGGGCCGCCGGCGCCAAGAAGGTCGCCAACGAGCACACCACCGGCAGCGACACCGCGATCTTCGGCAACGCGGCGGCGAGCGTCCTGCTGGTCATCGGGGTCGTCTACCTGCTCGCCGCGGTGCTCTCCATCACGCTCGGTGTGAAGTTCGGCAGCGGCGGCCCGGCCACCCGGATCACCACCATCGTGTACGGCGCGATCGCCCTGCTGCTCGGCCTCGGCGTGCTGGTCAGCTCGATCACCGGGGGCGCCAACTCCCAGGTCGCGGGCGCCGCGGCGGGCGCCGGGGTCGGGGTCGGGATCGGCGTGCTGTGGATCGCGATCTGCGTCCTGTGGATCGCCGCGGTGACCACCCGGGACGGCGTCGCCTGGTTCAACCGGCCGCGCTACTGACCGGCCCGCACGCACGGCGACGCGGAGCGGCCCGGCCCCCTCTCGGAGGGAGCCGGGCCGCTCCTGCGTTCCGTCACGCCGTCAGTGGAAGAAGTGGCGCGCGCCGGTGAAGTACATCGTCACGCCCGCCTTGGTGGCGGCCTCGACGACCTGCTCGTCGCGGATCGAACCGCCGGGCTGCACGATCGCCCTGACGCCCGCGGCGATCAGGATCTCCGGGCCGTCCGGGAACGGGAAGAACGCGTCCGAGGCCGCGTACGAGCCCTTGGCCCGCTCGCCGGCCCGCTCGACCGCGAGCTTGCACGAGTCCACGCGGTTGACCTGGCCCATGCCGACGCCGACCGAGGCACCGTCCTTGGCCAGCAGGATCGCGTTGGACTTGACGGCCCGGCAGGCCCGCCAGGCGAAGGCCAGCTCGGCCAGCTCCGCCTCGGACAGCGCCTCGCCGCTGGCCAGCGTCCAGGTCGCCGGGTCGTCGCCCTCGGCGTGCACCCGGTCGGCGTCCTGGAGCAGCACGCCGCCGGAGACCGGGCGCACCTCCTGGCGGTTGACCGGGGCCTCGGGGGCGAGCAGCACCCGCAGGTTCTTCTTGCGGGCCAGGACCTCGACCGCGCCCTCCTCGTAGCCGGGGGCCACGACGACCTCGGTGAAGATCGGGGCGATCTGCTCGGCCAGCTCGACGGTGACCGGGCGGTTGACCGCGATGACGCCGCCGTACGCGGAGACCGGGTCGCACTCGTGCGCCTTGCGGTGCGCCTCGGCGACGTCCGCGCCGGTCGCGATGCCGCACGGGTTGGCGTGCTTGATGATCGCGACGGCCGGCTCGGCGTGGTCGTAGGCGGCGCGGCGGGCGGCGTCGGTGTCGACGAAGTTGTTGTACGACATCTCCTTGCCGTGCAGCTGCTGCGCGCCGGCCAGGCCGCCGGTGCCGGCGCTGTACAGCGCGGCGCCCTGGTGCGGGTTCTCGCCGTAGCGCAGCACGCTCTGCCGCTCCCAGGTGGCGCCCAGGAACTCGGGGAAGCGCTCGTCGCTCGGGGCGTAGCCGGCCTCGAACCAGGAGGCGACGGCCACGTCGTAGGCGGCGGTGTGGGCGAACGCCGCACCGGCCAGGCGCTTGCGGGTGGCCAGGTCGAAGCCGCCCTCGCGGGCGGCCGTCAGCACGTCGCCGTAGCGGGCCGGGTCGACCACGACGGCGACCGACGGGTGGTTCTTGGCGGCGGCGCGGACCATGCTCGGGCCGCCGATGTCGATCTGCTCGACGCACTCGTCCGGGGTGGCGCCGGAGGCGACGGTGGCCTTGAACGGGTAGAGGTTCACGACGACCAGGTCGAACGGCTCGACGCCGAGCTCGGCCAGCTGAGCGCGGTGCGACTCCAGGCGCAGGTCGGCGAGCACGCCGGCGTGCACGCGGGGGTGCAGCGTCTTCACGCGCCCGTCCAGGCACTCCGGGAAGCCGGTCAGCTCGGAGACCTCGGTCACCGGGACGCCGGCGGCGGCGATGCGGCCGGCGGTCGAGCCGGTGGAGACGATCGCGACCCCGGCGGCGTGCAGGCCCTGGGCCAGCTCCTCCAGACCGGTCTTGTCGTACACGCTGATCAGCGCACGACGGATCGGACGGATGTTCTCCGAAACGGGGGGCGTGGTGGAGCTGGCACTCATGCTCCCACCTCGCTGCGCTCGGCGGGCGCTGCGCGCCAGGCACCTTCCTCGATGACTCGTTCGCTGCGCTCACTCATGTGCCGGAATCCATACCTTTCGGTCCTCGATGCGGTGACCTTCGCGGGCCAGCCGGCCCACGACGTCGACGAGCAGCTTGCGCTCGACAGTCTTGATGCGCTCGTGCAGCGCTTCGCCGCCATCGGCGTGATCGGCGTCGGCGACCTCGACGACGCCCTGCGCGATGATCGGCCCGGTGTCCACCCCGGCGTCGACCAGGTGGACGGTGCAGCCGGTGACCCTCACCCCGTACGCGAGCGCGTCGGTGACGCCGTGGGCGCCGGGGAAGGACGGCAGCAGCGCGGGGTGGGTGTTGACGATCCGCCCCGCGAAGGCCGCGATGAACTCGGGGCCGAGGATCTTCATGAAGCCGGCCGTGACGACCAGGTCCGGCTCGTGGGCGGCGACGGAGGCGGTCAGCGCGCGGTCCCAGTCGGCGCGGTCCGCGTGGTCCTTGACCCGGTGGACGAAGGTCGGCAGGCCCGCCCGCTCGGCGCGCTCCAGACCCGCGATGCCGTCCCGGTCCGCGCCCACCGCGAGGACCTCGGCCCCGTAGGCCGGGTCGGCGGCGGCGTCGAGCAGCGCCTGCAGGTTGGTGCCCGAGCCGGAGACCAGCACCACCAGGCGGGCCGGTCCGGGCGTACGGGGCGGGAAGAGCTGGGCGGGGGCGGCGGCCACTGCGCGATTCTCCGTAGGTCGGGCGCCGCCCGCTGGTACGTCCACCGGCGGTGGGGCCACTACGAACGGCAGGTCGAGCGAGGGGGAACACCAGGAGAACCCGCCGCGACGCGGGCCCCGGGGAACCTCTGTGAGCTGCTGACCGTCACCACGATAACGGCTGGTCGGACGGCCCCCGAACCCTCCGGCCGGGGCTACGCGCGTAGTTGAGACGGGGATCTCCCCGTGCCCGGCCCGGCAGGCCGCCGGGGGCCCGTCGGACCGCTGCGGGATCATAGGGGCACGGGCACCCGCCCCACCGACCGAGAAGGAATGGCGGAAACCATGAGCAGCGGTGACAACCCCGGCGAGCGCAACCCCTTCGCGCCGCCGCCGGCGGATGCCCCGGACCAGCCGTGGCAGCCGCGTGCCCCCCGGTCCGCCGACGGCGGCGACGGCCCCGACGGCGAGGGCCCCGGCCGGTCCGGCGGCGACGGCTGGCAGCCCCGCCCGCCGGCCCCGCAGCCGCCACGGCTCGACCCCACCGATCCGGCCCAGCGCAAGGCCCGCAACGCGGCGCTCGCCGGGCTGTTCGCGCTGATCTGCGTGCTCGCCGGGGTCACCTGGGTGGCGCTGTTCGTCGGCGCGCTCGGCATCGTGTGGGGCATCGGCGCGATGCGCGCCCCCCGGCCGGCCACCGCCGTGGGCGTCGCGCCCGCCGGGCCGAACCCGCTCACGCCGGCCGCGCTCGCCGGGGTGCTCACCGGCGCGATGACCGTCGTGGTGGCGTCCTCGGTGATCGGCCTCGGGCTCTACTACGACGACTACGTGACCTGCGTCCGCGACTCGCTGACGACGGTCGGCGCCGACAACTGCAGCCGGCTCGCGCCGCAGTGGTACGTCGACCTGGTCGGGAACGGCCGGAACTAGGACCGGCCCTTTCCGCTCGGAGGGCCGCGGCGTCAGGGCGTGTCCAATCGCAGGGCGGAGGCTGAGGGACATCGGCCGCCGACGACGACGCGGCGACGTGCGCTCCCTGGCGTCGCGGCGCCCGGCCTGAGCCGAAAGGACACGCCCTACGGTCGATCCTCCGACGCCTCGGGGGCGCTTCCGCTCAGCCGCAGCACCGCGCCGTGCGCGCGGGCACGCAACAGCCAGCCGCTCCGGCGGGCGCGGCCGGCCAGGCCCGCGAGGACGCCGGCTCCCGGAGCGGCCGGGCCCAGCGCCCGGTAGCGCGCCAGCAGCGCCCCGGGCACCACCACGACGACGAACCAGCCCGCCGCCGCAAGGCCCGCCCACCACGGCACCGGCCCCAGCCGGGCCATCCGGCCGCCCGCCAGCGCGCCGCCGGACAGCCAGCCCAGCGCGGCCGCCCCGGCACCCGTCAGCAGCGCCGCCAGCAAGGCCGCCACGGCCGTCGCGGCCGGCTCCCACGCGCGCCGGGCCGCGGCCCGGCCGAGCAGCACCGCCGGGACCGCCCCGGCCAGGACGGGGAGCGCGATCGCCGCGAGCCGCCAGCCGCCCGGGCCGGACTCCGGGAGCAGCGCGAACAGCGGGAAGTCCGGCACCGGCCCGAGCGCCGTGCCGCCCGGCGCCACCACCGTCCCCTCCCCCACGGCGAACCCCGGCCCCAGCGCGTACGCCGCTCCCCACAGGACCGCGTTCGGCAGGAGCACCACCGCCAGCAGCACCAGCCCCGCGACGGCCGTCGGGCCCCGGCCCAGCACCGCCATCCCCCGGCCGCCGCCGGTCACCGCGTCCGACACCGCCGCGACGGCTACCAGCACTCCGCCCGCCGCCACCAGCCCGGCCCCCGCCGCGAGCGCCGCACGGCGGACGGCTTCCGCGCAGTCCGCCGGACGGGCGTGCTCGGGAAGGCGGCCGAGGAGGCGGCTCGCGAACACGGCCCCGAGCACGTCGGAGTCGTCCGGCTCGTCCGGCTCGTCCAGCTCATCCGGCCCGTACGACGCGTAGGGCTCATAGGGCTCGTACGCCCCATAGGGCTCGTCGGGCTCGCGGACCTCGCGCGTCGACCGGGCCCCCGCGGTGACCGCGAGCGCGGCCAGCAGCCCGACCACCAGGACGTCCGGCAGCACCCGGGTGCGGAACAGGCCCGCTCCCACGCAGTGCACCACGACCACGACCGCCACCCCGCAGTAGCCCGCCCACACCGCCACCGGGCCGCCCCACCACGACCGCAGCCCCCGCCGCGCCGACACCCGGGCGCCCGCCCGGAACAGCTGAACCACCGCCAGCAGGCCGATGAGCAGCGGAGTGACCGTCAGCGGCGCCCCCGCGCCGCCGCGCAGCAGCGGCGCGCCGTGCCCCAGCAGCCACAGCGCCCCCGCGAGCCGCGACGCACCGGCCGCGTCGTCGTCCGCGTACGGCGTCACCACCCACAGCCCGAGCACCGGCACCCCGACCACCGCGAGCCCGACGAGCGCCGTCCGCACCCCCGCCAGGAGGTCGGCCAGGGCGGGGCGAGCACCCAGTTCGCCCGGCACCTCCAGGATCGGACGGCCCATCAGCTGCGTCATGCGCCTCATGGTGCCAAGGCGACTCGCCATGCTCCGTGAAGCGGCAAACCGCCGTCGTGTCCCAGATTATTGGCTTATGCGCATTTTCAGACCCTGCCCCCAAGCCGCCGGCGGCCCGACCCGGAGCGTCTGATGACCACGCCACCCCGCACGCGGAAACTGACCCCCCGTGAGGCAGAGGCCCTCGCCCAGCTCGTCGCCGGGCACCCCCTGCCCCGCGGCACCCGCGCCGCCCTGCGCCGCGCCATGGAGAAGCTGGGTGCCGCCACCGAGGCCGAGGCGGTGGCCCTGGCGAAGCGCCTCGGCGCGGACCCGGCCGAGGCGCCGTCAGCCGTCCGGCGGAAGCCCCCCGCCGAGGCCCAGGCCGAGACGGCGGCCCCGGCCGGGGCTGCTGCCCCGGCCAAGACGGCGGCACCCGCCAAGACGGCCGCCCCCGCCAAGACGGCCGCCCCGCCGGGCGAGCGCCCCCGATCCGCCGCCCGCGCCGAGGAGCAGCCGCGCCGCGAGCCCGGCAAGGCGCCCGGCCGCCCGACCGAAGGCACCGGCAGCGGCCTGGCTGCCCGCACCGGCCCCGCCCCGGCCCCCGCCCCCGCCGAACAGCGGCGGATCCCCGCGAAGCGCCGCGAAGCCGGCGCGGAGCAGCGGCCCGGCGCGGAGCAGCGGCCCAGCGCGCGGCCGGCCGACGCTGGCCCGGCAACGTTCGAGGAGCTGTACGAGACCTCCCACACGCGGCTCGTCCAGCAGGTCTTCCTGCTGACGGCGTGCCGGCACCGGGCGGCGCACTGCGTGCGGCGGGCGTTCGGGGAAGCGCGGCGCGCGTGGGACGCGGTGGCCGGCTCCGGGAATCCGGAGGCGTGGGTGCGGGTGCGGGCGTCCGAGCTGGCGCTGTCGCCGTGGCACCGGGGCGGGCCGCGCCGGGCGCACGCGTGGCGGCTGCCGCACCGGCGGATCAAGGTGCGCCCGGCCGACGAGTCGCAGGCGGTGCTGCCGGACCACGACCGCCTGACGGACCGGGACCGGGCCCTGCTGAAGGCGCTGAAGCGGTTGTCCCGGCCGCAGCGGCGCGCGCTGGTGCTGCACGACGGGCTGGGGCTGCCGGCGGCGGCCGTCGCGGTGGAGGTGGAGTCGACGCTGGCCGCGGCGGAGGGGCGGGTGTGGGCGGCCCGGGCGGCGCTGGCGCAGTGGGTGCCGGACCTGGCCGGGCCGGATCCGGCCGATCCCGGGTTCGCGGACCGGCTGAGCGGGCTGCTGCACCGGGCGGCGGTGCGCGGGTGCCCGGAGCCGCACCGGCCCGCGGTGCCGGTGCTCCGGGCCCGGCACGGGCTGCGGAGCCTGGTCCTGACGGGTGCGGCGGCGGCGCTGACGGCGTCGGTGGGCGGCGCGGCGATGATGACGCTGGTCGGCGGCCGTCCGGCGGTGCTGTTCCGGGAGCCGGAACCGCCGGCTCCGTCGGTGTGCGTCCAGGCGCCGGACGCGGCCGAGCCCGGGGTGCCGGTGGCGCCGGGCGGGCCGGCCGGCGGGATCAGCAGCCTGTGGTGCAGCCCGACGCCCGGGCTGGAGGCGGTGGTGGTGGACCCGCCGCCGCGCGCGATCGCGCTGTGGGAGCTGCCGGCGGCGGCCAAGGGGGCGGAGGCCCCGCCGCCGCAGGGACCGCCGAAGTGCGCCCGCTGGGCGCCGCTGCCCTGCACCCCGGCGCGCTGACGGGCCCCGCGAGAAGGCGAGTGCCCCCGCCCGGCGAACCGGGCGGGGGCACTCGTCGGCCGGGCTGGGGTCAGCCGGCGATGATCTCGCGCGCCAGGCGGGCGGTCTCGGACGGCGTCTTGCCGACCTTGACACCGGCGGCCTCAAGGGCCTCCTTCTTGGCCTGGGCGGTGCCCGAGGAGCCGGAGACGATGGCGCCGGCGTGGCCCATGGTCTTGCCCTCGGGGGCGGTGAAGCCCGCGACGTAGCCGACGACCGGCTTGGTGACGTGCTCGGCGATGTAGGCCGCGGCACGCTCCTCGGCGTCGCCGCCGATCTCACCGATCATGACGATGAGCTCGGTCTCCGGGTCCTCCTGGAACGCCTTGAGGGCGTCGATGTGGGTGGTGCCGATGACCGGGTCACCGCCGATGCCCACGGCCGAGGAGAAGCCGATGTCGCGCAGCTCGTACATGAGCTGGTAGGTCAGGGTGCCCGACTTCGAGACCAGACCGATCTTGCCGGAGGTGGTGATGTCGGCCGGGATGATGCCGGCGTTCGACTGTCCGGGGCTGATCAGGCCGGGGCAGTTCGGGCCGATGATCCGGGTCTTGTTGCCCTTGGAGCCGGCGTGGGCCCAGAAGGCGGCGGTGTCGTGCACCGGGACGCCCTCGGTGATGACGACGGCCAGGCCGATCTCGGCGTCGATGGCCTCGACGACGGCGGCCTTGGTGAACGCCGGCGGGACGAACAGGACGGAGACGTCGGCGCCGGTCTCCTTCATCGCCTCGGCGACGGAGCCGAAGACCGGGATCTCGGTGCCGTCGACGTCGACCGTGGTGCCGGCCTTGCGCGGGTTGACACCGCCGACGATCTGGGTGCCGGAGGCGAGCATGCGGCGGGTGTGCTTCATGCCCTCGGCGCCGGTCATGCCCTGGACGATGACCTTGCTGTCCTTGGTAAGGAAGATAGCCATGGTGTGAAAGTCCCCTTCCTTACTTGTTGGCCAGCTCGGCGGCGCGGTCAGCGGCGCCGTCCATGGTGTCCACGCGCTGGACCAGCGGGTGGTTGGCGTCGTCGAGGATCTTGCGACCCAGCTCCGCGTTGTTGCCGTCCAGGCGGACGACCAGCGGCTTGGAGACGTTCTCGCCCTTGCTCGCGAGGAGCTCCAGCGCCTGCACGATGCCGTTGGCGACCGCGTCACAGGCGGTGATGCCGCCGAAGACGTTGACGAAGACCGACTTGACGTCGGGGTCGCCCAGGATGATCTCCAGGCCGTTCGCCATGACCTCGGCGGACGCGCCGCCACCGATGTCGAGGAAGTTGGCGGGCTTGACGCCGCCGTGCTTCTCACCGGCGTAGGCGACCACGTCGAGGGTGCTCATGACGAGGCCCGCGCCGTTGCCGATGATGCCGACCTGGCCGTCGAGCTTGACGTAGTTCAGGCCCTTGGCCTTGGCGGCGGCCTCCAGCGGGTTGGCCGCGGCCTTGTCCTCCAGGGCCTCGTGCTCGGGCTGGCGGAACTCGGCGTTCTCGTCCAGGGAGACCTTGCCGTCGAGCGCGATGATCTTGCCGTCACCGGACTTGATCAGCGGGTTGACCTCGACGAGGAGGGCGTCCTCGGCGATGAAGACCTTCCACAGCTTCTGCAGGACCTCGGCGACCTGGTCGGCCACCTCGGCCGGGAACTTCGCCGCGGCGACGATCTCGGCGGCCTTCTCCGGGGTGCAGCCCTCGTTGGCGTCGACCGGGATCTTGGCGAGCGCGTCGGGGTTCTCCTCGGCGACGACCTCGATCTCCACGCCGCCCTCGACGCTGGCCATGGCCAGGAAGGTGCGGTTGGTGCGGTCCAGCAGGAACGAGACGTAGTACTCGTCCTTGATGTCGGCGGTCTGGGCGAGCATCACCTTGTGAACGGTGTGGCCCTTGATGTCCATGCCGAGGATCTGCTCGGCCTTGGCGACGGCGTCGGCCGGGTCGGCGGCGAGCTTCACGCCACCGGCCTTGCCACGGCCTCCCACCTTCACCTGAGCCTTGACGACGGCGCGGCCGCCGAAGCGCTCGGCGATGGCGCGAGCCGCTTCGGGGGTCTCGATGACGTCGCCGTCAAGCACGGGCACGCCGTGCTTGGCGAAGAGGTCCCTCGCCTGGTACTCGAACAGGTCCACGTGTTTGTCCTTGTTCGTGGTCGCGGATTGTGTCTCTACGAGCGTGCCACGGCAGGATCTTCGCTGCGGGTCGTCGGGGCGGTGCGGGTACGCAGAGGTACGGCCTTGCGGCCCACACAGCCACGGGCGCACACGTCAATCAACACGCGCGTCACGTCCGTCTGGCAGGTTATCCCCGTGGGACGGGACTCTTTCGCCCGGGACCGGCCCGTCTTTGGTGAGAACCGTCACAGACAGCCTAAAGCGGCGTGACAGACGCCCGGTCCACCCGTCGGGCGGATTCGCACGTCCGGGTGAATCCGACGGGCCGCCTGGTCAGAACCCCTGCCCGGCCCCCTCGATCAGGTGCCGGGGGATCGGCCGCTTCTCGATCGCCGCCGCCATGACGTCCGGGAAGGCGTCGGGGGTGCAGGCGAAGGCGGGAGCGCCGAGGGCGGCCAGGGCGGCGGCGTGGGCGTGGTCGTAGGAGGGGGCGCCCTCGTCGGAGAGCGCGAGCAGGGCGACGAACCGGACGCCGGCCGCCTTCATCGCGGCGACCCGCCGGAGCATCTCGTCCCGGACCCCGCCCTCGTAGAGGTCGCTGATCAGGACGACGATCGTCTCCGCCGGACGGGTGATCTTCGACTGGCAGTAGGCGAGGGCGCGGTTGATGTCGGTGCCGCCGCCGAGCTGCGTGGCGAACAGGACGTCGATCGGGTCGGTGAGCTGCTCGGTCAGGTCGACCACCGAGGTGTCGAAGACGACCAGCCGGGTGTCGAGTGTGCGCATCGAGGCGAGGACCGCGCCGAAGACGGCCGAGTGGACGACCGAGGCCGCCATCGAACCGGACTGGTCCACGCAGAGGATGACGTCCTTGCGGACGGCGCGCCGGGCGCGGGCGTGGCCGACCAGCCGCTCGGGGACGACGGTGCCGTGCTCGGGCAGGTGGTTCTTCAGGTTGGCCCGGATGGTGCGGTCCCAGTCGATGTCGCGGTGGCGCGGCCGGTGCACCCGGGCGCTGCGGTCGAGGGCGCCGCCCAGGGCGGACCTGGTCCGGTCGGCCAGCCGGCGCTCCAGGTCGGCCACCACCCGGCCGACGACGGCGCGGGCCGTCTCCCTGGTGGTCTCCGGCAGGGCGTGCTTGAGCGAGAGCAGGGTGCCGACGAGGTGGACGTCCGGCTCGACGGCGGCGAGCATCTCGGGCTCCAGCAGGAGCCGCTCCAGGCCGAGCCGGGTGATCGCGTCCTGCTGCATCAGCTGCACGACGGTGGACGGGAAGTAGCTACGGATGTCGCCGAGCCAGCGGGCCACCTGCGGGGCCGAGCCGCCGAGCCCGGCGCCGCGGCGGCCGCCCCGGCCGGGCCGGGCGGTCTCGTCGGGGGCGGCCCGGTAGAGCGCGGCGAGCGCGCCGTCCATCGCGGCGTCGCGGCCGCGCAGCGCGCAGCCGGTGCCGTCGGCCTCGCCGCCGAGCACCAGGCGCCACCGGCGGAGGCGTTCGTCGGTCGTGGTCGTCATGTGCTCCTCCTTCGCGAGGGCTTTCGAGAGGGGCTTTCGAGGGGCTTCTGCGGGGGCTTTCGAGGGGAACGGCTCAGCTGTCGCGGCCGGTGGCCTGCCGGGGGATGAACGGCCGCACGCCCAGCAGCAGGGCCACCACCGGCACGGCGGCGTCGGCCCTGGCCCGGTCCAGCTCGCCGGCGGCGGGCTCGCCGGACGGCTCGGCGTCGAGCGGGCCGGCCGCGACCCGGGCACCGACGGTGCTGCGCACGCCCGCCTCCAGGCCGCTGAAGGTGCGGCGCAGCAGCGGCAGGACGTCGGTGAAGGTCGTGTCGGAGACGCCGGTCAGCCACTCGTCGAGCAGCGCGAGCAGCCGGGGGTCGTGCAGCAGCAGGGCGCCGCCGCCGGAGAGGAAGCCCTCGACCCAGCCGGCCGCGTCCGCCGGTGCGCCGGCGGCGGACAGCACCAGGCGCAGGCGGCGGCCGGCCTCCTCGGTGTCGAGCCGGCCGTCGTCCAGCAGCAGCCGGACGGCGCGCCCGCGCAGCAGGCCGGGGACCCCGGTGGCCGGGCCGCCGGCGGGCTCGCGGCGGGCCAGCGCGTGCAGGGCGGTGGCCCAGCGGTCGGCGAGGCCGTCCGCGGCGAGCAGGCCGACGGCGCCGTGCACCTCGTCGAGCCGGGCGCGCAGGTCCGCCGCGCTCGCGGCGTCCAGGCCGACGCACGCGGGCGGCAGGCCGACGCAGACGCGGTCGGCCAGGCCGGTGGCGGCCTCCTTGAGCGCGCCGTGGTCGGTGCCGCGCACGTCGCCGTAGCGCAGCGCGCGGACGAGGGCGGGCAGGGCGCCGGCCAGGTGGGCCACGTCGGTGTCGAGGGCGGCGCAGTCGGCGAGCACCCGCATGACGGCGGGCAGGGCGGTGGACAGGCCGGCCAGCAGGCAGGTCTCCACCAGGCCGGTGAGCTGCCCGAGTTCGCCGGCCGCGCGGGCGGTGGCGACGGCCTTCGCGGTGGCCGCGTCCTCGACCGTGGTGCCCCACTGGGCGGCCTCCGCGATCCGGACCGCGAACTCGGGCTGCCAGCACAGCCGCCAGCTCTCCCGGAAGGTGCCGGTCGAGGCGACGGCGGAGCGCGCGGGCCCGCCCCACTCGACGCCCAGCAGCCGCAGCCGGTGCAGCAGGCGGGAGCGGGCGGCGTCGGTGTCCTTGCGCAGGTCGAGGTCGAGGTCCCGGGACGCGGCCGCGGGCTTGAGGCGCAGCGTGCGCTGCAGCCGGGCGAGGTCGCGCTGGAGCGGCACCGCCGGTGCGGCGTCCGGGACCTCGCCGAGGGCGTCGCCGATCACCAGGCGGTCGCGGACGAGCTCCAGCGCGACGTCCGAGCCGTCGCACATGACCGCGCGGACGGCGTCCAGCGTCTCGGTGAGCCCGGCCAGCGGGCGGCCGCGCAGGGCGGCGAGGGTCTCGGCGAGCCGGACCGCCTCGATGACGTGCGCGGACGAGACCGGGTGGTCCTCGGCGCGGAGCAGCTCGGCGGCGCGGGCGAGCCAGCGCGGCACCGGGTCGGCCCCGGCCGCGTACAGGTGGTGGTACCAGCCGGGCGACTCGATGCCCGCGCCGTACCCGGCGGACTGGGCGAGCCTGCGGTGCGTCCAGGGCACCCAGGTGATGTCCGTCCTGGTCTTCTTCGGCAGCTGCGCGAGCAGCGCCCGGTCGTGGGCGACGGTCGGCAGCTCGGCGAGGGCGGGCACGTGGAAGGCCCCGCAGACGACGGCGATCCGCCGGTGCCCGGCCCGCCGGGCGGCCCGGATCTGCCGGCGCATGTACGCCTCGCGCACGAGGTCCCGGCGGGACTCGGCGAGGCCCTCGGCGCGCAGTGCGGCCATCGCCTCGGCGACGGCCGTGAACGGCGCCAGGGCGTCGGCGCCGGGCGCGCGGTGCTCGACGACGTCCTCCCACCAGCGCTCCGGGTCGTCGTGGCCGGCGGCCTCGGCGAGCAGGGCGATCGGGTCGGCCGCGGGCTCATCGGCGGCCGCGGGACTGTCGGCGGCGGGACCGTCGGCGGCGGCCTCGTCGGCGAAGCCGTACGCGGCGGGCAGGTCGATGAAGCGGACCGGCAGCTCCCGCTCCACCGCGTACCGGATCGCCACCCACTCCGGGGAGAACTCGGCGTACGGCCAGAACGCGGCCCGTGCCGGGTCGTCCACCGCGTGGGCGAGCAGCGCGACCGGCGGCACCATGTCCTTCTCGGCGGCCAGCCCGACGATGCCGTCGGCCTCGGGCGGGCCCTCGATCAGCACCGCGTCCGGCGCGAGCCGTGCGAGGGCGGCGCCCACCGCCCGGGCCGAGCCGGGGCCGTGGTGGCGGACCCCGAGCAGGGTCACGTCCGGGGTGCTCGCGCCCGGTGCGGTCGGGCCCGGGGAGGTCATGCGGCCACCTCGCGGGCGGCGCGGTAGAAGTCCTTCCAGCCGTCGCGCTCGCGCACCACCCCTTCGACGTACTCGCGCCACACCGCCCGGTCCGCGACCGGGTCGCGGACGACGGCCCCGACGATGCCCGCCGTCACGTCCGCGGCGCGCAGGACACCGTCGCCGAAGTGGGCCGCCAGGGCGAGGCCGTTGGTGACCACCGAGATCGCCTCGGCCGTGGACAGCGTGCCGCCCGGCGTCTTGACCTTCGTCCGGCCGTCGACCGTGATCCCCGCGCGCAGCTCGCGGAAGACCGTCACGACCCGCCTGATCTCCTCGGCGCCGCCGGGCAGTTCGGGCAGGTCCAGGGAGCGGCCGAGCTGGCCCACCCGGCGGGTGACGATGTCGACCTCCTCCTCCAACGAGGCAGGCAGCGGCAGCACGACGGTGTTGAAGCGGCGCCGCAGCGCGCTGGACAGCTCGTTGACGCCGCGGTCCCGGTCGTTCGCGGTGGCGATCACGTTGAAGCCGCGCACGGCCTGCGTCTCGGAGCCCAGTTCCGGCACCGGGAGCGTCTTCTCGGACAGGACGGTAATCAGGGCGTCCTGCACGTCGGCCGGGATCCTGGTCAGCTCCTCGATGCGGGCGAGCTTGCCGTCCGCCATCGCCCGCATGACGGGCGAGGGCACCAGGGCCTCCCGGCTGGGGCCGTTGGTGAGCAGCTGGGCGTAGTTCCAGCCGTAGCGGACGGCCTCCTCGGGGGTGCCGGCGGTGCCCTGCACGAGCAGGGTGGAGTCGCCGCTGATCGCGGCGGCCAGGTGCTCGGACACCCAGGTCTTGGCGGTGCCCGGCACGCCGAGCAGGAGCAGCGCGCGGTCCGTCGCCAGCGTCGTGACGGCGACCTCCACGATGCGGCGCGGGCCGACGTACTTGGGCGTGATCCGGGTGCCGTCGGGCAGTTCGCCGCCGAGCAGGTACGTCGCCACGGCCCAGGGCGAGAGCTTCCAGCGCTCGGGGCGCGGACGGTCGTCCTGCGCGGCCAGGGCGGCCAGTTCACCGGCGAAGGCGTCCTCGGCGTGCTGCCGCAGAACGTCGGTCATGGGGGCTCCTTCGGGTCGGCCGCCGGGCACGGTGACGGCGGGGCGGCGGGTGACGGGAGGGCAACTCCGGCCTGCGGGAGCCACCCTGCACCCGGGCACTGACAATCCTCGGCGGGCGGTGAGGAAGTGTCAGTGCCCCCGCCTACGGTCGGTGCCATGGAGGAACGCTGGAGCACCGAACACGTCCTGTCCCTGGCGCCTGACGCCGCGTCGCAGAAGGCGGCCGGCAAGCTCTCCACGCCCGCGCCCTGGTCGGCCCCGGGCACCGACGGCGCCGCGGTCTGGGGCGAGTGCGGAGGCAGCGGCAGCACGCCGTACCGCACCGTGGTCGAGCTCGCCACGCCCGCCTACCAGTGCAGTTGCCCGAGCCGGAAGTTCCCGTGCAAGCACGCGCTCGGACTCCTCCTGCTGTGGAGCGGCACCCCGCAGGCCGTCCCCGCCGCCGAGCCCGCCGACTGGGCGGCCGCCTGGCTCGACGCCCGCCGCGAGCGGGCCGAGCAGCGCGCCGC
>NZ_JBHYWI010000098.1:0-4216 GCF_042751525.1 Kitasatospora sp. NPDC059408
TTTTTTTTAATCCCCCGCGGGGCGGTCGTGGGGGGAAACCCGGCGCCCCGCCCCCCGGGGCCCCCCCCGGCGCCCCCCGCGCCCGTGGGTCATCGGAGGACCCTGGCGCTGCCGTGATCAGTTGATGGTGAAGATCAGGCAGGTCAGGATGAGGCAGGTGTACTGGCAGCCGGCGCCGTGGCCGGTCAGCTCGACGGACTCGCTCTCCGGCAGCTCCTGGAGCGCCGCGAGGTCGGTCTCGAAGTCCACCATGTTCTCCATGATCTGTTCCTCCCCTTGAGTGCGCGCCCGCCGCGATCTGCCTGCGGGCGCCGGGTATCGCCCCCGGGCGGCTCCGTCCGCCGCGCCGGGGTGGTGCCCCGGGCCGTCGGGCCCGGGAGTCTGTGGGGTGTGTCGCCGTGCGGGGCCGGTCAGCCCGGCCGGCCGGTGCGCAGGAAGGCGGCGAGCAGTTCGTGCAGCACGGCCGCGCCCTCCTCGGCCAGCACCTCGTGCCCGGACCCGGCCGCCTCGACGTACCGGAAGTCCGCGCCCTCGACCCGGCCGATCCGCAGCAACTCGTGCCGCAGCGAACGGGATTGGCTCACCGGGACGACCTCGTCCCGGTTGCCGTGCACCACGAGCAGCGGGGCGCTCAGCCGGTGCGCGAGCTGGAGCACGTCGCGTGGCCCGCGGGCGTCCGCGATCTGCTCGCCGCCGCCCAGCCGGGTGGTCAACGCCCGGACCGGGGGCGCCGCTTCGGCCAGCAGCCGGGCGCCGGACAGGAACGGCGCGACCACCGCGCACCGCGCCACGTGCTCGGCCGGGGCGTGCGCCGCCGCCAGCAGGGCCAGGAACGCGCCGTAGCTGACGCCGAACAGCGACGGCGGCTCCAGGCCGAGCGCCGCGCGCTGCCCCGCGAGGCCGTCGAGCAGGTACAGGACGTCGTCCAGGTCGGGCCCGCCCCACGCGCCGCGGATCGCCATCGCGTGCGGCACGCCGTACCCGGTGGAGCCGCGCTGGTTCGGCGCGACCACGGCCAGGCCGTCCGCGGCCATCCGCTGCAGGGCCGGGTCGAACTCCAGCCGCCAGGCGTCCGCCGGGCCGCCGTGCAGCGCCAGGACGAGGTGCGGGCTGCTCAGCCACGCGTCGCCGCCGTACACGACGGCCTCCAACGGCCCGGCCGGGCCCGCGAGTTCGATGCTCTGGGCGGGCTGCCAGCGACCGCCGTCGCCGGGTGCCGTGCTGCCGTCCAGCCGCCAACCGGGCGGCTGCGTACGGGGGATGCGTGCGCCGCCGGGCTGCCACGGCAGCACCGTGTCCCGCCAAGGGCCGGGCAACCCCGAGCCCAGCGGGGCCAGTTGGAGGGGCAGCGGCATCGGTCCGGACGCCGGGGACGCCGGGCCGTGCGCCAGCAGTGCGTCCACGTCCAGCGCCGCGAGCGCCGCCGGGTGGTCCGGTGCCGAGTACGGCATCCGCAGCCCCGCCTCCCCCCAGTGCCCGACCGCGCCGAGCCGGCCCGGCGGCACCGGGAGCGGGTCCAGCCGTCCCGCCGCGGGCCGCCACAGCGCCAGCGCCGAACCCGCGCCGTGGTCGATCTGCACCGCCACCCGCGGCCCGTCCGCCGCCTGCCGCAGCGCCACCGGCCGCAGGAACATCCCCGCCACGTGCAGGCGCTCCGGGAACCGCAGCGGCTCGCCGCCGCCCAGCACGCCCCAGCCCAGCCGGTCGGTGCCCGGCGCGTCGCTGCGCACCATCGCGAAGCGGCTGTCGGGGTCGAACAGGACCAGGCGGTCGTTGCTGCGCTCGCCGATCTCCAGCAGCGGGGTGACGGCGCCGCTGCGCACGTCCAGCACGACGGTGCGGACGATCCCCGCGCTCACCCGGTCCAGGGCGAGCAGCGCCCCGGTGTGGTCCAGCCAGACCCCGCCGCCGTGCAGACCCGGTACCTCGGCGACCTGTTCGGGCTCGCTGCCGTCCGTCCGGACCAGCCAGACGGTGGTCGCCGGGCGGGTGTCGGTGCCGAGCGCGAGCGCCACGGGGGCGGAGGGGGCGGTGCGGCCGGCCGGCAGCGGCAGGAGGCGCAGGCCGGGCATCCGGAGCGTCGCCAACTGTGTTTCCGTGCACGTGCCTTCGCGGGACGACAGGTGGACGAGGTCGTGCCGCTCGCCGTCGTGCCGGCAGATCAGGACCGACCCGTCCGGCAGCGAGACCAGCTGCGAGCGCAGGCTCTCCGAACGGTTGCCGGACAGTGGCAGCGCGGTCGGGGCCGCCGGTCCGCCGTCCGCCGGGAGGTGCCAGCTCTCTGCGTACCAGCCGCCGTCGGCGGCCGAGGCGAGGCACGCGGCGTGGCTGCCGTCGGGCGCGAAGGTGAAGCTCAGGCGGCGCAGCGCGTTGGTGCGGGCCGGGGCGGCGACGTTCACGGTCGGCCCACCTCGTCCGTGGCGCGGGCCGGCCGGCGCGTGGCGGGCGGCACCGGGTCCACCCAGAGGCGGGGGCCGCCGTGCCGCAGGCGCAGCAGGAAGGCGAGCACGCCGGCGGTGCCGGTGCCGTAGCCGGGCGCGCACCCGGTGCCCGTCTCGTCGGGGAGTACCACGAGGCCGTCGCGGAGGGCGGAGCGGGCGGCGATCAGGTGCGCCAACTCCTCGGCCCCGGAGCGGAATTCGCGCTCACCGGTGGCTTCGGCGAGGTCCAGCAGGTACTCGCCGTCGCCCGCCAGGCCGTGGCAGGCGCTCACCCCGCTGTGCCAGCGGCCGGCCAGCACGGCCCGCCCGGCGGCGAGCGCCAGCTCGTGGGCGGTGGCGTCCCCGGTGACCTGCCAGAGCCGGAGGAGGAACGTGCCGACGCCGGAGGAACCGCTGCACCAGTGCGGGAGCCGGATGTGCGGGGCGTCGTCCGCGCTCTGCGGCCACCAGGCGGGACCGGTGCCGGTGCCGGCACCGCCGCCGTCGCGGCGGGCGGTGGCGGTGAGCGTGCGGCCCGCCTCGACGGCACCGGCCAGGAGCGCGGGATCGCCGGTGGCCTCGGCGGCGGCCAGCAGGAAGGCGCCGACCCCGGCGACACCGTGCGCGAACCCGAGGTGGGTGATCCCGGCGAGCGCCGAGTCGAAGTCCTTCGGCACCGGCCAGACCAGCCCGTACGGCTCCCGCCGGGCGGCCGCGAGGAGCGCACGGCCGCCGCGCGCGGCGCGGGCGAGGAAGGCGGACGCCCTGGTGCCGTCGGCGTCGGCGTCGGCCTCGGTGTCGGCGTCGGCGGCGAACCGCAGCTGGGTGAGGCCCGCCCCCGCGGCGCCGTGGCAGACATCGGGGTTGGGCCACTCGACGTCGACCCGCAGCGCCATCGCCGAGGCCCGCTCGGCGAGTTCGCGGTCGTCGAGCGCCCGGGCGGCGTCGAGGAGCGCCCACGCCGTGCCCGACCGCCCGAAGTGCAGTCCCGGCAGGACGACCGGCTCGGCCGCACAGCGTCGCTCGATCCAGTCCGCCGCCACCCGGAGCGTTCCGTCGTCTTCGGGAAGCCCGCCCACGAGCGCGGCACGGGCGAGAACGGCGAGCACCCCGGCGGCCCCGTGCTGCACGTTGCACGGATCCGTCCGCTCCCCGGCCGCCACGACGGGCCACAGGCGGTCCCGCCGTGCGGGCGTGGCGGTGACGGCGAGGTGCCGCAGGCCGTCCGTCAGCACCCGGTCGAGGTCGACGGCCGGCGCAGCGTCGGACCAGTCGTCCCAGGGGAGGCCAACGATGAGTGCACTGGGGGACTGGGTGGAGGCGTCTTCGGCCGGGCCCGTCCCGGCCTGCTGCTTACCCGGGTGGGCGGTTGCGGACCCAGGGTGGCCGTCGGCCTTGGGGCTCTCGGTCGTGGGCTGCGCGCCGCCCTGTCGCTCGGCGGCGGGCGCGGCGTCGTGCCGGGGGAGGCCAACGACGTCGGCGAGGCGGAGTGCGCTGGGTGACTGCGCGGAGGCCTCGGGGCTTCCTGCCGTGGGCGGCGTGCCGCCCCGTTGCTCGGCGGCGGGCGCGGCATCGCGAGGGAGGAGGTCGGAGGCGCCGACGGGGCGGAGCGCGCTGGGGGGCTGTGTGGCGCCGGATGCACTCGACGGCGTGCCCTCGCCGCCCCGGCCTTCGGCGGTCGGGCCCGCACTCGACGGCGTGCCCTCGCCGTCCCGGCCTTCGGCGGTCGGGCCCGCACTCGACGGCGCGCCCTCGCCGTCCCGGCCTTCGGCGGTCCGGCCCACGCCCGACGGCGT
>NZ_JBHYWI010000098.1:4313-29482 GCF_042751525.1 Kitasatospora sp. NPDC059408
CGTGCCCTCCCCGTCCCGGCCTTCGGCGGTCCGGCCCACGCCCGACGGCGTGCCCTCCCCGTCCCGGCCTTCGGCGGTCCGGCCCACGCCCGACGGCGTGCCCTCCCCGTCCCGGCCTTCGGCGGTCCGGCCCACGCCCGACGGCGCGCCCTCCCCGTCCCCGCCGAAGACCGCCGCGCGGACGGCCGCCACCCCCCAGCGTTCCGCCGGGGTGTCCGCCCGGAGCCCCAGGACGGCCGGGGCCAGGCGGCGGGCGGTGGTGCCGGTGCGGGCGGCGAGGGTGAGCCAGCGGGTCAGGCGTTCGGTGACGGGGCGGGCGTGGGGGAGGTCCTCGGGGAGGAGGGGGTCGTGGCCGGTGGCGAGGAGGAAGAGGAGGCCGCCGAGGGCGTACAGGTCGACGGCGGGGTCGGCGACGCACGTGCCGTCCGTGACGAGGCTGAGCCGGCCCGGGCCCTGTTCGGGGGCGCGGTAGCCGGGGGTGCCGGCCGCGCCGGCGTGCCGGCCGGTCTCGGCGGCGAGTTCGAGGTCGACGAGCCGCAGGCCGCCGTCGGGCCGCACCATGACGTTGCCGGGGGAGAGGTCGCGCAGGACGAGTCCCTCCGCGTGCACCCGCTCGACGAGGTCGAGCAGGGCCCGGGCCATCGGTCCGGCCTCGGCCCAGTCGACGTCGGGGCTGCCGTCGCGCCGCAGGCGGGTGGCGACCCAGCTGCCCAGCGGTTGCCCGGCGATTCGTTCCTGCACCAGGAAGACCGAGTCGTCCTGCTCGATGAGTTCTATCGCGGCCGGTGCCAGGCCGCGCCCGGCCAGCCGGGTCAGGAGGGCGGCCTCGTGCCGCAGCGCGTAGCGGGCGTCCGTTCCGGCGCGGTCGACCTCGATGTGGGCGCGGGCCTGCTTGACCACGACCTCGGCGCCGCTCGCCGCTTCCCGGCCGAGGAACACGCCGCCCTTGGTGCTGTGCCGCACGGCGGACGTGATCGCGTACCGCCCGGCGAGCAGCACGCCGCCGGCCCGCTTCCTGGGCGACGGCGTCGCGGGCCCCAAGGGCAGGGCGAACGGGTCCCGCACCCACCCCGGCGCCCGGTACGAGGCCCCGCGGACGTCCACCGCCCGCTCCCCGTCCGGCCCGCGCAGCACCGACCGGTACTCCCCGTCGTTGCCGAGCTCGGCGCGTGCCGCGAACGCGCCGTAGCGGTAGTGCACCCGGCTGCCGGGCCGGTACGGCCGGTCGGAGAGCACGACGGGTCCGGGCAGCCCGTCCGTCGCGCGGTCGAGCGCGGCGGCGAGGCGCCGGAACTGGCCGTCGTCCGCCGGGTAGACGGTGATGAACTTGCCCGCCGAACCGCGGTCGCCGTTGCGTGAGTTGAGCTCCCGCAGCCGCTGCTCCCCGGCCGCGAACTTGAAGGTGCACGGGTCTTCGGCGACCACCCGCACGACGGCCGCGAGCACCGCCTCTCCCACCGCCGAGGCCGCGCTGACGTGCAGCTTCCAGCCCTGCCCGGGTAAGGGTGACGACCCGGACGGCCTGGCCGTGCACCAGAAGCCCCCGGCGGTGACCTCCCAGTCCCCGCCGCCCTCCCGGCCTCCGGTGCCGGCCAGCGCCGCCCGCGTCGCCTCCGGCCACGGACCGGCCGCGTCCGGCCCGCCGGTCACCGGGCCCGGGCCCCCGGCCGTACGCAGCGATGTGCCCGCCCCCATCATCCGCATCCACATCCCTTCGTATCGGCCGCCGCCCACGGGTGCGTGCTGCTCGTGGCAGCCCCTCGCTACGGCCCCTCGTTGCAATTCCTCATGAGGGGCGATGAGCCCAACCCCTGGTGCGGCGGGCTCCGGCCCGCGCCGACGGAGTGCGATCCCGACCTCGGGCCGGGGCAACTGCCGTTCGCAGAACTGAAGTTACTTTCGAGGCGGGAGAGGCTCAACGCACAGCCGGTCACTTCACTCATAAGGGTGATCCAGCACGGGTTTCGAATTCGTGCGAAGGGCACGGTGTGAGCAACGCGCGCCCGGCGCACCGGCGTGCGCGGCCCGCGCCCCCGGCGCCCGGGGGGTGCGAGCGGCGGATCGTGGCGGGTCGACGAGCATCCGTGCGCGGGTGGCACCCATGTACGCCGGCCGAACCCGCAGCCCGGGCCCGGGGGACCCCCCGACCGCCCCCGAGACCGAGCGGCCGGGGCCCGACCGCCCCCGCGCGCACGGTAGTCTCGACAGGTGCCGAAACTGTCCGACGTCATCACCGCACTCGAAGAGGTCTACCCGCCGCAGTGGGCGGAGTCCTGGGACGCCGTCGGCCTGGTCTGCGGCGACCCCGAGGCCGAGGTCGGCCGCGTCCTGTTCGCCGTCGACCCCGTGCAGGCCGTCGTGGACGAGGCCGTGGAGTGGGGCGCCGACCTCGTCGTCACCCACCACCCCCTCTACCTGCGCGGCACCACCAGCGTCGCCGCCACCACCTTCAAGGGCCGGGTGGTGCACACGCTGATCCGCAACGGCATCGCCCTGCACGTCGCGCACACCAACGCCGACCACGCCGACCCCGGGGTCTCGGACGCCCTCGCCGAGGCCGTCGGCCTGACCGTCACCGGTCCGCTGGTGCCGGACCCGACCGACCCGCTCGGCCGCCGCGGCGGCGGGCGGATCGGCCTGCTGGAGCCCCCGCTGACCCTCGCCGCCTTCGCCGAGCAGGTCGCCAAGGGCCTGCCCGCCACCGCCGCCGGCGTCCGCGTCTCCGGCGATCCGGACCGGCTGATCAGCCGGGTCGCGGTGTGCGGCGGCTCCGGGGACGGCTTCTTCGCCGAGGTCCGGGCGGCCGGCGTGGACGCCTACGTCACCGCCGACCTGCGCCACCACCCGGCGTCCGAGGCCGCCGAGGCGGCCCCGGTCGCGCTGGTCGACGCCGCGCACTGGGCCACCGAGTGGCCCTGGCTCACCCTGGCCGAGCGGGCCCTGCGGGCCGCCGCCGACCAGCGCGGCTGGGCCGTGGAGACCAAGGTCTCCCACCGGGTCACCGACCCGTGGACCGCGCACGCCCCCATGTCCTTCCCCGCCTGACCCGATTCACAGGAGCTCTCCGCTTGAACGCCGCGCCCGCCGACCAGATCCGCCTGCTCGACCTCCAGGCCATCGACTCCAAGCTCGACCAGCTGGCCCACCGGCGTCGCAGCCTGCCCGAGCACGCCGAGATCGAGAAGGCCACCGCCGACCACACCGCGCTCAAGGACCTGGTCGTCGCCGCCCAGGCCCAGCAGGGCGACACCGCCCGCGAGCTGACCAAGGCCGAGCAGGACGTCGAGCAGGTCCGCGCCCGCTCCGCCCGCAACCAGCAGCGCCTCGACTCCGGCGCGATCACCTCGCCGAAGGACCTGGAGAACCTCCAGCACGAGATCGGCTCGCTCGCCAAGCGCCAGGGCGACCTGGAGGAGGTCGTGCTCGACGTCATGGAGCGCCTGGAGAGCGCCCAGACCCGCGTCACCGAGCTGACCGCCCGCCTGGAGCACTCCACCGTCGTCCTCACCGAGGCCGAGGGCCGCCGGGACGCCGCCTTCGCCGAGATCGACACCGAGGCCGACAAGGTCAAGCGCGACCGCGAGACCGTCGCCGCCGTCGTCCCGGCCGACCTCATGAAGCTCTACGCCAAGCTGCGCGAGACGCAGGGCGGCGTCGGCGCGGCCCGCCTCTACCAGCGCCGCTGCGAGGGCTGCCGCACCGAGTTCTCCATCACCGAGTTCAACGCCATCAAGGCCGAGCCGGCCGACAAGGTGGTCCGCTGCGAGAACTGCTCGCGGATCCTGGTCCGCACCGCCGACTCGGGCGTCTGATCCGGTGGCGGCGCGCTTCATCGTCGAGGCGGACGGCGGGTCCCGGGGCAACCCGGGGCCGGCCGGCTACGGCGCGGTCGTCCGCGACGGCGACACCGGGCAGATCGTCGCCGAGGCCGCCGAGTTCATCGGGCACGCCACCAACAACGTGGCCGAGTACAAGGGCCTGATCGCCGGGCTCCGGGCGGCGCGCGAGCTCGACCCGGACGCCACGGTGGACGTCCGGATGGACTCCAAGCTCGTCGTCGAGCAGATGTCCGGGCGCTGGAAGATCAAGCACCCCGACATGCAGCCGCTCGCCGCCGAGGCGAAGACCGTTCTCCCGCGGGGCCGCGTCACCTACACCTGGATCCCGCGCGAGCGGAACAAGGACGCCGACCGGCTCGCCAACGAGGCCATGGACGCCGGCAAGGCGGGCCGCCAGTGGGAGCCCAGGAAGCCCGCCGCGGCAGCGCCGGCCGCGGCGGTCGTCGCCGAACCGCCGCTGGAGACCGCGGCCCCCAAGGCCGGCTGGGCCGCCCCGGCCGACCTCGGCACCCCCACCACCTTCGTGCTGCTGCGCCACGGCGAGACCGCGCTCACCCCGGAGAAGCGCTTCTCCGGCAGCGGCGGCAGCGACCCGGAGCTCTCCGAGAAGGGCCGCTGGCAGGCCGAGCGGGCCGCCGAGGCGCTCGCCGCGCGCGGCAGCATCCAGGCGGTCGTCGCCTCCCCGATGCAGCGCACCCGGCAGACCGCCGAGACCGTCGCGGCCAGGCTCGGCCTGGAGGTGCGGTACGAGGAGGGCCTGCGCGAGGTCGACTTCGGCGCGTGGGAGGGCCTGACCTTCGCCGAGGTGAGCGAGCGCTACCCGGACGACCTCACGGCGTGGCTCGGCTCGGCCAAGGCCAAGCCGACCGGCAGCAGCGAGAGCTTCACCACGCTCACCCACCGGGCAGGCGTCGCCCGCGACAAGATCATCGCCCGCCACCCCGGCCGGACGGTCCTCGTCGTGTCGCACGTCAGCCCGATCAAGACGCTGGTCCGACTGGCCCTCGGCGCCCCGCCGGACTCGCTGTACCGGATGGAGCTGTCGGCGGCCTCGCTGTGCGCCGTCCAGTACTACGCGGACGGCAACGCGTCGGTGCGGCTGCTCAACGACACGTCGCACCTGCGCTGACCCGACCGTGAGGCGGGGCACGGGCCCCGCCTCACGCCGTCAGTGCACGGGCGCCGCCTCACGCCGTCAGTGCACCTCGGTGACGACGACGTCCAGCTGCCACGGCTTGCGGGCCGTGCCCTCCGCGGCGAGCTCCACCCGGTGGCCCAGCTCCAGCAGGGCGTCCATCAGCTCGGCGGGGGTCTTCGGCTCGGCGCCGGCCACCAGGAGGTCCCGGACGAGCCGGCCCTTCGTCGCCTTGTTGAAGTGGCTGACGACCGTGCGCTTGCCGTTCCGCTCCTGGAGCACCCGGACGGTCGCCGTGCGCGAGGCCACCTCGCCGGCCGGCTTCCACGCGGCCGCGTACGCGGAACTGCGCAGGTCCAGCACCAGCCCGTCCGCGACCTCCGGGAGCACGGGGGCCATCGCGCTCCGCCAGTACGCCCCGAGTGCCCCCAGGCCGGGGAGTTTCACGCCCATCGAGCAGCGGTACGGCGGGATCCGGTCGGCGATCCGCACGGCGCCCCACAGCCCGGAGAACACCAGCAGCGAACGCTCGGCCCGGCCGTACGCGGCCTCGTCCAGGGTGGCCAGGCCCAGGTTGTCGAACAGCACGCCGGTGTACACCTCGCCCGCCGGCCGCACCCCGGCCGACGGCAGCCCGGCGTTCCGCGCGATCTCCCCGCGCAGTCCCGGACTGAGCCCGAGCACCTCGGCGGCGGTGTCCTCGTCCCCCCGGCACAGCGCGACCAGCGCCTCCAGTACCTCGGCCCGCGCCGTCGTCAGTCCCGCCAACGACAACCGGTCGAGCACCACCGGCCCTCCGTCCCCGGACGCGGCCTTCCCCTCCGAGGGCGGCAACAGCACCAGCACAGCGGACTCCTCAACACTTTGTGGCAACCGAACCCCGCCACCCTACTGCGACGGCTCCCCGGCACCCGCCCGCGCGACCACGGCCGCCCCGGCACCGAGGGCCAGGCAGAGCGGCGAGTAGTACCGGGTGTTCAGCCGCGTGAACCGCTCCGAACGCTCGACGACGTTCCCGAACAGCGCCAGCCCGCCGATCCCGCGCGCCAGCATCACCCCGGACACCGCCCGCACTCCGGCCCGCCGCAGCCGCCGCGGTCCCACCGGCGGCAGCGCGCCGGCCTCGGCCGCCACCAGGTACGCGGCCGTCCCGAGCAGTCCCGCCACCGCGAGGCAGGCGGTCGCCGGCGGCAGCTCATCGCCCGCGCCGACCAGGGTGTCCGCGAACTCCTCCGGCGTCCGCAACGGCCACGGCGCCACCGCCCACACCGCGTGCAGCGCCCCGACGCCCGCCAACGCGGCCGACACCGCCACCCCGGTCGCCTTCACCGTGCTCATCACCGGACCCCCTCCACGTTCGACCACCTGCCCCAACTCTACGAACCCTTACGTCCGTTGACCGCCGGCCGTCCGACCGGGCCGTGGCCCGCCGTTCGGCTGTTGTCGCCCGTGGTGCCGGGGGCCTTTCGGTGGGGGTGGCGGGTGTCGGTCGGCTGTCCGCCCGCGCGCTGTTCCGTGGCCCGCCGTTTGGCTGCTGTCGCCCGTGGCGCCCGGGGCCTTTCGATGGGGGTGGCGGGTGTGGGTTGGCTGTCCGCCCGCGCGCCGTTCCGTGGCCCGCCATTCGGCTCCTGCGCCCTGCGCCTGCCCAGGGGGAACAGCGGGGGGAATTCGGTGGGGGCAGGGGTCCACCGGCCGTTACGGTGGGTGGCGAAGGAGAGTGAGTGAGATGTCCCTGCGACCCCTGGACCTGGTGCCCGGCGAGGATGACGACGCCGTGGAGGAGTCCCTGTCCGTGCGGCTGCCCGCAGACCTGCCGGTGGAGACGCGGCAGGCGCTGGAGTTCGCGCTGCGCGCCGCCGCGCAGGCCGTGATGGCCGGGCGGGTGCGGGTCACCGAGGGGGAGGGCGGGGGCGACACCGCCGAGCTGGCGTTCGAGGTGCGGCAGTCCGACGTGCCGGAGGGCCTGACGCGACCCGGCCGGGCCGAGCGTCGCGCGGCCATGGTGGCCCGCATCCGCGCGGCCAACGCCGAGACGCTGGAGAGGCTGAAGGACCTGTGACCCGGCCCACCGGGCCCACGGAGTTCCTGGACCTCGACGACGTCACCTACCTCGCCGGCGGCCCGGAGAACATCCGCGACCTCGGCGCCCTGCTGTCCGCCCTCGGCCGCCCGCAAGCGAGCCTGTTCGGCGCCGACGCCTACCCGGACCTCTGGACCAAGGCCGCCGCGCTCGGTCAGAGCCTCGCCCGCAACCACCCGCTGGTCGACCGGAACAAGCGCACCGCCTTCGAGGCGATGCTGCTGTTCCTGGACTACAACGGCGAGTCCTACACCGACCCGCACCCGGACGACGCCGTCGCCTTCGTGCTGCGCCTGGCCACCGGCGGCTACGACGACTCCGTCTCCCTCGCCGCCGCCGACCTCAGGAAGCTCCTGGGTCGCTGAGGCCGTCGAGGCCGCCGAGGCCACCGAGGCCGACGAGGTCACCGAAACCCGGAGGTCACCGAAACCCCGGAGGGGGCCACCGGGGCCGCCGAGCCTCCGTCCGGAATCACCCGATTCGCCCTACGCTGACGTGCATGCCACGCCGAAAACTGCGCGTCAAGGCCGCCGACTCCGCCCGGATCAACGCGGAACTGGCCGAGCTCAGGACCCGACTGGAGATCCACGCCGAGTGGCCGGAGGCGGTGCTGGCCGAGGCGGAGGAGGCGGCCGAGCGGCCCCGGATGCCCGAGTACGACGCCACCGACCTGCCGCTGTTCACGGTCGACCCGCCCGGCTCCCGGGACCTCGACCAGGCCATGCACCTCACCCGCCGCCCGGGCGGCGGCTACCGGGTGTACTACGCGATCGCCGACGTCGCGGCCTTCGTCCGTCCGGGCGGGGCGATCGACGCCGAGGCCCGCCGCCGGGTCGAAACCCTGTACTTCCCGGACCACCGCATCCCGCTGCACCCCACCCGGATCTCCGAGGACGCCGCCAGCCTCCTGCCCGGCGAGCCCCGCCCGGCGCTGCTGTGGCAGCTGGACCTGGACGCGGACGGCGGGGTCGTGCTCGCGGACGCGCGCCGCGCCGTGGTCCGTTCGCACCGCCGCCTGGACTACGCGGCCGTCCAGCGCGCCGTCGACCTGGGCGGGGCCGACGAGCAGCTGGCCCTGCTCGCGACGGTCGGCGGGCTGCGCGAGGAGCAGGAGCGGGCGCGCGGCGGGATCAGCCTGCCGGTGCCCGAGCAGGAGGTGGAGGAGACCCTGCACGGGTACGTCCTCGGCTATCGCGCGCCCGGCCCGGCCGACGGCTGGAACGCCCAGATCTCGCTGCTCACCGGCATGGCCGCCGCGGAGATGATGCTGGACGCGGGCGTCGGCCTGCTGCGCACCCTGCCGGCCGCGCCCGCCTCCGCGTACGCGCGGCTGCGCCGGATCGCCGCCGCCCTGGACGTGGCCTGGCCGGAGGGCCTCCCGTACCAGGAGCTGATCCGCTCGCTGGATCCGGACGTGCCGCTCAACGCCGCCTTCCTCAACGAGTGCACCGGGCTGCTGCGCGGCGCCGGCTACCACGCGTTCGACGAGTCCCGCGGCCTGCCCGCCCCCGCCGATCCGGGCCACGCGGCGCTGGCGGCGCCGTACGCGCACTGCACGGCGCCGCTGCGCCGGCTCGGCGACCGGTTCGCCCAGGAGGTGTGCGCGGCGGTGGCCGCGGGGGAGGACGTGCCGGACTGGACGCGTGAGGCGCTGCCCGGCGTGCCGGCGCTGATGGCGAGCGGGGACCGCCGTTCGGCCGAGGTCGAGCGGGCGTGCGTGGACCTGGTGGAGGCGGAGCTGCTGGCGGGCCGGGAGGGCGAGGACTTCACGGCGGTGGTGATCGACGTGGACGAGAAGCGGCCGGCCTCGGGCACCGTCCAGCTGCGCGAGCCGGCCGTCCGGGCCCGCTGCGACCGGCCGGTCGGCCCCGAAGCGGTCGCCCCCGGTGCGGTCCCGGCCCCGCTGCCGCTCGGCGGGCTGATCCGGGTGCGGCTGGCGGCGGCCGATCCGGCCACCCGGACGGTCCGCTTCGCGGCCCTCTGAGCCGCCCGGGGGCGGGCGGGGGTGGGAGGATCGTGCCGTGTCCGAACCCTCCGCCCCCACCGCCCCCGCCGATCAGGGGCGCCGCCGGCGCCTGCTCGTGCTGGCGATCTGCTGTCTGAGCCTGTTCATCGTCGGCCTCGACAACACCGTGGTGAACATCGCGCTGCCCGCGATCCAGCACGACCTCGACGCCCCGGCGTCCGGCCTGCAGTGGATCATCGACGCGTACACCCTCGTGCTGGCCTCGCTGCTGATGCTGTTCGGCTCGGTGGCCGACCGCTTCGGCCGCCGCCGGGTGTTCAAGATCGGTCTGCTGTGCTTCGCGCTCGGCTCGCTGCTGTGCAGTCTGGCGCCGAGCCTGGAGTGGCTGGTGGCGTTCCGGGCGCTCCAGGCGGTCGGCGGGTCGATGCTCAACCCGGTCGCGATGTCGATCATCACCAACACCTTCACCGACCCGGCCGAGCGGGCCCGGGCGATCGGCGTGTGGGGCGGGGTGGTCGGCATCTCGATGGCGATGGGGCCGCTGCTCGGCGGGTTCCTGGTGGACGGCGCCGGGTGGCCGTCGATCTTCCTGATCAACGTTCCGGTCGCGCTGGTCGCCGTGGCGCTGACCATCCGTTACGTCCCCGAGTCGCGCGCCCCGCGGCCGCGCCGGCTGGACCCGGTCGGGCAGCTGCTGATGGTCCTGCTGCTGGGCTGCGGCACCGCCGCCATCATCGAGGGCCCCGGCAACGGCTGGACGTCCCCGCTGATCCTGGCCCTGGCCGGGGTCGCGGTGGCCGCGCTGGTCGCCTTCCCGCTGTGGGAGCGGCGGGTCGCCGAGCCGCTGGTCGACCCGCGCTTCTTCGCCAGCCCGCCGTTCACCGGCGCCACCGTCACGGCGGTGTGCGCGTTCGCCGGGCTCGGCGGCTTCCTCTTCCTCAACACCCTCTACCTGCAGGACGTCCGGCACTACGGCCCGGTCGAGGCGGGCCTGTGGACGCTGCCGATGGCCGGGATGATGCTGGTCTGCGCGCCGCTGTCCGGACGGATCGTCGGCGGCCGCGGCCCGCGCCTGCCGCTGGTCGCGGCCGGGCTGGGCCTGGCCGCGAGCGGCCTGCTGCTCACCCGGCTGACCGCGGACTCCCCGGCGGTGCTGCTGCTCGTCGCGTACGCGCTGTTCGGCTTCGGCTTCGGCATGGTCAACGCGCCGATCACCAACGCGGCCGTCTCCGGCATGCCGCGGGCCCAGGCGGGCGTGGCGGCGGCCGTCGCGTCGACGAGCCGGCAGGTCGGCCAGTCGCTCGGGGTGGCGGTGATCGGGACGGTGGTGACCTCGGCGGTGGTCGGCCCGGTGGCCACGGGTTTCGCGTCGGCCAGCCACGCCGGCTGGTGGATCCTGGTGGGTCTCGGCGGTGCGATCCTCGCCCTCGGCCTGGCCACCACCTCGGCCCGGGCGACGGCGGCCGCGGCCCGGGTCGCCGCCCGGCTCGGCGGGGATGCGCCGGCGGTCCGGACCGGAGTACGGCAGGCGCCGCCCGAGCGGCTACGATGACCACTACGGCGGAAGAGCCGGCCGGGCGGTCGCGACGGGTCCCAGACCCGCCGAGGAACGTCCGGGCTCCACAGAGCAGGGTGGTGGGTAACGCCCACCCGGGGTGACCCGCGGGACAGTGCCACAGAAAACAGACCGCCCGCCGTTCTGCGGCGGGTAAGGGTGAAACGGTGGTGTAAGAGACCACCAGCGACCGGGGTGACCCGGCCGGCTCGGTAAACCCCACCTGGAGCAAGGTCAAGATCGGTGCCTCCGGGCGCCGTGCGCGAGTGTTCGAGGGCTGCTCGCCCGAGCTCGCGGGTAGACCGCACGAGGCTGTCGGCAACGGCAGCCCTAGATGGATGGCCGTCTCCCCGGGCCGCGCAAGCAGCCCGGGTGACAGAACCCGGCGTACAGGCCGACTCTTCCGCCCCCATGCAGCCGAAGGCCCTCCGGGCCGCGCGAGAAGCGCGGGCCGGAGGGCCTTCGTCGTGCCGGGGTCCGACTAGGCCGGGTGGGCGCCGACGGCGTCGCGGATCTGCTCGCCGAGGCCGCCGTTGACGCGGGCGCAGTTGGCGCAGCAGAAGAACATGCCGGCCACCTCGACGCCGTGGCCGACGATGCGCACGCTGCACTGTTCGCAGCGGGGCGCGAGCTTCTCCATCGCGCACTCGAAGCTGTCGAAGGTGTAGGTGTCGCCGGTGACCGTCTTGATCTCGAAGGCGAGCCAGTAGTCGTTGCCGCAGGTGACGCAGATGGCCATGGCGGCCGTCTCCTTCCGGTGGGGCCGGCCCTGGCGGGGCGGCTGCCTCCAGTGTCGAAGGGGCGGACGGCCGCGGCCACTCGGCGGCACCGTCAGGCGGAGCGGTCGGCCAGCTCCGTCAGGGCCCGGACGGCGCGTTCGGCGTCGTCGGCGCCGACGAACAGGTGGTCGTGGTGGAAGCCGGCCACGACGTTGCAGCTGATCCCCTCCTCGGCGAGCCGGCCGGCGACCGCCGCCGTCAGTCCGACGGCCTCCAGCGCCGAGTGGATCTGCAGGGTGATCCAGGCGGCCACGTACTCGTACCGCAGCCCGAGGGCGTCCGCCTCCTCCTGCGGGAGCACCACCGTCACCCCTTCGGGTTCGGCGACGGTCACCACCGGCCGCATTCCGGCGGGCACCTTCGCGGGCAGCGTGCAGTAGACGTACCGCCCCGGGTTGAGCAGCGGGCGCATGCCGCGCAGCAGCGTCGAAAGATCGCGTTCTCCGGCCATGCCCGTCACCGTAGCGGCTGGACGGGAGCCGACCGCTGCGCTCGGCGGCCGTGTCGGGTGTCGGTATCCGTTGACGAGCGACAGTCACCGATATATCGTCGAACTATCGAGACAGTTACTCGACTGTTTCGCCGAACCACAGGAGGTGGGCGCCATGCGCTCAGGAATGCGATTTCGTGGAGAGGGCCCCCGCGGCGACCGGCGTCGCGGCCCGGGCCCGGAGTTCGAGGGGATGCCGGGGGAGGGCTACGAGCGCCGCGCGGCGTTCGGCGGCTTCGGTCCGCCGTTCGGCGGCGGTGGCCCCGGCCGCCCGATGGGCGGTCCGTTCGGGCACGGCTTCGGCGGGCGCGGCGGCCGGCGCGGCGGCCCGCACGGGCGGCGCGGGGGCCGGGCGCGGCGCGGGGACGTCCGTGCCTCGCTGCTGGCGCTGCTCAAGGAGCGGCCGATGCACGGGTACGAGATGATCGCCGAGATCACCGAGCGGACCGGCGGGGCCTGGCGGCCGAGTCCGGGTTCGATCTACCCGAACCTCCAGCTGATGGAGGAGGAGGGCCTGATCGTCGCGGAGGTGATCGGCGGCAAGCGGCTGGTCTCGCTCACCGAGGCGGGCCGGGCCGAGGCCGAGGCGGGGGCCGCGGAGCCGTGGGCGGAGGCCGGCCGGGAGGTCGACTGGGAGGCCGTCCAGGAGGTCGGCCAGGCGCTGGCCGCGGTCGACCAGGCGATCCGTCAGGTCATGGCCACCGGCTCGGAGGGGCAGCGCACCAAGGGCCTGGCGGTGCTGACCGAGGCCCGCAAGAAGCTGTACCTGATCCTCGCCGAGGACGAATGACCGAGGGCGAATGACCGGGGACGACTGACCGAGGTGCCCGACCGTCGCCGGGGGGAAGCGGGCGGTGCCGCTGTTCGGGGGCGGGCCCGGGAGCGGGCTCAGCCGCGGATCGTGAACAGGGCCACGCAGGAGAGCAGCAGCACCGCCCACGCGAACCAGAGCCAGCCGTCGGGCCCGATGACGACGGTGTAGAGGCTGATCACGACCAGCAGCGCCGCGGTGACGCCGGCCACCTGCCGGTTGTGGTGCGCGATGGCCTCGGTCCTGCTCCTGGGGTGCCGCACGGTTCTCGCCATGGCCGTCCTCCCGGGGAGGCTGCGGAGGGGCGCGGCCCGTGCGGACGTCAGCCGGACGCGCGCTCGGTGGCCGCCTCGTCGTACTCGTAGCGCCAGAACCAGCGGGTGCCGTGCACCTGCTTGGACCGGACGTACACCAGTGTGCGCGCGGGGGTGTCGCCGTGCGCGGGGACCGGCACCTTGTACTTCTTGGGCACGCCGAGCATCATCCCCACCTCGATGGGGAGGACCTGGCCGTCCATGGGGCCGCCGACGAATTCGGTCTCCGCTTTCACCCCACCAGGGTCTCACCTCCGGGCGGGTGACGTTACGGCGGACCACCGGAGGGGGCCTTGTGGCCACTGCGTGCCGGGAGTGTGACCGGCGAGGCACCGCCCCCGGTCATCCGAAGGGCCCGCGCACCCTTATCCTTCCTGTTACGCCCTCGGGGTCCACCCGGGTCAGCGGGCCCCGTGCGGGCCGGGCGAGGCGCGGATCGGCGTGCTCTCCCGGCCTTCGAGCCGCAGCCCGAGCGCTGCCGCGACTCCGTACCGTGACCCGGGCGTCGGCCGTCCGGTGACCCCGGCTCCGGCCGGCAGGGCGTGGACGGCAAGGCCGAGCACCGACCCGGGAAGCAGCGGGGGGCGCCGTGCGTTGCGTCGGAGAGGTACGTCGAACGCTGTGTCGCACCAGGCACGGCAGCGCGCGGAAGGGGCCCGATGGAAGCCGGCAGCAGGTGGACGACCTGGTGGCAGAAGCGTGACCGTGAGCGGGCCCGTCCGGGCGACGCGGACACTCCCGCCGCCCGACTGGATCAGCTGCTCGGCGCCGTCCGCGCCGGTTTCCCGCTCGCACCCGCGGCCCATCCGGCCGGCTACCGATGTTCGTGCGACCGGGTCGCCTGTCCGGCGCCCGCCCAGCACCCGGTGTCCTTCGCCTGGCAGACCCAGGCCACCACGGACCCGGAGCAGCTGGCCCGCTGGCTCTCCCGCGACCCGCACGCCAACTTCGTGACCGCCACCGGCCGCGCGCACGACGTCCTGGACGTCCCGGCCGAGGCCGGGCGGCTCGCCCTGGAGCGGCTGACGGCGCTCGGCGTCGAGGGCCCGGTGGCCGCCGTCGGCGAGGACCGCTACCTGTTCTTCACCGCCACCCGTGGCACCCCGCAGGACGAGGACGAGTGGTGGCCGAGCGCGCTCGACTCCACGCCGGACACCATGTCCGAGCACCCCGGCCTGCGCTGGCACTGCCGCGGCTCGTACACGCTGCTGCCGCCGGCCGCGCTGCCGGACGGCTCCCAGGTGCGGTGGCTGCGCGGGCCCGAGCTGTCCCTGCCGGACCCGCTGCGCGTCCTCGACGTGCTGACGGACGCCTGCACCGAGGTGGGCGCCGTGGCCGAGGAGCAGTGGCTCATCGGCTGACGACGCCCACCGGGGCGGGGCGCCGCGGCGTGGGTCACGGCAGGGTCAGGACCTCCGCGCCGTCCGCCGTGACCACCAGGGTGTGCTCGAACTGGGCGGTGCGCTTGCGGTCCTTGGTGACGACGGTCCAGCCGTCCGGCCAGATCTCGTAGTCGTAGGTGCCGAGGGTGAGCATCGGCTCGATGGTGAAGGTCATCCCGGGCTTGATCACCTCGGTGGCCCGCTCGCTGTCGTAGTGCGGGATGATCAGGCCGGAGTGGAACGACGTGTTGATGCCGTGGCCGGTGAAGTCCCGCACGACGCCGTAGTCGAAGCGCTTGGCGTAGGACTCGATGACCCGGCCGATCACGTTGATCTGACGGCCCGGCTTGACCGCCTTGATCGCCCGGTCGAGCGACTCCCTGGTCCGCTCGACCAGCAGCCGGGACTCCTCGTCCACGTCGCCGACCAGGTAGGTGGCATTGAGGTCGCCGTGCACGCCGTGGATGTAGGCGGTGGCGTCGATGTTGACGATGTCGCCGTCCTGGAGCACGGTCGAGTCCGGGATGCCGTGGCAGATCACCTCGTTGATCGAGGTGCAGACGGACTTGGGGAAGCCCCGGTAGCCGAGGTCGGACGGGTAGGCGCCGTGGTCGCACATGTACGCGTGGGCGACGGCGTCCAGCGCGTCGGTGGTGACGCCGGGCGCGATCAGCGCGGCCGCCTCGGCCATCGCCTGCGCGGCGATCCGGCCCGCGATTCGCATCTTCTCGATCGTCTCGGCGGTCTGCACCTCGGGCCCGGTGTACGGCGTCGGCGCGGGCTTGCCGACGTACTCGGGGCGCGCGATGTGCGCCGGGACCTTGCGGGTGGGGGACTGGGTGCCGGGTACGAGAGCCATGCGGCGAGTCTATCGGCCGGGCCCCGGGCGGCCGGGAGGTGTGCGGAGCGGCCCCGGCCGGGGAATGATCGGTAGCGGACCGTCCGCCGTCGTACAGGAGACCGCCATGCCCCTGGGATTCCACCGCAAGCCGACCGGCAAGCCCGGCGAGTGGTTCTACTGCATCAAGCACAACAAGGTCGAGGAGGGCCCCGAGTGCCCGGCCAAGGACCGCCTCGGCCCGTACGCCACCCGCGACGAGGCGGCGCACGCCCTTCAGCTCGTCGAGGAGCGCAACCGCGAGTGGCGCAACGCGTCGGACGACAAGCCGGAGGGCGGGGCGGAGCGACAGGCCGAGTGACGGCTCGTCAGGGGGCTGCCGCCGCCGCCCGTTCGCGCTCCGCCCGTTCGCGCTCCGCCCGTTCGTGCCCGGCCCGGACGGCGGCGGTGTTCGGGTCGGTGCGGTCGTCGTACCGCAGCAGGCCGGGGAGCGCCGCGGCGACGGCGACGACGGCGAGGACGCAGGCCGCCCCGCCGGTCCAGACGGAGGCCCGGACACCGATCAGGCCGGCCATCGTGCCGGCCCGGACCTGCCCGAGCTGCGGGCCGACCGAGTAGCTGAGCAGTTCCACGCCCGCCATCCGGCCGCGGACCTCGTCCGGGATGGACTGGTTCCACATGGTCGAGCGGGCGACGCCGCTGATCTCGTCGGCACCGCCGGCCAGCGCCAGGCCGAGCAGGACCACCCAGACGTTGCCGGCCAGGCCCGCGAGCGCCATCGCCGCACCCCAGCCGACGGCGGCGACGACCAGCAGGCGGCCGTGCCGGTGCACCCGGGAGGTCCACCCGCTGGTCGCGCCGACCAGGAGGGCGCCCGCGGCGGAGGCCGCGTACATCGGGCCGAGCGCCCAGTCGGCGCCCAACTCCGAGGCCAGGAACGGGAAGACGGCGACGGGGAAGGCGAACAGCATCGCGCAGAGGTCGATCGCGTACGTGCCGAGCAGGTCCTTGCGGCTCCACGCGTACCGGAGCCCGGTGAACACGGCCTGCAAGGTGGGGCGTTCGGCGTCGCTCGCGGGCGGCACGGCGCGGATCCGGGCGAGCAGCAGGAGCGACACGGCGAACGTGAGGACGTCGAGCGCGTACGCCGTCCGTACCCCGGCGAAGGCGACGGTGACGCCGGCCAGTGCCGGGCCCGCCACCGAAGCGACGTTGCGGTACAGGGATTTGAGGGCGAACGCGGCGGCCAGCTGGTCGTGCCGGACGATCCGCGGGACGAGCGAGTCCAGCGCCGGGCGCTGGAGGCCGTCGGCCGCGGCGACCAGCGCGGCGACCGCGTAGACCGGCCAGAGCAGCGGGTGCGGCAGCAGCGCGTTGAGCAGGAGCAGCCCGGCCAGCAGGCCGAGCCCGGCCTCGGACAGCAGCACCAGCCGGCGCCGGTCGAGGGCGTCGGCGAGCGCGCCGCCCCAGAGCCCGAAGACGATCAGCGGGACGAGCTCGAAGGCGCCGACCAGGCCGACCGCGAAGGACGAACCGGTGAGGTCCTTGATCTGCATCGGCACGGCGACGTAGGTGAGGAAGCTGCCGAAGCTCGTCACGCAGCCGGACGTCCAGAGCAGCCGGAAGTCGCGGGAGGAGCGCCAGGGCGAGAGGTCGGGGCGCAGCGAGCGCAGCAGGGCGCGCAGCCGGCCGGTATGGGGTGGTTCGTCGTCGTTCACGAACGACCATCCTCGGACGGCCGTTCCGGGTGCCGCAACGGGTTTTCCCGGCCGCCGGGGCGGGGCCTACCAGCGGCCGATCGTCGGGGGCGCGGCGAGCCGGGCGGCCAGGTCGGCGAGCCGGCCGAGGGCCGAGCGGCGGGGCGGGGGCTGCGCGGCGGCGGCGCTCACCAGGTGCTGGGCGAGGTCGAAGGGCTCTTCCGCGCCGGTGCCGACGGCCAGCCGCTCGTGCGCGAGCGCGCGGAGGTCGTCGAGTCCGTCGGGGCCGTCGAGCCGGTCGGGGCCGTCGAGTCCGCGGAGGTCGTCGAGGCGGGCGAGCCCGCCGGGATTCGCGAGCCCGCCCGGCCCGCCGGCCGCGGCGCCGCCGTCCAGCGCGAGCACTGTCGCGCCGCCCCGGCGGGCGTCCCGGACACGCTCCAGCAGCGGCGCGCCGACGGTCCGCGGGGCGACCACCAGGACGGTGGCGCCGCGCCGGGCCCCGCTGAGCCGCCCGAGGCCGTGCGCCAGGTGCGCCGGGGCGCCGGCCGTCGGGCCGTGCCGCAGCAGGGTGGGCGCCAGCCGGGGGACGTCCGACCAGGCGGCCTCGTCGTCCAGATGGGCGGCCAGGTGCCAGGGCTCGTACGCCTCGGTGCCGACCAGCAGCAGCTCGCCCGCCCCGCGCCGGGACACCGAGCGGCGCAGCGCTCCGGCGAAGCCGCCGACCGCCTCCAGCCAGCCGGTGCCCGCCAGCCGCTCCCGGAGTGCCGAAACTCTCACCGCGTCCATGGGCCTCAGAATGTCCGCCCGGCCGGGGATTTGGCAGGATCGGCCCATGACTTCCCTCGATTCAGCGACAAACCCGGCCCGTGAGCTGCCGGACGTCTCGCAGCTGGTGGTCGGCGTCCTCGGCGGCACCGGCGACCAGGGGCGCGGGCTGGCCCTGCGACTGGCCAAGGCCGGCCAGCAGGTGATCATCGGCTCGCGCGACGCCGCCCGGGCCGAGGCCTCGGCCGCCGAGCTGGGCCTCGGCGTGCGCGGCGCCGACAACGCCGCCGTCGCCCGGGAGAGCGACATCGTGATCATCGCCGTCCCGTGGGACGGGCACGCCGCGACCCTCACCGCCCTGCGCGAGGAGCTGGCCGGCAAGATCGTCGTCGACTGCGTGAACCCGCTCGGCTTCGACAAGCAGGGCGCCTACGCGCTCGTCCCGGAGGAGGGCAGCGCCGCGCAGCAGGCCGCCGCGCTCCTGCCGGACTCGCGGGTCACCGCCGCGTTCCACCACCTGTCGGCGGTGTTGCTCCAGGACGAGTCGGTGGAGCGGATCGACACCGACGTCATGGTCCTCGGCGACGAGCGGGCCGCCACCGACGTCGTGCAGGCGCTCGCCGAGCGGATCCCCGGCATGCGGGGCATCTTCGCCGGCCGGCTGCGCAACGCCCACCAGGTCGAGTCGCTGGTGGCCAACCTGATCTCGGTCAACCGCCGTTACAAGGCGCACGCGGGCCTGCGGATCACCGACGTCTGAGCACGTCCCGCCGTGTCGGCCTCACCCCTGGACCCGGTCCGGAGGTGAGGTCGGCGACAATGGGGGCCGGCCGCCGGGCAGATCCCTTCCGGCCGGCCCGCCGTCCGCGCCCGAGGAGCCGCCCGCCATGCCCCGCACGTCCGTCTTCGCCCTGATCGTCGTCGTCCTCGCACTGGCCGCCGCCGTCGTCTCGCTGACCCAGGGCTTCTGGCTGGGCCTGATCTGGATCCCGCTGGCGGGCGTCGCGAGCAACGTCCTGTGGATGAACCGGCGCCGGGCGAAGCTGGCCGCCGCCCAGGCCGCCGAACAGGGCTAGTTCTTCCGGCCGGGCTAGTTCTTCCAGAAGCTGAACAGGGCGCGGCCGAGCGCCGCGTAGGTGGAGTTCACCCCGAACAGGTCCATCACGTCGTAGATGATCCCGAAGAAGAACGAGTTGACCTGCGGCTGCCACAGCAGCGCGAACACGGCCAGCATCCCGTACGGGGCGAACGGCTCGACGGCGCGGCGCGCGTTGTACGACAGCCAGGGCTCGATGATCCCGTAGCCGTCCAGGCCCGGCACCGGCAGCAGGTTCAGCAGCGCCGCGCTGAGCTGGAGCAGGCCGAGGAAGCCCATGCCGGCTTCGAGGGCCGTCATCTGGTCGCCGCTGAACGCCAGGTGGTAGGACGGTACGTCGCTGTTGTGCAGCCACCCCGCACCCACCGGGATCAGCAGCACCGCGGCGCAGACCAGGTTCACCAGCGGCCCGGCCGCCGAGATCAGGCTGTGCTTGAGCCGCCCCTGGATCCGGTGGCGCTCGATCCAGACCGAGCCGCCGGGCAGGCCGATGCCGCCGAGGATCACGAACACGATCGGCAGCACGAAGCTGAGCAGCACGTTCGCGTACTTGAGCGGGTTGAGCGTCAGGTAGCCCTTCGCGCCGACGCTGATGTCGCCGCCGTGCAGCGCGGTGCGCGCGTGCGCGTACTCGTGCAGGCAGAGCGAGACCATCCAGCCCGCGACGACGAACAGGAACACCCCGAACGAGGCGTTGCCGTAGCCGGCGTACACCGCCCAGCCGGAGGTGCCCAGTACGGCCAGGAGCACCCAGAACACCGGGCTGATCCGGCGGTCGTCGCTGCGCGAGCGCTGCGTTGCGGCGAAGGTCATGGTGTGGTGCTCCGGGGGTCAGGGGGGTGGAACGGGGCGAGCGGACGGCGCACCGATCATGCCGGGCGCGCCCGTGACCGGACAAGCCGTCCAGGGTGAACGTCCGGCGCCCTCGTCCGGGTTCCGGGGGCTTCCGTGGGTGCCCGGACAATTGTGCGCCCCCGCGACCGGACATCGACCAGAATGGTCCGGTGCACTACGGCATCCTCGGAACCACCACGGCCCATCACGACGACGGCACGCCGGTCCCGCTCGGCGGTGCCCGGCTGCGCGCGCTGCTCACCGCCCTGGTCCTGCGCGAGGGCCGTCCGGTGCCGGCCGACCTCCTGGTGGACGAGGTGTGGGACGCGGAACCACCGCAGGACGCCTCCGCCGCCCTGCAGACCCTGGTCGGCCGGCTGCGCCGCACCGTCGGCCGGGACGAGATCGGCTCCGGTCCCGCCGGGTACTGGCTGACCGGCCCCGCCACCGACCTCGCCGAGTTCCGCCGGCTCTCCGCCGAGGGCCGCCGCGCGCTGGACGCCCGCGACCACGCGCTCGCCGCCGAGCGGCTGCGGGCCGCCCTCGCGCTGTGGCGCGGCCCCGCGCTGGCCGACCTGCCGGACCGGGGCCCGGCCGCCCGGCTGGAGGCCCAGCGCGACGAGGCCCGCCGGCACCGCATCACCGCCGAGCTCGGGCTCGGCCGGGCCGCCGACCTGGTCGCCGAGCTCACCGAGCACTGCGAGCGGCGCCCGCTGGACGAGCCCTGGCAGTACCTGCTGCTCCGCGCGCTGCACGGGAGCGGCCGGACGGCCGAGGCGCTGCGCCACTACGAGCGGACCAGGCGCGCCCTCGCGGACGAGCTCGGCGTCGACCCCGGTCGTCAACTCCAGGACCTCCACGCCGAGTTGCTGGTGCCGGAGGAGGCCGTGCCACCGCCCAGGGCGCCCGCGCGCGCCGTCGTCGCCGGGAACCTGCGCGGTCGGCTCACCAGCTTCGTCGGCCGTGAGAGCGATCTCGCCGCCCTGCGCGAGGCGCTGACGACCGGCCGGCTGACCACCCTGACCGGCCCCGGCGGCTCCGGCAAGACCAGCCTCGCGATCGAGGCCGGCCGCGCCGAACTCGCCGCCGGCCGCTGGCCGGAGGGCGTCTGGGTGGCCGAACTCGCCCCGCTGGAGAGCCCGGAGGCCGTCCCCGCCGCCGTGGTCTCCGCGCTCGGCCTGCGCGAGACCGTCCTGCACACCGGCAGCATCGTCGCCGAGGTGATCGACAAGCGCGCCGAGGACCCGCTGAGCCGGCTGGTCGAGCACTGCGCCCACCGCCGGATGCTGCTCGTCCTCGACAACTGCGAGCACCTGATCCAGGCCGCCGCCGACCTCGCCGCCACCCTGCTCGTCGAGTGCCCCGGCCTGACCGTGCTCGCCACCAGCCGCGAGCCGCTCGGCGTGCCCGGCGAGACCGTCGTGCCGGTCGAGCCGCTGCCCGCCCCCGTCGCGCTGCGGCTGCTCGGCGAGCGGGCCGCCGCCGCCCGTCCCGGCTACGACCCGGGCAGCGAGCCGGAGGCCTGCGCCGAGATCTGCCGCCGCCTGGACGGCCTGCCGCTCGCCATCGAGCTCGCCGCCGCCCGGCTGCGGGTGATGACGGCCCGCCAGATCGCCGACCGCCTGGACGGCCGGTTCGGCCTGCTCACCGCCGGCAGCCGCACCCTGCTGCCGCGCCAGCAGACCCTCCGCGCGGTGGTCGACTGGAGCTGGGACCTCCTCGGCAAGCGCGAACGGGCCGTCCTGCGGCGGCTGTCGGTGTTCGCCGGCGGCTGGCGACTGGAGGACGCCGAGGCGGTCTGCGCCGACGGCGTCGAGGTGACCCGCACCGAGGTCGCCGACCTGCTGCTCTCCCTCGTGGACAAGTCCCTGCTGGTGGCCGACCTCGGCGACGGGGACCTGCCGCGCTACCGGATGCTGGAGACCATCCACGAGTACGCGGAGGAGCGCCTCGCCGAGGCCGTCGAGAACGCCGAGACGGAGGGCCGCCACCTCGCCCACTTCCGCGAACTGGTCGCCACCGCCGACCTGAGCATCCACGGCCCGCAGCAACTGCACTGGCTGGCGGTGCTGGAGCGCGAGCAGGACAACATCCGGGCCGCGCTGCGCCGCGCGGTCGACCGGCGGGACGAGGAGCAGGCCCTCGCCCTCGCGCTCGGCATGAGCTGGTACTGGTCGCTGCGCGGCTACAGCCTGGAGGCCCGCGGCTGGTACACCGCGATCGCCGCGCTCGGCCCCGACCCGTTCGACCCGGCCGGACCGGCCCCCGTGCCGTTGGAGCACAACGTGCTCGCGTACGGCGTGCCGATGCCCGAGGGCGTCGTCGAGGAGGCCCGCCGGCTGCTCGCGATGTACCGGCTGATCGGGCTGTTCGAGGGGAACCTGGAGGTGCTCGGGGACCAGGAGGCGATCGCGGTCTCGCAGCACCTGCTGGAGGTGTTCGGCCCGGGGCTGCCGCAGTCCTACCGCTTCCCGGCCCTGATGCGGGTGTTCGGCGCCTTCCTGGCCGGCCGGCTGGAAGTGATGAAGGACCTGATGGACGACGCCGTGCGCGGCTGCGAGGTGCACGGCGGGCTGACCGACCTCGCGTTCGTCCTGCAGATCCGGGCCAAGGTGATGAACGACTGGCCGGGCGGGGCCGAGCAGGGCGTCCTCGACGGCGAGCGGTCCCTGGCGCTGTACCGGGAGGCCGGGGACCTCTGGGGGATCTCCCAGGCGCTGGCCGCCCGCGGCGAGGCGCTGGCCAACTCGGGTGAGCCGGAGGAGGCCGCGGCCGCGTACGAGCAGGCGATCGAGCTGGCCGAGGTCCTGGGCGCGCCGCAGGAGGTGCCGATCCTGCGGGTCAACCTCGGCGCCGCGCTGCTGGAGCGGGACATGGAGCGCGGCGAGCGGATCATCCGGGAGACCATCGACGGCCTCGACCGGACGAGCCCGAACCACTCCGTCAGCGGCGCCTTCCTGTTCGGGCACCTGACGCTCTGCGGCATCCACGCCCAGCGCGGGGCCTACGACCGGGCGCTGACCGAACTGGACCAGCTGGACGGGACCCGGGTGGGCGGCTTCAGCCCTGGTGTGGTGGCCGGTCTGCTCACCACCGCCCGCGGCTGGATCATCGCCCGCGCCGGCCGGCCGGAGGAGGGGCTGGCCCTGCTGCGCGAGGGCCGCCGGCTGCTCACCGCGATGGAGGGTGCGACCGGCTTCGCCGAGCAGATGACGGTCATGGTGGTGCCGGCCGTGGTCGGCGTGCTGCGGTCCTTCGCCGAGCGGGACGCCGACCTCGTGAAGGCCCGCCTGGGTGCCGTGCTGCTCGCGGCCCACAACGGGATGAACGGCCCGAAGGGCGGCTACCTGGACCGCGCCGAGCGCGAGCGCTCAGGAGCCGCCCTGCGGTCCCTGCTGGGCGACGAGGCGTTCGAGGCCGCCTGCGCCGAGGGCCACGGCATGACCCCGCAGCAGACGCGCGCCGTCCTGGACGAGCTGATCGGCTAGGGCCACGGCACCAGGGACGGCGATCCCGCCTCCACCGGAGGCGGGATCGCGGGCGGTCCGCCCCCCCCCCGCGGCGGGCCGGCCGCCGGCCGTCACACCCGCTTGCGGAACCGCGCCACCGCGAGCGGGGCGAAGATCGCGGTCGACGCGGCGGACCAGATCAGCACGATCATCACCGGGTGGGCCACCGCCCCCTCGCCGTTGAGCAGCGCGCGGGAGGCGTCGGCCAGCGCGGACAGCGGGTTGACCTTGGTGAAGGCCTGCAGCCAGCCCGGCATCGTGCTGGTCGGCGCGAAGATCGAGCTGCCGAACTGCATCGGCATCAGGACCAGCATGGAGACGCCCTGGACGGCCTGGGCGCTGCGCAGCGACATGCCCAGCAGCATCGAGATCCAGACGATCGACATGCCGAACACCAGCGACAGGCCGATCGCGGCCAGCAGCTCCGGCACGCCGGTCTTCAGTTCGAAGCCGAGGATGAAGGCGAAGGTCAGCAGGATCGCGGAGGAGAGCAGGGCCCGCAGCGTCTCCGCCACGATCTTGGAGAGCAGGACGGAGGCCCGGCCGATCGGCAGGGTGCGGAAGCGGTCCATCACCCCGGTCTGGAAGTCGGTGTTCAGGCCGGTGCCGACGGCCAGCGCCAGCGTCATGCCGGTCTGCCCGAGCAGTCCGGGGATCATGAACTGCTTGTACTTGTCCTGGTCGCCGGCGAACACGGCGCCGCCGAAGACGTAGACGAACAGCACCGTGAAGACGATCGGCATCAGCACGGCGTCGAACATCGACTCCGGGTCGGCCTTGATCCGCATCAGGTTGCGGCGGGTCAGCGCGCCGATGTGGCGCAGGGTGCCGGCCAGGCCGATCCGGGTGTCGTCGGCGCCGGAGTCCTCGACCCGGGCGGGGGCGAGCGTGGCGGTGGTCATGCGGCGGGCTCCTTGACGAGGCCGGCGGCGGCCGTGGTGGCCGCGTCGGCGGTGGGCTTGCCGGTGATGGCGAGGAAGACCTCGTCCAGGCTGGGCACCTTGGTGTCGATGCCGGCGATCGCGAAGCCGCGTCCGCCGAGCACCCCGATGACGGTGGTGAGCTGCTGCTCGTCGACGAGCGGTACCGCGAGCAGGCCGTCGTCGGGGGAGAAGGTGGCGGAGGAGATGCCGTTCTCGTGCAGGCAGCGGGCCATCTCCGGCAGCTCGGCCGGGTGGGCCGGGCGGACCTGGAGGATCCGGCCGCCGACCTTGGCCTTGAGCTCGGCGACGCCGCCGTTGGCGATCACCCGGCCGCGGTCGATGACGGTCAGCTCGTTCGCGAGCTGCTCGGCCTCCTCCATGTACTGGGTGGTCAGCAGCACGGTGCTGCCCTCGGCGACCATCCGCTGCACCTCGTCCCAGACCTCGTTGCGGGTGCGCGGGTCCAGGCCGGTGGTGGGCTCGTCCAGGTAGAGCACCCGGGGGCGGCCGATCATGCTGGCGGCCAGGTCGAGGCGTCGGCGCATGCCGCCGGAGTAGGTCTTGGCGATCCGCTTGGCGGCCTCGGTGAGCGAGAAGCGCTCCAGCAGCTCGGTGGCGCGGGCCTTGGCCTCACGGCCGGGGAGGTCGAGCAGCCGGCCGATCAGGTAGAGGTTCTCGTAGCCGGAGAGCAGCTCGTCCACGGAGGCGTACTGGCCGGTCAGGCCGATGGTGCGGCGCAGCTGCTTGGGCTGGCGCAGGACGTCGTAGCCGCCGACGAACGCGGTGCCCGCGTCCGGCTTGATCAGCGTGGACAGGACCCGCACCAGGGTGGTCTTGCCGGCGCCGTTGGGGCCGAGCAGGGCGCGGACGGTGCCTTCGGCCACGGTGAGGTCGACCCCGTCGAGGGCCTTGGTGTCACCGAAGTGCTTGACGATGCCGCGGACCTCGACGGCGTTGCCCGCGGCGACGGCTTGCCGGGAGCCGGGCCGGTCGTTCGGGGCGGTGGCGATTCGTGTCATGCCCCGAAGGGTGTCCGGCCCGGCTGTCAGCGGGCTGTCATCGCGGGGGAGGGCCCGGCGCGGCGCTGTCACCCCGCTGTCACGGGCGGCCGGGCGTGACAGCGCCGCCGGTGCGGGCCCCCGGAAACGGCTGCGGC
>NZ_JBHYWI010000099.1:0-29347 GCF_042751525.1 Kitasatospora sp. NPDC059408
ACTTCTCGTGGGCTCGGATTTGTTTATAAGAGCATGGGCGGGGGGCGGCGACCCGCGGCGCGCAGGACTCGGGGGGGGGCCCGGTCCCCAAGCCGGGGCCCCCGCCCCTTTTGCCGTCCTGACTTCCTAGCGCATCGAGCCGGTGCGCAGGAGGGTGCGGATGACGCGCATCGCGACCGACAGGCTGGACAGCTCGTAGTTGTCCGAACCCCTTATGTCGTCGAGCGTGCTCTTCGCGCGGTTCAGCAGCGTCCCGTTGAGCTCCGCCCAGGCGGTGTAGCGCTCCTCCGGGGTGGCGCCCTCCGGGCCGCAGACGAGGATGTCGGCGGTCAGCGCCGCGTGCGCCGCGAAGAGGTCCTCGCGGATCGCGGCCCGGGCCATCGACGACCAGCGGTCGGTGCGGGGCAGGTCGATGATGCGGTCCAGCAGGTGCGAGATCTGCAGGCGGTCGCCGAGGTCGTAGTAGAGCTCGGCGACGTCCGCGACGTCCTTGCCGGAGCGGTCCGCGACCTCGGTGATGTCCAGGGTCGGGAAGACCGAGGACAGGCCGGCGATCCGGGTGGCCAGCTCCTCCGGCACGCCCGCCGCGGCGAGCTCGCCGTGGATCGACTCGAACCACACCAGGTCCTCGCCGCGCAGCGGCTTGGGCAGCGAGCCCCACACCTGGGCGATCCGGTCGCGGAAGAACGCGATCGTGGCGGCGATGTCCAGCGGCTGGCGGCGGTTGTTGAGCATCCACCGGGTGGCGCGCTCGACCAGGCGGCGCGAGTGCAGCCGCATCTTGGTCTGGACCCGGGCCGGGACCTTGTTGTCCAGGCCCTCGATCTCGCCCCAGATCTCCTCCAGGCCGAACACGGCCCGCGCGGCGGTGTGCGTCCGGGCGATCTCCTCGTAGGTCGCGCCGGTCTCCTCCTTCAGGCGGAAGGCGAAGGTGCAGCCACCGCGGTTGATCGTGTCGTTGACGATCAGCGTGGTGATGATCTCGCGGCGCAGCGCGTGGCCGTCGATCGCCTCGGCGAACCTGGTCCGCAGGGCGCTCGGGAAGTACTCGTGGAGCGCGGTGCGGAAGTACGGGTCGTCGGGCAGGTCGGTGGCGAGCAGCTCCTCGGCCAGCGTGATCTTGGTGTACGCGAGCAGGACGGACATCTCGGGCTGCGAGAGCCCGCGGCCGTTCTGCTGGCGCTCGCGGATCAGGCGCTCGGCGGGCAGGAACTCCAGCCCCCGGTCGAGCTGGCCGGCCGCCTCGAAGCGGTTGATCATCCGGGAGTGGACGTTGACCATGCTGTGCGCCTGGGCGACGGCGTTGGCCAGCACCACGTTCTGCGCGTAGTTGTTGCGCAGCACCAGGTGGCCGACCTCGTCGGTCATCTCGGCCAGCAGCGTGTTGCGCTGCTTGACCGTCATGTCGCCCTCGGCGACGACCCCGTTGAGCAGGATCTTGATGTTGACCTCGTGGTCCGAGGTGTCCACGCCGGCCGAGTTGTCGATGGCGTCGGTGTTGATCCAGCCGCCGGTGCTCTCCGGGCCGCCGGCCGCCGCGTACTCGATGCGGCCGAGCTGGGTGCAGCCGAGGTTGCCGCCCTCGCCGATGACCCGGGCCCGGACCTGCTCGCCGTTGACGCGGATGGCGTCGTTGGCCTTGTCGCCGACCTCGGCGTTGGTCTCGGTCGAGGCCTTGATGTAGGTGCCGATGCCGCCGTTCCAGAACAGGTCGACCGGCGCCTGCAGGATCGCCTTCATCAGCTCGGCCGGGGTGAGCCGGGCCTCCTGGATGCCGAGCGCGGCCCGGACCTGGGCACTGACCTGGATCGACTTGGCACTGCGCGGGAACACCCCGCCGCCGGCCGAGATCAGCGACTTGTCGTAGTCGTCCCACGAGCTGCGCGGCAGGTCGAACAGGCGGCGGCGCTCGGCGTACGAGAGGGCCGCGTCCGGGTTCGGGTCGAGGAAGATGTGGCGGTGGTCGAAGGCCGCGACCAGCCGGATGTGCTCGCTGAGCAGCATGCCGTTGCCGAAGACGTCGCCGGACATGTCGCCGATGCCGATGACGGTGAAGTCCTCGGCCTGGGTGTCGACGCCGAGCTCGCGGAAGTTGCGCTTGACCGACTCCCAGGCGCCGCGGGCGGTGATGCCCATGCCCTTGTGGTCGTAGCCCGCCGAGCCGCCGGAGGCGAACGCGTCGCCCAGCCAGAAGCCGTAGGACTCGGCGACGCCGTTGGCGATGTCCGAGAAGGTCGCGGTGCCCTTGTCGGCGGCGACGACCAGGTAGGTGTCGTCCTCGTCGTGGCGGACCACGTCGGCCGGGTGGACGACCTCGCCGCCGACCAGGTTGTCGGTGATGTCGAGCAGCGCCGAGATGAACGTCTTGTACGAGGAGACGCCCTCGGCCAGCCACGCGTCGCGGTCCACCGACGGGTCCGGCAGCTGCTTGGCGACGAAGCCGCCCTTGGCGCCGACCGGCACGATGACGGTGTTCTTCACCATCTGCGCCTTGACCAGGCCGAGGATCTCGGTGCGGAAGTCCTCGCGCCGGTCGGACCAGCGCAGACCGCCGCGGGCGACCTTGCCGAAGCGCAGGTGCACGCCCTCGACCTGCGGCGAGTAGACCCAGATCTCGAACGCCGGGCGCGGGGCCGGCAGGTCCGGGATGGCCTTCGGGTCGAACTTCATCGACACGTAGGAGTGCCACTCGCCGGAGCCGTCGTGCTGGAAGAAGTTGGTCCGCAGGGTGGCCTTGATGAGGTTCAGGAAGGAGCGCAGGATGCGGTCCTCGTCCAGCGAGACGACCTCGTCGAGCGCGCCGGCCAGCTCCTCCAGGATGCCCTCGGTCAGCTCCAGGGCGCCCGAGCGGTGGCTCGGGCTCAGCCGGGCCTCGAAGAGGTTGACCAGCAGGCGGGTGCTGTGGGTGTTGTTGCGGAGCGCGTCCTCCATGTAGTCCTGGGAGAACGTGGAGCCCGCCTGGCGCAGGTACTTGGCGTACGCGCGCAGCATCATCGCCTGGCGCCAGGTCAGCCCGGCGGTGAGGACCAGCTCGTTGAAGCCGTCGTTCTCGGCCCGGCCGGTCCAGGTGGCGGCGAAGGTCTCCTGGAAGCGCTCGCGCGCCTCGTCGGTGAGCTCGGTGGCCTCGCGCAGCTTCAGGCCGAAGTCGTACACCCACGCGGTGGTGCCGTCGGAGCGGCGCAGCGCGTACGGGTGCTCGTCCAGCACCTCGACGCCCAGGCGCTGGAGCACCGGCAGGACCTCGGTGAGCGAGATCGGGCCGCCGACCCGGTAGATCTTGAAGCGGCGCTCGTCGTCGCCGGCGCCGACCGGCTGGTACAGGTTGAGGCGGAAGTCGCCCGCGCCGTGCAGCGACTCGATCTGCTTGATGTCGGAGACGGCGGTGCGCGGCGGGAAGTCGGCGCGGTAGCCGTCGGGGAAGGCGTTGGCGTACTTGTGGCCGAGCTCGGCGGCCTTCTCCTCGCCCAGCTCGGTGTGCAGCTGGTCGTGGAAGCCGTCCATCCAGAACCGGGCGGCCTCGGCCAGGCGGTTCTCGATCCGCTCGATGTCGGTGTCGGTGAGCTGCGGCAGCTCGGTGCCGGGGGCCACCCGGACGACGAAGTGCAGGCGGGTCAGCACCGACTCGGTGGCGTACACCGTGTAGTCGATGGCGTCGCCGTTCAGCTCTTCCTTGAGGATGTCGGTGAGCAGCAGGCGGATCCGGGTGGTGTACCGGTCGCGCGGCAGGTAGATGAACGCCGAGTAGTAGCGGCCGTACTCGTCCTGGCGCAGGAAGAGGCGCAGCTTGCGGCGCTCCTGCAGGTAGAGCACGCTCGTGGCGATCGAGAGCAGTTCGGAGGCCGCCGTCTGGAACATCTCGTCCCGCGGGAAGGTCTCCATGATCTGCAGCAGGTCGCGGCCGTCGTGGCTCTCGCTGGAGAAGCCGGAGCCGTCCAGGACGGCCTGGACCTTGCGGCGCACGACCGGGATCCGGGTGACGGACTCGGTGTACGCGGCGGAGGAGAACAGGCCGAGGAAGCGGCGCTCGCCGATGGGCTCGCCGGCGGCGTTGAACTTCTTCACGCCGACGTAGTCCAGGTAGGCCGGGCGGTGCACGGTGGCACGGCTGTTGGCCTTGGTGAGGACGAGCAGCTTCTTCTCGTGGGCCTTGGCGCGCACCGGCGCGGAGAGGCGGCCGAAGGCCTCGCTCACGGAGTGGTGGCGGTCGTCGTGGCTGTGCGGGTCGGCGCGCAGGATGCCGAGGCCGGTGCCGGCGACGGCCTTGAGGACCTCTTCGCCCTCGTGCTCGACGAGGTCGTACTCGCGGTAGCCGAGGAAGGTGAAGTGGTCGTCGCCGAGCCAGCGCATCAGCTCCCAGGCCTCGCCGACCTCCTGCTCGGGCAGGCCGGCCGGGGGCTCCTCGGCCAGCTCGTCGGCCAGGCGCAGCGCGCTGTCGCGCATCTTGGTCCAGTCCTCGACGACCTCGCGGACGTCGCCGAGCACGCGGCGCAGGTTGGACTCGATCGAGCGCAGGTCCTCGCGGTCGGTCTCGCGGTCGATCTCGATGTGCATCCACGACTCGACGGTCGCGTCGGCGGGCCACTCGGCGCCGGCGGCCTGGCTGCGCGCGCACGCGTCGACGTCGAGGATCTCCAGGAGCTTGCCGGTGATGTCACGGCGGACGACCAGCTGCGGGTGGATCACGATGTGGATGCCGCGGTCCTGGCGGGACAGCTCGTTGGTGACGGAGTCGACCAGGAAGGACATGTCGTCGGTGACGACCTCGACGACCGTGTGGCCGCAGGACCAGCCGTTCTCCTCGACCGAGGGGGTGTGCACCCGCACCTCGGCGGTGCCCTGGGGGCGCTTGAGGCCCAGGCGGTAGTGCGAGGCGGCCGCGCCGTAGACGTCGACCGGGTCGAGGTCGACCAGGTCCTCGGGCGCGGTGTGGAGGTAGTAGTGGTGCAGGTACGCGGTAAGAGCGCCGTTGCTCAGACCCTCCCCCGGCGCCGCTCCCCCCACCTGGCTGTTCTCAGCGGCTGCGGCGGCCTTCTTGAGCAGGTCGGCCTTGGCTGCGTCCAGCTTGGTCTGCATGACTTCTTGGCTCCTGTCGCGCGCCGTTGCGTGACTCGGTCGTGTGTGGATGAACACCGACGGGTCTACCGCAATCCTGCCGCACCATCCGACTGAAAAGGGTTCATGGCGCGCATGAAACGCCTTCGCAGTGGGTAGGACGATTCGTCCTGCGGAGCCACCCGACGACGCCAGCCAGCCTAACCGGATCAATCGAAGGTGGACAGGGACAGGGAGGCGCAAAGGTGCCGGGTGACCGGTCCGTCCTGGACACCATGTCCAAACCGGAACCGGATGTTCGCTTTCAGCCCATATGCGGGTACGCATGGTGCGTCGGCGGCACGAAGGTTTCCTTGATCGAACGGGCCGAGGTCCAGCGCAGCAGGTTCTGGGCGGCGCCCGCCTTGTCGTTGGTGCCGGAGGCACGGCCGCCGCCGAAGGGCTGCTGGCCGACGACGGCGCCGGTCGGCTTGTCGTTGATGTAGAAGTTCCCGGCGGTGAAGCGCAGTTCCTCCACCGCGCGGGCGATCGCGTAGCGGTCCTGTGCGATGACGGCGCCGGTCAGGCCGTACGGGGCGGCGGCGTCGATCCTGGCGAACACGTCGTCCCAGCGGGAGTCCTCGTAGACGTGGACGGCGAGGATCGGGCCGAAGTACTCGGTGCGGAAGATCTCGCCGCGGTGGTCGGAGGAGACCAGGACGGTGGGCCGGACGAACCAGCCGATCGCGTCGTCGTACTGGCCGCCGGCCGCCAGTTCGACCGTGGGGTCGCGCTTGGCGCGTTCGATGGCGTCCCGGTTCTTCTCGAAGGCCCTCCGGTCGATGAGCGCGCCCATGAAGTTGGAGAGGTCGGTGACGTCGCCGACGGCGAGGGCGTCGACCTCGGCCAGGAAGTCGTCCTTGATCCGCTGCCAGAGGCTGCGCGGCAGGTAGGCGCGGGAGAGCGCCGAGCACTTCTGGCCCTGGTACTCGAACGCGCCGCGGATCAGCGCCGTCTTGAGGATCTCCGGGTCGGCGGAGCGGTGGGCGAGCAGGAAGTCCTTGCCGCCGGTCTCGCCGACGATCCGCGGGTACGTCCGGTAGCCGCCGATGTTCGCGCCGATCGTCTGCCACAGGGACTGGAAGGTCGCGGTCGAGCCGGTGAAGTGCAGGCCGGCCAGCGCCGGGTCGGCGAGCGCGACCGGGGACACCTGGAGGCCGTCGCCGGTCACCAGGTTGATCACCCCGGGCGGCAGGCCGGCCGCCTCCAGCAGCCGCATCAGGTGGTGGGCGGCCAGCGCCTGGGTCGGCGCGGGCTTCCAGACCACCGTGTTGCCCATCAGCGCGGGGGCGGTGGGCAGGTTCCCGGCGATCGCGGTGAAGTTGAACGGCGTGATCGCGTAGACGAAACCTTCCAGCGGGCGGTGGTCGGTGCGGTTCCACACCCCCGGGGACGAGACCGGCTGATCGGCCAGGACCTGCCGGGCGAAGTGGACGTTGTAGCGCCAGAAGTCGATCAGCTCGCAGGCCGAGTCGATCTCCGCCTGCTGCGCGGTCTTGGACTGGCCGAGCATCGTGGCCGCGTTGAGCGTCTCCCGCCAGGGCCCGGCGAGGAGGTCCGCGGCGCGCAGGAACACCGCCGCGCGGTCGTCGAAGGACAGCGAGCGCCACTCCCGGGCGGCCGCCAGCGCCGCGTCCACCGCCGCGCGGGCGTCCTCCCGGGTGGCGTTGCCGAGCACGCCCAGCTTGGCCGCGTGGTGGTGCGGCTGGACGACGTCGATCCGCTCGCCGCCGCCGAAGCGCTGCTCCCCGCCGATCGTCATCGGCAGCGGCACCTGCTCGGCCGCCAGCTCGTCCAGGCGCCGCACCAGGCGCTCCCGCTCGGCGCTGCCGGGCCCGTACGCCCGCACCGGCTCGTTGACCGGCTCCGGCACCTGGGTCACTGCGTCGATGGGCATGGCGGCTCCGTCCTCCTGCTGTACCGATGTCAGTCCAGCCTGACCAGCCCCCGGCGGATCCGCCCGTCCAGACACGCCAACGGCGGACGTGGCGCGCGCCACGTCCGCCGTCAGGACGGCGGCATCGCCGCAGCTCAGGCCGTCAGCCGTCCGGCCAGCTCGACCGCCTCCGCGAGGGTGTCCACGACCGGCACGCCGACCGGCTCCAGCTTCTCCCTGGTGTGCGAGCCGCCGGTGTACAGCACGGCGTGCGCGCCCGCGCCGATCGCCGCGAGGGCGTCGTCCGCGGCGTCCCCGATGAGGACCGTACGGGCGGGGTCCACGCGCTCGCCGAGGGCCGCCAGGTGGCGGACCAGCTGCTCGCCCTTCTGCCCGCCGGAGGGGCCGCTGCGGCCGTCCACGCGCAGGAAGGTGCCGGTCAGGCCGAAGGCGTCGACCAGCGGCACGAGCTTGTCGTGCTCGTACATCGACAGCAGGGACTGGCTGTGCCCCGCCTCCTGCCAGCCCGACAGCAGCTCGCGGACGCCGTCGGTCAGGCCGCAGGCCGGACTCAGCTCGCGGTAGCGGTCGTGGAAGGCGTCGTCGAGGCGGAGCCACTCGGCCCGGGACGGCATGCGGCCGAGCAGGCGCTCGTAGAAGCGGGGGATCGGGATCTCGTACTGCTCGCGGTACTCCTGCATGGTCATCGGCCCGACGCCGATGGTCGCGAACGCGGCGTTGCTCGCTCCGAGCACCGCCTCCATGTCGTGGAAGAGCGTGCCGTTCCAGTCCCAGACGATGTGATTACGCACGATCCGAACGGTAACTCCGGGCACCGACGGGCCGGTAGGACGGGGCTCACGCGGGGGCGGCCGCGGACCGGCCGGGCGGGCGGTCAGGCGAGGAGCCCGGGGATCTCCTGGGTCGCGAACCAGAGCAGGTCGTGGTCCTCGGCGCCGTCCACGGTGAACTGGGCGTCCTGGTCCCCCTCGTCGGCGGCGGCCACCGCGGCCACGGCCGCCGTCACGTCCGCGAGCACCTCGTCGTCGGCGACGTCCGCGTGCACGGCCGCCGCCTTCGCGAGCTTCACCGGGCCGGCCAGCACCACGCGGCCCAGCGAGGCCTGGTCCTGGTACTCGTCGCCGGGGAAGGGCCGCACGGCGGAGTCCGCCACGTCCAGCGCCACCACGACGCGCCGGCGCGGCGCGCCGGGATCGGCGGCAAGCAGCCGCAGCGAGGACTGCGCGGCCCGGTTCAGCGCCGCGTACTCCAGCTCCTCGATGTCGTCGCTGACGTACCACTCGCGCAGCGCGGGCGTCACGGCGTACGCCGCGGTCTCGTCCAGGACGCCGCCCGGGTGCGCCGCCGCCAGGCCGGTCAGGGTGGTGGGCACGTACACGCGCATCGGTGGCACTCTCCGGTTCGTCCAGCGTTCGTCCAGCGGCACAGCTTCCAGCGCCCCCAAGAATAAGCGCCGGGCGCCCGCCGTGATCACGTCCCGCCGGATCGGCGGGCCGCGGATCAGCGCGCCGCCGCCAGCGCCTCCCGGCTGGTGCACAGCGCGCTCTCCAGCACCGCGCCGCGGCGGGCCGGGTCCATCATGTTCGGACCCATCGCCGCCAGGTCCGCCGGCGTCGGCGCGAGCAGCCGCACCCGCACGCCCTCCGCCCGCAGCAGCGCGGCCTCGCGCAGCAGCTGCCTGGTCACCGCGCGGCGGTAGCGGCTGACCACCTGGGCCAGCACGCCGCGCGGGCGGTCGCGGGCGCGCCACTCGTGCAGCGCGGCGAGGGTGCCGCGGTCGGCGCGCCCGGCGCGGGGGTGCAGGCGCAGGGCCATCGGGGCGAGCACGTACGCCTCGTCCAGACCGCGGCCGAGCAGCAGGTCGGCGTTGGTGGCCGACCAGCAGCCGCCGTCCACGTACGCCGAGCCGTCCAGGCGCACGGGCGCGAACCAGCCGGGGATCGCGCAGGAGGCCATCACGGCGTCCGCGACGGCGACCGCCGGGGCGTCCGGGTCGCCGAAGACCACCCGGTGGCCGCTGCGGTAGTCCACGGCCGCGACCCGCAGCGCGGAGCCGGCCGGCCAGCCGCCCGGCCCGTGCAGGTCGCGGACCAGCGCGCCGACCGGGGCGAGCGAGCCGCGGCCGTGCGGCGCCACCGCCGACACCATGGTCAGCAGCGGGTACTCGCGCGGGTGGCGGACGGCGTCCCGCAGGAGGCCCGGCGAGCCGATCCCGGCCCGCGGCCGGGGCGGCAGGGCGCCGCCGACGGCCGTCTCGTAGTCGAAGGCCACGCCGGCCAGCGGGCCCTCGGTGAGCGGCAGTCCGCGCTGGTGGTCGCGCAGCTGGTCGACCGGCACGCCGGCGGCGAGCAGTGCGCCGAGGATGGAGCCGGCCGAGGTGCCCAGCAGCACGTCGGCGTCGCCGGGGCGCCAGCCGGTCGCCTCCTCGACGGCGCACAGCGCGCCGACCGTCCAGGCCGCGCCGAGCATGCCGCCGCCGCCCAGGACCAGCCCGCGCCGCGGTGCTCCCCGGGCGGCACCCGTCCGGGCCGGGGACTGCGCCGCTGCTGCCCGTGTCGTCATGCCGGGTGTCGTCATGCCGGCCGCCTGTCGTCGTGGGGCGTCGCGCCCGCTCCCGCGGTTCCCGGTCAGGATCCGATCCTGCGCGCCGACCGCGGACCGCCGCAACGCGTGACCCCGGCCGCACCACCCGGACCGGCGAACCCGGCCGTCCCCTTTCGGGCCTACCCGCCCGTCGTCGCACGTCAACCGCGTGCCTCCGGGACGGCCCGGGAGGCCGCCGCCGCAACGGGCCGTTCGCCCGGATAGGTGAACTTCACCCTCCGCTCCCCACGGTTGCGCAATCCCCTTGCCGCCCCCTCCCGACCGCCGCTACCAAGGACCCGTCCGTACCCGCACCACTCGCCCGAGGAAGCACCCCCGACCCGTCCGCGCCCACCCCTGCCGTCCACCCCCGCCGTCCGCCCGAGGAAGCACCCGTGACCACGCCCCGGAGCACCACCGCCCGCCCGCCCGGCCCCGAGGAGACACCCGTGACCCCACCGCTCGCCGCCCGCCCCCACCGCCACCTGCACGACGGCGCACCGCACCCCGCCGGGCGGCGGCCCCGGCACCCCCGGGCCGACTGCGCCGGCGCCCCTCCCGGGCACGACCCCCGCGCACTCGCGGCGCGCTTCGCGCACCGGCTCGTCGAGGTGCTCACCGGCGCCCGCCCGTCCGGCCAGCTGATGCGGCACACCAGCCTGGACGGCTACGGCCAGCTCGCCTCCCTCGTCCGCACGGGCGCCCTGCGCCGAGCCGGCGCCGGCGCCCGGCCGCGCCTGGGCCCGGTGCACGACAGATCGCCCTCGCCCGACGCCGTCGAGGCGTGCGTGCGGGTCGACCTCGGCCGGCGGCACCACATGGTGGCCTTCCGCCTCGAACAGCGCGGCCCGGCCGGTCAGTGGCAGTGCACCGCCGTGGAGGCCCGGTGACGGCGCAGGGCGCCGCCCCCGTACGGGAACGGCGCCCTGTGCTGTGGCGCGGTGGCGGCTCAGGCCTTGCGGCGGCGCCCCTTGGCCGACTTCGCGGCCTTGCGGCGCTCGGCGCGGGTCAGGCCGTCGCCCTCGTCCTCCGCCGCGAGGTCGTCGAAGTCGCCCTCGACCACGCCGCCGCCGATCTCGTCCGAGGGGGCCGTGTAGTGCAGCCGCTGCGGCTTCGGGGCCTCCAGGCCCTTGGCCTTGATCTCCGGGCGGGCGGCGTCCTTCTCCAGCTTGTCGAGCACCACCTCGGCGTCCTCGACCGGGACCTCCTCGACCTGCTGCTCGACCTGGACCTCCAGGTTGAACAGGTAGCCGACGGACTCCTCCTTGATGCCCTCCATCATCGCGGTGAACATGTCGAAGCCCTCGCGCTGGTACTCGATCAGCGGGTCGCGCTGCGCCATGGCCCGCAGGCCGATGCCCTCCTGGAGGTAGTCCATCTCGTAGAGGTGCTCGCGCCAGCGGCGGTCCAGCACCGACAGGACGACCCGGCGCTCCAGCTCGCGCATGATCTCCTCGCCGAGCTGGTCCTCGCGGGCGCCGTACTGCGCCTGGATGTCCTCCTGGACGACCTTGGTGAGGAACTCGGAGGTCAGGCCGCCGGAGCCGCCCGCCTCCTCCTCCAGCTCCCCGAGGTCCAGGGCGAGCGGGTAGAGCTGCTTGAGCGCGGACCAGAGCTTCTCCAGGTCCCAGTCGTCCTCGAAGCCCTCGCCGGTGGCCGCCTTGACGTAGGCCTCGACGGTGTCGTCCATGAAGTGGCCGACCTGCTCCTGCAGGTCCTCGCCCTCCAGGACGCGGCGGCGCTCGCCGTAGATGACCTCGCGCTGGCGGTTCAGCACCTCGTCGTACTTCAGGACGTTCTTGCGGATCTCGAAGTTCTGCTGCTCGACCTGGGTCTGCGCGGAGGCGATCGCCCGGGTGACCATCTTCGACTCGATCGGCACGTCCTCGGGCACGTTGGCCATCGAGAGCACGCGCTCGACCATGCCGGCCTTGAACAGGCGCATCAGGTCGTCGCCGAGCGACAGGTAGAAGCGGGACTCGCCCGGGTCGCCCTGACGGCCGGAGCGGCCGCGCAGCTGGTTGTCGATCCGGCGGGACTCGTGCCGCTCGGTGCCGAGGACGTAGAGGCCACCGGCCTCCTTGACCTCGTCCTGCTCGGCCTTGACCGAGGCCTTGGCCTTCTCCAGCGCGGCCGGGAACGCGGCCTCGTACTCGTCCGGGTTGTCCCCGGCGGAGAGCCCGCGCTGGGCCAGCTCGGCCGCCGCGAGGTGGTCCGGGTTGCCGCCGAGCATGATGTCGGTGCCGCGGCCGGCCATGTTGGTGGCGACGGTGACGGCGCCCTTGCGGCCGGCCTGCGCGACGATCTGCGCCTCGCGCTCGTGGTGCTTGGCGTTCAGCACCTCGTGCGGGATGCCGCGCTTGCGCAGCTCCTGCGACAGGTACTCGGACTTCTCGACCGACACGGTGCCGACCAGCACCGGCTGGCCCTTCTCGTGCTTCTCGGCGATGTCCTCGACGACGGCGGCGAACTTGGCCGGCTCCGACTTGTAGATCAGGTCGGGCTGGTCGATGCGCAGCGGCGTCTTGTTGGTCGGGATCGGCACGACGCCGAGCTTGTAGATCTGGTGGAACTCGGCGGCCTCGGTGGTGCCGGTACCGGTCATGCCGGAGAGCTTGTCGTACAGGCGGAAGAAGTTCTGCAGGGTGATGGTGGCCAGGGTCTGGTTCTCGTTCTGGACCTCCACCCCCTCCTTGGCCTCGATCGCCTGGTGCATGCCCTCGTTGTAGCGGCGACCGGCCAGGATGCGGCCGGTGTGCTCGTCGACGATCATGACTTCGCCGTTCATGACGACGTAGTCCTTGTCCGCCTTGTACAGCTCCTTGGCCTTGATGGCGTTGTTCAGGAAGCCGACCAGCGGGGTGTTCACCGACTCGTAGAGGTTGTCGATGCCGAGGTAGTCCTCGACCCGGGTGACACCCTCCTCCAGGATGCCGACGGTGCGCTTCTTCTCGTCGACCTCGTAGTCGCGGTCGATCTTCAGGCGCAGCACCAGCTTGGCGAAGTCGGCGTACCACTTGGTCGCCTGGTCGGCCGGGCCGGAGATGATCAGCGGGGTGCGGGCCTCGTCGATGAGGATCGAGTCGACCTCGTCGACCACCGCGAAGTTGTGGCCGCGCTGGACGAGTTCGTCCTTCGACCAGGCCATGTTGTCGCGCAGGTAGTCGAAGCCGAACTCGTTGTTGGTGCCGTACGTGATGTCCATCGCGTACTGGCGCTTGCGCTCGGCGGGCGTCATGTTGCCCAGGATCACGCCGACTTCGAGGCCGAGGAAGCGGTGCACCCGGCCCATCCACTCCGAGTCGCGCTCGGCGAGGTAGTCGTTGACGGTGATCAGGTGGACGCCCTTGCCGGTGAGCGCGTTCAGGTACGCGGGCAGGGTGCCGACGAGGGTCTTGCCCTCACCGGTGCGCATCTCGGCGACGTAGCCGAAGTGCAGCGCGGCGCCGCCCATGAGCTGGACGTCGTAGTGCCGCTGGCCGAGGACGCGCTTGGCGGCCTCGCGGACGGTGGCGAACGCCTCGGGGAGGATGTCGTCCAGGGACTCCCCGTCGACGAGCCGCTGCTTGTACTCGTCGGTCAGTGCCCGCAGCTCCGCGTCGGTGAGGTTGACGAAGTCCTCTTCGATGGAGTTGACCTGGGCAGCAATCCGCTGCAGCTTGCGAAGGATCTTGCCTTCGCCGGCGCGCAGGATCTTGTCGAAGACGGACACTAGAGCGGGCTCCTTGCCTGTATTGGCACTGGACGACTGCACGACGGGTTCACCCCACCGCACGGGCCATCGTATGCGAGGAGTCCAATGCCCCGGGAGGTGCGTCAGCACGGTATTCCCGTGTCACTCGCCCGGGCACCCGACCGATAGCACCGCCCACCGGGGCAAAACGGTCCGGGCCCCGCCGAGTTGGCGGAATATTCGGATGTCCGCCCTCCGCTTGGCGCGGAATAATCCGGGCATGGAAGAACTCCGGACCACGCCCGTCACCCTCACCACCGAGCGCCTCGTCCTGCGCGCCCCGCAGGAGTCGGACATCGACGCGGTCCTCGCCGCCTGCCAGGACGAGGAGATCCAGCGCTGGACGGTGGTGCCGGTCCCCTACCGGCGCGAGGACGCGGAGTTCTTCGTCCGCACACTGGCCCCGAACGGGCTGCGCGACGGCTCCGAGTACATCTGGTGCGTGACCGACCGCGCCACCGGGCGCCTGGTCGGCACCCAGTCGGTGTCCCGCTTCGCCGCCGACCCGGCCGCCGCCTCCGTCGGCTGGTGGACGGCGAAGGAGCAGCGCGGCCGCGGCTACACCGTCGAGGCGGCCCGCGAGGTCGCCCGCTGGGCCCTCACCGAGCTCGGCGTCCGCCGCCTCCAGTGGCTCGCCTACGTCGGCAACGACGGCTCCCGCGCCGTCGCCGAGCGGGTCGGCTACCGCTTCGAGGGCACGCTGCGCTCGTACGCCGAGCAGCGCGGCGTCTTCCACGACTCCTGGGTCGCCTCGCTGCTCCCGTCCGACCTGGCCTGAGCCGGCCCGCTGCCGGCCGCGCCACCGGGCCCGGCCGGGCCCGGTCGTTGTCGGTGGTGGGCGTTACGCTCCCCGGCATGAGCTCCGCGCCCGCCCCCAGCTCCCCCGTCGCCGTCCTGAGTGCCGACGACGCCCGCCGGATCGCCCTGCGCGCGCAGGGCCTGCTCGGTGCGCCGGACCGGCGGGCCGGGGTGCGCGGCGTGCTGCGGCACCTGGGCGCCGTCCAGTTGGACACGATCTCCGTGCTGGCCCGCTCGCACGAACTGGTCCCGTACGCCCGGCTCGGCGCGGTCGGCCGACCCGCCGTCGAGGCCGCGTACTGGGGCCACGGCACCAGCTTCGAGTACTGGTCGCACGCGGCCTGCGTCCTGCCGGTCGAGGAGTGGCCGCTGTTCGCGTTCCGCCGCCGCCGCTACCGCGACCGCGGCCACCTCTGGGGTCACCAGGTCTCGCCCGAGACGTACCGGCACGTGCTCGACAAGCTGCGCGCCGAGGGGCCGTTGACGTCCACCGAGCTGGGCGGCGCGAAGAAGACGGCCGAGTGGTGGGACTGGTCCGACACCAAGATCGCGGTCGAGCGCGCCCTGGCCTTCGGCGACGTGGTCTGCACCGAGCGCCGGAGTTGGAAGCGGGTCTACGCGCTGGCCGAACAGGCCGTCCCCGACGCCCTGTTCGGGCAGGACCCGACCGACGCGGACTGCGTCCGCACCCTGGTCGCCCAGGCCGGCGCCGCCCTCGGCGTGGCCACCCGGGCCGACCTGCTGGACTACCACCGGCTGCGCGCCGAGGAGTTGGACCCGGCCCTCGCCGACACCGGCCTCGTCCCGGTCGAGGTGGCCGGCTGGGGCCCCGACGGCACCGCGGCTCCCGCCTGGGCCGATCCCGCCGCGCTGGCCGCCGCCCCGCCGCGCGGACGCCACCGCACCACGCTGCTCTCGCCGTTCGACTCCCTGGTCTGGGACCGCGCGCGCACCGAGCGCGTCTTCGGCATGACGCACCGCCTGGAGGCCTACACCCCCAAGCACAAGCGGGTGCACGGCTACTTCGCCATGCCCCTGCTCGCCGGCGGGCGCCTGGTCGGCCGGGTGGACCCGGCCCGCGAGGGGCGCACCCTGGTCGCCCGCCAGGTCTCGCTCGACTCCGCCCGGCACGTCGGGGCACTGGCGACGGCGCTGCGCGAGGCGGCCTCCTGGGTGGGCTGCGACGCCGTGCGGGTGGAGGCGCTGCACGACGAGCGGCTGCGCCCCGCGCTGGAGAAGCTGCTCGCGGCGTGAGCACGCCCGGTGGCCGGGGGAGCCCCGGCCACCGCGCGCCGCGTCACCCTATTTCGAGGATCTTCTCGCGCATCGCGTAGACCACGGCCTCCATCCGGGAGTGGAGCTGCAGCTTCTCCAGGATGTTGCGCACGTGGTTCTTGACGGTGTTCTCGCTGATGAACAGCTCCTTGGCGATCTCCCGGTTGTTCATCCCGGTCGCCACCAGTTTGAGCACCTCCAGTTCCCGGTCGGTGAGCCGGGGCGCGGGTACCAGGTCCCGGTCGTCGGAGCGGCGCTGGATCATCGACTTGAACTCGGTGAGCAGCTTGGAGGCCATCGACGGGCTGATCTGCGACTGCCCGTCGGCGACGGCGCGGATCGCGGTGGCGACCTCGTCGGTGGAGATCTCCTTCAGCAGGTAGCCGGTGGCGCCCGCCTTGATCGCCTCGTAGAGGTCGGCCTCCTCGTCGCTTATCGTCAGCATGATGATCTTGGTGCTGGGTGCCACGTCCTTGATCGCCGTGCACGCCTCGATCCCGCTGCGGCGCGGCATCCGGACGTCCATCAGGATGATGTCGGGCAGCAGGTCGGCGGCCTTCAGCACGGCCTCGGCGCCGTCCCCCGCCTCGCCGACGACCTTGATGTCCGGCTCCTCGGCGAGCACGATCTCCAGCCCGCGGCGGAAGAGCGCGTGGTCGTCCACCACCAGCACGCGGATCGGCTCACCCCGGCGCGGTGCGTACGCGAGCTCCTCGCCCGCTCCTGGGGACAGTCCGGCAACCGGCCCCCCAGCGGGCCCCAGCCCGAAGTGATCCCCCATCCGCTCCTCCCCCTTCGCGGGACGTCGTGCGCCAATCATTCCACGCCGCGGCCACGCGACGGTCACCCTCCGATGCCGATTCCCCCGCAACGAGTGACCCCTCCACCACGGCCCGCGACCGCGCTCGACCGACGTTCGACCGCGGACGGCCCCCGGAACGCCGGTGACCCCGGCGGCCGCGGCCGCCGGGGTCACCCGTTCATCGCTCCGGACGGTCAGTCCTCGTCGTCGTCGGCTCCGCCGATCGCGCCACCCGCGCCGCCGCCCGCCGACTGGGCGGCGGGGTCGGTCTGCAGGTGGATCACACCGTAGTGGTAGCCGTGCCGGCGGTAGACGACGCTCGGCAGGCCGCTGTCCTTCTCCACGAACAGGTAGAAGTCGTGGCCGACCAGCTCCATCTCGTAGAGCGCCTGGTCCAGCGCCATGGGGGCGGCCGGGTGGGTCTTCTCCCGGACCACCAGCGGGCCTTCGCCCTCCACTTCCAGGGATCCCATCATGGTCTTGCGGACGGCCCCGTTGGTCTCGCTCTCCGGCGCCGCCGGCTCCGGCAGCCCGGCGAGGGCCGCGGTCGCCTCGGCGACGCTGATCGGGGTGCGGCCGTTGCCGCCCTTGTGCACCCGACGCCGGTCCGCGGACTTGCGCAGCTGGGCGTCGAGCTTCGCCGAGGCCAGGTCGAGCGCCGCGTACGGGTCCCCGGCGGCGGCTTCGGCCCGGATCACCGGCCCACGGGTACGGAGGGTGATCTCCACCCGCTCGGACCGGTCGGCCTGCCGCGGGTTGTGCTCCTTGGACACCTCGACGTCGAGGCTGATCACCTTGCCGTCGAACTTCTGGACCTTCTCCAGCTTCTCGGCCACGTGCTCGCGGAACCTCTTGGGCACCTCGGTCTTGCGGCCCTTGACGACGATGTCCACGCAGAACTCCGATCCCTCGTGCTGACGCCGATCCGGGTGCTACCGGACCGGACTGAGACCCAGCTGGACCAGCCCATCCACTGCCGGCCCCCCGCCCCCACCGCCAGCGGCGGGAACGACTGGCCCTCACCTCACTTCCTCCCCACCAGGGACGGTTGAAACCCCTTGAAGCTTTATCGAACACCTCACGCGGGGTTTTCGCCTCCCCAGGCTCGGTCGTGGGCATGGGCCAGGAGCGGTGGGTGAACGGTCAAGCTGTTGCACCCTGTTTACCCTCCTAGGAGTGAAGCATGGGTGAATACCTGGACAACACCCCCCGTACGGCGCATCCTTTGCTCACTCTTCGTGCCTGCCGCCGCCAGGAGCAGTCGTGCCACCCACCACCGGACCCGTCCACCCGCCCTCCCCGCACGGGCCGTTCGGCCACGCACTGGCCGACCTGCTGGACGTCCTGCTGCCCACGCACTGCGCCGGCTGCGGCACCGACCGCACCCAGCTCTGCCCCGCGTGCCGGCACGCCCTGGGCGCCTCCCGGCCCGGCCCCACGCTGCTGCCCTGGGCACACGCCGCGGCACCGTACGCCGACCCGGTCCGGCAGTTGCTGCTTGCCCACAAGGAACGCGGCGCCCTGCGACTGGCCGGCCCCCTCGGCGAAGCCCTCGGCCGGGCGGTGCGCTCCGCGCTCGGGCCGCGCGCCGGGCTCGCGCCGCTGCTGCTGGTGCCGATGCCCTCCACCCGGGCCGCCGTCCGCGCCCGCGGCCACGACCCGACGCTCCGGCTGGCCGCGGCCGCGGCGCGCTCACTGCGCCGGGCCGGCCTGGACGTCAGGGCCGCACCGCTGCTGCGCCACACCCGCCCGGTCGCCGACCAGGCCGAACTGACCGCGGCCGAGCGCCGGCGCAACCTGCACGGCGCGCTCACCGTCCTGCCGCGCGCACACCGGAGCCTGGCGGGCCGTCAACCGGTCCTGGTGGACGACCTGGTGACCACCGGTGCCAGCCTCGCCGAGGCCGCGCGGGCACTGGCCGCGGCCGGTCTGCCGGCCGGCGCGGCGGCCACCGTCGCGGCGGCCGGCCCGCTGCGCGCCCGGGAGGGCCCGCTCTGAGGCCCACCCGGCGGCGGCCCGGGGCTCAGCCCGGGTAGAAGAAGGCGCTCGCCCGGTCCGACAGCGTGACTTCCCGCCACTGACTGTTGGTCAGCCGGTAGATCCGGCCCTCGGTGGCCTGCAGCGCCAGCACCGGCGGAGTCAGCCCGTTCGCCCGGGACTCCGAGGCCTCGGCGGTCGCCATGCCCTCGCCGCCCTGCGCCGGGGCGTCGGTGCTCGGCGAGCCGTCGGTGCTGATGTAGTGCAGCTGCGGGAGGCGGTCGGCCTCCTTGCCCAGCACCAGCAGCTGGTCGGACTCCGCCCAGGACAGCGACGCGACGTCGGTGATCGCCGGGGCCGCCGTGTGCAGCCCGACGATCCGCACGGTCGGCGCCTCCGGGGTGCCGCCGTGCACGATCGCGCCGAACATCAGCGACCGGCTGGACGAGCTCGGCCCCTTCACCACGAGGGCGATCCGGGCGCCGTCCGAGGAAACCCGGAGCATCTGCACGCTCTGCCCGTTCAGCTTCTCGACCGGAACGGTGTACGTCCGGTTGCCGCGGACCATCACCACGCGCGGGTCCTCCGGGCTGCGGTCCACCACCCAGAGGTCGCCGCGGCCGTCCCAGCTGGGCGAGGCCAGCCCGTCGTCGCCGGTGTGCGCCGAGGTCAGCACCGGTTCGGGCAGCGCGACCGCGTTGTCGGACAGCGGCACCGAGTAGAGCTGGTGGTGGTCGCGGCCGAGCACCGCGGCCTGGGAGCCGTCCCGGCGGACGGCGACGGGGCCGAGCGGGGTCTTGCCGGCCGGCTGCGGCTTGCCGAGCACGCCGCGCACGGAGCTGGTGGTGGTGTCGTTGACCAGCATCAGGGCGCCGTTGTCATTGCGCTGGAGGTACTGCTGCGCGCCGTCCGACCCGGACAGCGCCCCGGGGCCGGTGGACGGCGAGTCGTTGCGACCGGCCGTGCAACCGCCCCGCTGCCCCTTCAGCTCCACCTTCTCGACCTGCCCCTTCCCCTGCTCGGCGAGGGTGTAGAAGAGCTGGGTCGCCATCCGCCGGCAGGACATCGTGTCGGCGAGGTCGGCACCGCCGAGCTGCACGTGGGCGACACGGCTGTCGTCGACGCCGACCCGGTCGATGCTCGCTCCGCCGGGGAAGGCCGTCCGCACGGCCGGTCCGAGCCAGGACGACGGCCCGCCGACCAGCGCCTTGGCGGCCGCCGTCAGCGGGTCCGTCCGCCGCCGCAGGTAGATCGGGTCGGCGACCAGCACGTCCGGGGCCGGCCCGAAGCCCGCCGCCGACGGGTCGGGCGCGGTGTAGAAGTACCGGTCCACCTGGCGGTAGCTGTTGCGGAAGTTGGTCTCGTTCATGATCAGGCCGGGCGGCAGCTTGTCGATGCGCCACTCCCCGTCCTTCTGGCGCAGGAAGGTGAAGTCGGACGACTTCGTGCTCTGCCCCGTCACCAGCTCGTAGGTGTGCCTGGGGTCGACGTCCGCGACGACCTGCCCGGTGATGGACAGCGTGGTGCTGATGTCCGCCTCCGGGAGGTCCGCACCGGCCGGCGGAATGGTGGCCGAGAGCACCGTGATGCCCGCGTCCGGGTTCCAGGCCGCGGCGGCCTCCTCGGTGAGGTACTTGCGCGCCGTGTCGTAGCCCTCGTCGGCCGTCACCGCGTCGAGGAACCCGGCCAGCAGGTCCTGCGGCTTGGCACCCTTGGCGGGCCCCACCGGGAAGACCCGCACCTGCAGGTTCTTGTCGGCCGAGCCCTGGGAGAGCTCGACCTTGGTGATGCCGCCCGAGTCCGGCATGGCCGCGCACCCGCCGGCCAGCAGGGCGACGAACACCCCGCCGGCCACCGCCGCGAGCCGCGGATCAGGCCTGCCGCTGGTCCTTCGCACGCTGCGTCCCCTCCGTGTCCGTCCCGCCCGTCAGATCCGGCTCCGCCGTGCGCTGCGCCACCGACGGCCGTCCGGGCGTGGGGTCCACCATGACCTGGGCACCGGTGGCCAGGTAGCCGGCCCCCGCCGCGCGCACGTCGGACGGGTCCGCGCGCGGCCCCTCCGGCAGCCTGGCCTTGCCGAGGCCCGGGCCGATGTTCAGCACCCCTCCGAGACCGCTGCCCAGGCTGCTGCCGACGGCGTCCGGCGTCTCGGCCTGCTCCTCGGCCGCGGTGAGGGCCGTCGCCCCGGCCGGGGTGATCGCCCGCCGGTACGGCGTCCCGTACGTGCCGAGGCCCCGGTTGTTGCGCGAGTCCTCCGGCTCCAGCCGGAACGGCGCCCGGCTGATCTCCCCGCCGCGCGTGCGCGGCAGCGTGAGCCGGAAGTGCGAGCCACCGCCGGGCTCGCCCCAGGCCTGCAGCCAGCCGCCGTGCAGGTGCGCGTCCTCCACCGCGATCGACAGGCCGAGACCGGTGCCGCCGGTGGTCCGCACCCGCGACGGGTCGGCCCGCCAGAAACGGTGGAACACCCGGGACGCCTCGCCCGGCTTGAGCCCGATGCCGTAGTCGCGCACGCCGACGGCGACCGCGCCGTCCGCCGAGCCCAGCCGGACCACGACGTCGCGGCCCTCGCCGTGCTCCAGCGCGTTGACCACCAGGTTGCGCAGGATGCGCTCGATCCGGCGGGAGTCCACCTCGGCGACCACCGGCTCGCCGTCGCCGCGGATCACCACGGCGCTGCCCTTGGCCTGGGCCAGCGGGTCGGCGGCCTCCACCACGCGGGCGACGATGTCGCGCAGGTCCACCGGCTCGGCGTCCAGGATCGCGGCGCCGGCGTCGAAGCGGCTGATCTCCAGCAGGTCGGCGAGCAGCGACTCGAAGCGGTCCAGCTGGCCCTGCAGCAGCTCGGCCGAGCGCGCCGCCATCGGGTCCAGGTCCTCGCGGCTGTCGTAGATCAGGTCGGCGGCCATCCGGACCGTGGTCAGCGGGGTGCGCAGCTCGTGCGAGACGTCCGAGACGAAGCGCCGCTGCACCCTGGACAGCTCCTCCAGCTGCCGGATCTGCGCCTGGAGCGCGTTGGCCATCCGGTTGTACGACTCGCCGAGGCGGGCGATGTCGTCGGTGCCGGTGACCTTCATCCGCTCTTCCAGGTGCCCGTCGGCCAGCCGCTCGGAGATCCCGGCGGCCATCCGGACCGGGGTGACCACCTGGCGCACCACGACCCAGGCGATGCCGCCCATGAGGATCACGACGAACACGCCGGCGGTCGCCAGGGTGCCGGTGACCAGGTTGAGGGTGTCCGTCTCCTGCCCGAAGGAGAAGACGTAGAAGAGCTGGTAGCTCGTGTTGTTGGTCGGGCCGTCGAACTGCATGCCGAGCGCCAGCCCGGGCTCGGTGTGCCCGCCGCTCTCGGCGGAGCGGTGGATCCGGGTCGGCTGGTCGAACATCTGCCCGGGCTCGGCGTACACCTTGGCCCGCAGCGTGTCGGGCACGCTGATCGGCAGGATGTCGCCCGAGTAGCGCGGGCCGAAGCCCACCGCGTCCGGCAGCACGGTCTGGCCGGTGCCGGGCATCGTCGCGATCACCGAGTAGACCGTCTGCCCGCTCGCGGCCAGGTCGTTGACCTGCCGCAGCAGCCAGGACCCGACCTCGTCGGTGCTCGGGTCCGCCGTCGCGCCGACCCGCATCCGCTGGTCCTTGGCCTCGTCGATCTTCTTCAGCTCGGCCTGGAAGCCGATCCGCGCCTGCTCGCGCGCGGACGCCAGCTTGGTGTCCAGCAGACCGGTGCGCACCTGCGCCACGACGACCACGCCCAGCACCAGCACGACCGCGATGGACGCCAGCAGCGACACCGCGACGACGCGCAGCTGGATCGAGCGGCGGTACAGCGCCGTCACCCGGTGCGCGGGCCGGCGCAGCTGACGGGTCACCAACGCGAGCATCGCGGCCGGGCCACGCCGGCGGAGGGTGGTCGAACTCAGCACGTCCCCGCGCACGGCGCCCGCCCCGTCGGTCGCGGAACCCGACGGGGACTCGTCAGCCCGGTGCGTCACGTCAGCTGGGTCCGGCCTTGTAGCCGACGCCGCGGACGGTCACCACGATCTCGGGGCGCTCCGGGTCCTTCTCGATCTTCGACCGCAGGCGCTGCACGTGGACGTTGACGAGCCGGGTGTCCGCCGCGTGGCGGTAGCCCCAGACCTGCTCCAGCAGCACCTCGCGGGTGAACACCTGCCACGGCTTGCGGGCCAGCGCCACCAGCAGGTCGAACTCCAGCGGGGTCAGCGGGATGCCCCGGCCGTCCCGCTTCACCGAGTGACCGGCCACGTCGATCACCAGGTCGCCTATGGTCAGCTGCTCGGGCGTGGGCTCCTCGGCGCGGCGCAGCCGGGCACGCACCCGGGCCACCAGCTCCTTGGGCTTGAACGGCTTCGTGACGTAGTCGTCGGCACCCGACTCCAGGCCCACCACGACGTCGACCGTGTCGGTCTTCGCGGTCAGCATGACGATCGGGATCCCGGACTCGGCCCGGATCTGGCGGCAGACGTCGATGCCGTCCCGGCCGGGCAGCATCAGGTCGAGCAGCACGAGGTCGGGCTTGGTCTCCCGGAACGCGGCTAGTGCCTTGTCCCCGTCTGCGACGAAAAACGGCTCAAAACCCTCACCACGCAACACGATGCCGAGCATCTCGGCCAGTGCGGAGTCGTCATCAACGACGAGGACGCGTCCCTTCATGGCTCCATCCTCTCATTACCGGATTGTGACCTGCCGCACAGCAGTGCCAATGCTCCACAACGGCCAACTCGACCAGCCGGGAATTCCGGCCATACCGGGCGAATGCCCCCCGGTGGAGCGTCTCCGAACCGTCCCGGAGCCGTGCCCGGACCCCCGTCACGCCCCCGTATCCGTTCCGCGACCGGATACCCCTGGGGCCTGTCGGCGCCCCATGGCACGATGGGCCTGCGCGCGGGTGGAAGATCCACCCGGCACCGCGCCCCCAGGACGCCCTCCGAGGAGCAGTGATGACCGACACTCCGGGCTGGGCCTCGCCCGGCTCGTCCGAGCCACCCCGCGACGACGCCCGGCCCCCGGCCGACGCTCCCGCCGGCGTGCCCGGGCCGTCGGCACCGCCCCAGGGCGCCCCCGTCCCGCCGCCCGCCTGGGGCGGCCCGCAGGTCCCGCCCGCCCGCAACGGCTGGGGCGGCCCGCCGCCCGGCCCGCAGGGCCCGTACGGCCCCTACGGCTGGGGCGCCCCGCCGAGCCCCAAGCCCGGCGTGATCCCGCTGCGCCCGCTCGGCCTCGGCGAGCTCCTCGACGGCTCCGTCTCCACCATCCGCAAGCACTGGCACACCGCGCTCGGCCTGTCGCTGGGCATCGCCGTGCTCCAGCAGGTCGGCGGCGTCGGCGCCCAGCTGCTGATCGGCGGCAAGACCGGCGACTTCACCGCCGTCCTCGTCGTGCTCGCCAGCCTGCCGCTCAACCTGCTGCTCGGCGTCATCGCGACCGCCCTGCTCACCGTGGTGGTCAGCCGCGCGATCCTCGGCCAGAGCGTCACCATCCGGGAGGCCTGGCGCGGCGCCCGCGCCCAGCTGCTCCAGCTGCTCGGCCTCACGCTGCTGACGGGGCTGATCACCGGCGGCGTCATGGTGCTCGGCTTCGGCCCACTGATCGGCTACGCGGCGGCCGGTGCGGCCTCGCCCGCGATCGTCGGGCTGCTGGTGATCGTCGGCCTGCTCAGCCTGCCCGTCGTGGTCTGGCTCTGGATCCAGCTCAGCCTCGCCGCGCCCGCCCTGATGCTGGAGAAGCAGGGCGTCATCACGGCGCTCTCGCGCTCCCGCCGGCTCGTGCGCGGCTCGTGGTGGCGGATCTGCGGCATCACCGTGCTCAGCCAGATCATCGCCTTCATCGTCTCGGGGATCATCGCGGTCCCGTTCACGGTCATCGGCCTGGTGCTCGGCCTCGGCGACCTCCAGCAGCAGATGGAGAGCGGCGGCGCCACGCAGCAGCCGGTCGCCCTCCTGATCGCCACGGCGATCGCCGGCGTCATCGCCTCCACCCTCACCGTGCCCTTCACCGCGGGCATCGGCGTTCTCCTCTACGTCGACCAGCGGATCCGCCGCGAGGCCCTCGACATCGAGCTCGCCCGCGCCGCCGGCCTGCCCGAGGACGGCGGCACCGGCTGGGGCGGCCAGGCCGGCGCCGACCCGACGAGGCTCTGAACCGGATGCCGATCTGGGGGGAGAGGCTCCTCGCCGCGGGCGGCGCCCCGGTCACGGTCCCGCGTGACCCGGCCCGCGACGCCGCCCGCGACGAACTGCTCGACGCCGACTACCACCGGCACGACCCGAGCCTCGTGAAGCGGGTCCTGGACTGGCTGAACCAGCACCTCTCCGACGCGCTCGACGCCATCTCCGGGAACGGTACGAGCGGCACCACCGGCCTGGTCTTCTTCCTGATCGTCGCCGTCCTGGTCGCCGCCGCGCTGTGGTGGCGCCTCGGCGCACCCAAGCGGGCCGCCCGCACCGCCCTGGACGTGTACGGCACGACCGGTCCGCGCACCGCCGCCCAGCACCGGGCCGACGCCGAACGCCACGCCGCCGCGGGGCAGTGGGCCGACGCCGTCCGCGAGCAGATGCGCGCCCTCGTCCGTGCCCTGGAGGAGCGCACCGTCCTCGACGCCCGCCCCGGCCGCACCGCCGACGAGGCCGCCGCCGAGGCCGGCCGGGCCCTGCCCGAACACGCCGCCGCGCTGGCCGCCGCCGCCCGCTCCTTCGACGACATCGCCTTCGGCGAGCGCACCGCCGACCAGGCCGCCTACCAGTCGCTCCACGACCTCGACCGGGCGCTGGAACGCACCCGCCCGACCCTCGACCCGGCCCCGGGAGGCGCGGCATGACGACCACCGCCCCCGCGCCCGCCACCGAGCCGCCGGCACCGGCCCACGCCCCCAGCAGCCTGGCCCCCACCGGCCGCGGCCTGTGGCACCGCTACCGCTGGTACCTCGCGGCGCTCGCCTTCCTCCTCACCGGCACCGTCGTCATCGCGGGTCTGAGCCAGGACCGCCGCTACCCGCCGCTCGACCCGCGCTCCTACGACGGGGACGGCGCCCACGCCGTCGTGGCCCTGCTCGAACAGCGCGGCGTCACCGCCACGCTCACCGGCGATCCCACCGTCCGCCCCACCGGCGACGACACCCTCGTCATCCCCGAGCCCGACCTGCTCGACGCCGGCCAGCTCCACGCCATCGCCGCCGCCCGGCACAAGCGGCTCGTCCTCATAGCCCCCGGCCCGGCCGCCCTCAGCGCCCTCGTCCCCGGCGTCCGCGCGGGCGACGAGCGCGGCGCCCCGGCCTGGGCCACCGTCCGCGGCACCGACCCGGGCTGCGACCTCCCCGAGGCCGAGCGGGCCGGAAGCGTCGGCATCGGCGGCTTCGTCTACACCAGCGGCAGCCGCGGCACCGGCTGCTACCCGCGCAATCACGGATTCCCCCTGGTCAGCGCCCCGACCCCCAGCGGCGACGCGATCGTCCTCGGCAGCGCCGACCTCCTGCAGAACCACCTGCTCGGCAACGACGGCAACGCCTCCCTCGCCCTCGGCCTCCTCGGCTCCCAGCCGCACCTCACCTGGCACCTGCCCGACTACAGCTCGCCGGCCGCCGACACCACCGACCGCCGCAGCTTCACCGACCTCATCCCGGCCGGCTGGCACTGGGCCACCCTGCAGCTCGCGATCGCCGCCGCCCTGGCCGCGCTCTGGCGCGCCCGCCGCCTCGGCCCGGTGATCAGCGAGAACCTGCCCGTCGTGGTCCGCGCCGCCGAGACCACCGAGGGCCGCGCCCGCCTCTACCACCGGGCCAAGGCCCGCGGCCGCGCCGCCGACGCCCTGCGCCGGGCCGCCGCCCACCGCCTCGCCCCCGCCCTGGGCGTCCCGCTCAGCGCCGGCGCACCCGACCCCGACGCACTCTGCGCGGCCGTCGCCGACCGCCTCACCACGCGCCCCGCCGGGGACGTGCGGGCCCTCCTCCACGGCCCCGACCCGACCGACGACGCCGCGCTGCTGCGGCTCGCCGACGACCTCGACGCCCTCGAAAGGCAGGTACGGAAGCCGTGACCGAACAGGCCACCGCCCAGCTCCACCCCACCTCCGGCACGGCGCCCGCCACCCCCGGCGCCACCATCGACCCGCGCCAGGCCCTGACCGCCCTGCGCACGGAGATCGGCAAGGCCGTGGTCGGCCAGGACGCCGCCGTCACCGGCCTCGTCGTGGCCCTGCTCTGCGGCGGCCACGTCCTGCTGGAGGGCGTCCCCGGAGTCGCCAAGACCCTGCTGGTCCGCACCCTCTCCACCGCGCTCAGCCTGGAGACCAAGCGCATCCAGTTCACCCCCGACCTGATGCCCGGCGACGTCACCGGCTCGCTGGTCTACGACGCCCGCACCGCCGAGTTCTCCTTCCAGCCCGGCCCGGTCTTCACCAACCTCCTGCTCGCCGACGAGATCAACCGCACCCCGCCCAAGACCCAGGCCGCCCTGCTGGAGGCCATGGAGGAGCGCCAGGTCACCGTCGACGGCGAACCGCGCGCGCTGCCCGTCCCGTTCCTCGTCGCCGCGACGCAGAACCCGGTCGAGTACGAGGGCACCTACCCGCTGCCCGAGGCCCAGCTCGACCGCTTCCTGCTCAAGCTGATCCTGCCGCTGCCCGACCGCGACCAGGAGTTCCAGGTCCTCTCGCGGCACGCCGCCGGCTTCGACCCGCGCGACCTCGCCGCCGCCGGCGTCCGCCCGGTCGCCGGGCCCGAGCACCTCGCCGCCGCGCGCGAGCAGATCGCCGAGCTGACCGTCTCCCCCGAGGTCCTCGCCTACATCGTCGACCTCTGCCGGGCCACCCGGCAGTCCCCTTCCCTGTCCATGGGCGTCTCCCCCCGCGGCGCCACGGCCCTGCTGGCCGCCTCCCGGGCGTGGGCCTGGCTGGCCGGACGCGACTACGTCACCCCGGACGACGTCAAGGCACTCGCCCTGCCCACCCTGCGGCACCGCGTCGCGCTGCGCGCCGAGGCCGAGATGGAGGGCGTCACCGCCGACTCCGTCATCCAGGCCGTCCTCGCCCAGACGCCGGCCCCCCGCTAGAGCCACCCCGCCCGCACCGGGTACCCGAAGGAGCGCACCGCATGGCCCTCACCGGGCGAACCGCCCTGCTCGCCGCGATCGGCGCGCTCGTCGTGGGCCTGCTGCTGCCGTCCTGGACCGGGATCGGCGTCGTCACCGGCGCCGTCCTGCTCGCCGTCGTCGCCGACCTGGTGCTCGCCGCCCCCGTCCGCAGCCTCCGGCTCGGCCGCGGCGGCGCCACCACGGTCCGCCTCGGCGAGCCGGCACCGGTCGAACTGACCGTCACCAACCCCTCCGGCCGCCCCCTCCGGGCCCGGATCCGCGACGCCTGGGCGCCGTCCGCCTGGCGCCCCGGCACGGCCGGCGCCGCCTCCCGGCACACCCTGACCGTCCCCGGCGGTGAACGGCGCCGCACCACCACCGTCCTCGTGCCGACCCGCCGCGGCGACCACCACGCCCACCGGGTGACGATCCGTTCCCTCGGCCCGCTCGGCCTGGCCGGCCGTCAGAGCTCGCACCTCGCCCCCTGGACGGTTCGCGCGCTGCCGCCCTTCGCCGGCCGCAAGCACCTGCCATCCCGGCTCGCCCGCCTGCGCGAACTCGACGGCCGCACCTCGGTGCTGACCCGCGGCCAGGGCACCGAGTTCGACTCCCTGCGCGAGTACCTGCCCGGCGACGACGTCCGCTCCATCGACTGGCGCGCCAGCGCCCGCCGCCACACCGTCGCCGTCCGCACCTGGCGCCCCGAACGCGACCGCCACATCCTGATCGTCCTCGACACCGGCCGCACCTCCGCCGGCCGCGTCGGCGACGCCCCGCGCCTGGACGCCTCGCTCGACGCCGCCCTCCTGCTCACGGCACTCGCCACCCGCGCCGGCGACCGCGTCGACCTGCTCGCCCACGACCTCCGCCCGCGCGTCGCCGTCGCCGGACGCTCCCCCAGCGAGGTCCTGCCCGCGTTCACCAACGCCATGGCCTACCTGGAACCCGCACTCTACGAGACCGACATGCGCTCGCTGGTCGCCACCGCACTGCGGATGGCACCGCACCGCTCCCTGATCGTCCTGCTGACCGGCCTCGACGCGGGCCCGGTCGAAGAGGGTCTCCTCCCGCTGCTTCCGCAGCTCGTGAAGCGCCACGAGGTGGTGCTCGCCTCGGTCGCCGACCCCCGTCTCGACGAACTCGCCGCCGGCCGCGGCACCGTCGAGGCCGTCTACGGCGCCGCCGCCGCGGAGCAGACCCGCGCCGACCGCCGCCGCACCGCCGACCGCCTCACCCGACACGGCGTCACCGTCCTCGACGCCCTGCCGAGCAGGATCTCCCCGGCCCTCGCCGACACCTACCTCGCCCTCAAGGCCGCCGGCCGCCTCTGAGCCCGGACCCGGACCCGGTCGCGGTCCGGTCGCGGCTCCGGCTCCGGACCCGGCGGAAACCCGGGTGGCACGGACGCCCCGGCCGCATAGAGTCGGGCGATGCCCGAGCTGAAGCGGCTGCACGCCGAACACTCCCCCGCCGTCCTGGCCTTCGAGCTGGCGAACCGCGCCTACTTCGCGGCGTCGATCTCCGACCGCGGCGACGACTTCTTCGATCAATTCACCGCCCGCTACAGCGCCTTGCTGGCGGAACAGGAATCCGGCCTCTGCGCGTTCCACGTGCTCCTCGCCGAGGACGGGTCGGTCCTCGGCAGGTTCAACCTGGTCGACATCGAGCGCGAGGAGCACTCGGCAGAGCTCGGCTACCGGGTCGCCCGGCACGCCGCCGGCCGCGGCCTGGCGACGGCCACGGTGCTGACGCTGTGCCGACTGGCGGCGTCACAGTACGGGCTGCGGACACTGCGGGCGGCCACTTCACACGAGAACACCGCGTCGCAGAAGGTCCTGACGAAAGCCGGATTCGTCCCGGTCGGACCGGCCGGCCCGGCGGACCTGGGCGGCAAGACCGGCACCTGGTACCAACGCGACGTCATCCAGCAGCCGTAAGAACGTCCCGGAAAAGTCTCCGGACATGCGAAAAGCCCCTGATCCGAATGGATCAGGGGCTTTTCAGAAGAATTGTTCGGCAGCGTCCTACTCTCCCACAGGGTCCCCCCTGCAGTACCATCGGCGCTGTGAGGCTTAGCTTCCGGGTTCGGAATGTAACCGGGCGTTTCCCTCACG
>NZ_JBHYWI010000100.1:0-29301 GCF_042751525.1 Kitasatospora sp. NPDC059408
CCTCGGTCGCGATGCAGATTTGCACGGCGACTCCAACTCAGAAGGTCTGGGGCTCCGTCCGGGAGCACCACGCTCCCGGCCGGCCCGTCAGCCGTTCCGCAGGCCCCCACCCCCCGGACCCCGAGCCCCCAAACCCCTGCGGGTCAGAAGTACGCGTCGATCTTCAGCCCCGCCTGCTCGCACGCGCTCCGCCCGCCGCGGCCGTCGTCCGCCAGGGGCCGCTCGGCGAGGATCTCCCGGGCACGGGCCGAGGAGAGGCTGGCGGCGTACCAGGGCCGGGCCCGGTTCTCCAGGTCGGTGCGGATCAGCTGCAGCGCGCACGTCCGCTTGGCGCCGGGCAGCCGGTCGAGGGCGGGGCCGGCGTCCGGCGAGAGGTCCCGGACGTTGCGCAGGTCGATCCGGCCGGTCCGCTCGTAGCGGGCGACGTTCTGCTCGGCGACGATCGCGTCCGGCCCCATCAGCCCGTAGACCACGGCGGCGAGCGCGCCGCTGAGCACGACGGCGCGCGGCAGCCAGCCCGCGGAACGGGTGAACCCGGCGGCGATGAGCAGGGCGAACACGCCGCCCAGCCAGATCTCCACCACCAGCACCCAGAGCCGGAGCCGGGTGAGGCCCGAGGCGTCGACGTAGAACCACATCCGCCCGAGCGCCGACGCGACGACGGTCAGGGCGAGCACGCAGAGCAGGCCCAGCAGGATCCGCGCCAGTCGGCGGTCGGCGGGCGTGGTGCGCGGCGCCCAGCGCTTGGCGACGGCGACGACCACGAGCGTGAGCACCGTGATGACGGACAGCTGCCAGAAGCCCTGCCGCGCGTACTCGGAGCGGCTCATCCCGGTGTTCCGCAGGACGGCGTCGGCGCCCCCGAGCACCACCACGGCCTGGATGACCGCGAAGACGCCGAACATCAGGTCGAGTGCGACGAGCGGCAGCGCCCACTCCAGCCGCCCGCGGGCCCGGCCGGGCCGGACCACCGTGCGGTCCCAGCGGCGCGGGCCGGCCGCGATGTGCGCGAAGCCGAGCGCGGTGAGCAGCCCGACCGCGAACAGCACGGCGCGCACCGGGAGCCGGTCGAGGTCGATGCTCGGGCTGAGGCTGTCCAGGACGTCCGCCATGGCGGCGTCGGCCCCGGCGAACAGCCAGCCGAAGACGACGAGGAGCACGGCGGCGACCGCGAGCGCCTTGAGCACCGGGACGATCCGGCCCCGGCTGCGCATGCGGTGCCCGGCCAGGCCGTCGGCGGCCCAGCGCACGCCCGGCCCCACCTGCCAGAGGACGCCCGGCAGGGCGAGCAGCACACCCGGCCAGCGGCGGCCGCCGTGCAGCGCGAGCGAGGCCAGCGCCAGCGCTCCGACCACCGCGATCACCACCGGCCAGCCGGCCTCCCACAGGGCCGGGACGGCGAGCAGGGCGAGCGCGAGCGCGCTCCAGGCGACCGTCCAGGGCCGGGCCCGGCGGCCCGCCCCACGGGCGGCGAGCCCGGCGCCGACCGCCGCGGCGACCCCGCAGACCGTCAGCCCGACGCCGATGCCGTCGCCCAGCAGCCAGGCCGTCAGGAGGCCGGTGAGCAGCGCCGCGACGAGCACCCGCGGTGTGGCGGCGGCCTTGCCGTCGGGGTCGCTGGGCCGCAGCCACGAGAACGTCTTCGGGGCGGGCCGGCCCGGCCCCCAGGCGGCCCCGGCGGGCGGCGGATCGGCCGGGGCGGGGCTGGACAGCGCGGACATGAGTCCCCCTCAAGTGGTCGATGGGCAGGCGGGAGCCGCCCTCCGGGCAGCCCGCCGGCAGACGCGCTCGGCGTTGTCGCCGCAGCCGACTGTAGAGCATTCTGAACAAGTTCAAAAGTTTGATCTGAACGCGTTCAGCTCACCCTGACCTGCCCCGACCAACCCCGGCCGGTCCCAGCCGGTCCCGACCTCCCGGCCTCCCCCGCCCCCGACCAGACCGGTTCCCCGGCTACCCCTTCACCGACCCCGCCAGCAGCCCTCGGACGAAGTACCGCTGGAGGCTGAAGAAGACGATCAGCGGGACGACGATCGACAGGAACGCCCCCGCCGTCAGCAGCTCCCAGCGCCCGCCGAACGACCCGGACAACTGCGCCAGCCGCACGGTCATCGGCGCCACCTCCGGCGTGCCGCCCGCGAACGTCAGCGCCACCAGCAGGTCGTTCCAGACCCACAGGAACTGGAAGATCGCGAACGAGGCCAGCGCCGGCGTGCACAGCGGCAGCACGATCGACCGGAAGATCTTGAAGTGCGAGGCTCCGTCCACCACCGCCGCCTCCATCAGGTCCCGCGGCAACTGCGCGATGAAGTTGTGCAGCAGGAACACCGCCAGCGGCAGCGCGAACATGGTGTGCGCCAGCCAGACCGGTGCGTAGCTGCCCTTCAGGTCCACCGCCGGGATCAGCGTCAGCGAGCCCAGGTGCGCGCCGCCCGAGAACAGGCGCAGCAGCGGGATCAGCGCCATCTGGATCGGCACCACCTGAAGCGCGAACACCACGAAGAACACCACGTCGCTGCCCCGGAACCGCACCCACGCCAGCCCGTACGCCGCCATGGCCGCCAGCACCAGCGGGAAGACCGTCGCCGGGACGCTGATCGCCAGCGAGTTGACCAGGAACGGCATCAGGCCGGTCGAGACGCCGGAACCGCCCTCGAACAGCACGGTGTGGTAGTTGCCGAGGCCGAGGTCCGGGTGCAGGAGGGCGTTCCACCAGCCGTCCGTCGTGACGTCCTGCTTGGGCCGCAGCGACGTCACCAGCAGGCCCAGCGTGGGGATCGTCCACAGCACCGTCACCGCGATGACGAACACCGAGGCGAGCGGACTGCTGAACGCCTTGCGCACCGGGCCCCGGGGACCACCGTTCATCGCACCCCACGCTCCTTCCGCAGCTGGACGATGTTGTAGGCCACCAGCGGCAGCACCGCGAGGAAGAGGATCACCGCGAGCGCGCTGCCCCGGCCGGTGTCGAACTGCACGAAGGACTGCGAGTACATCTCGTTCGCGAGCACCTGGGTGCCGAAGTTGCCGCCCGTCATGGTGCGGACGATGTCGAAGGCCTTCAGCGTGGTGATCATGACGGTGGTCAGCACGACCACGACCGTCGTGCGGATCATCGGCACGGTGACGTACCAGAACAGCCGCAGCCCGCCGGCGCCGTCCAGCCGGGCCGCCTCGGTGATCTCGTCCGGGATCGCCTTGATCGCCGCCGACAGCACCACCATCGCGAAGCCCGTCTGCACCCAGACCATGACCACCATCAGCAGGAAGGTGTTCAGCGGCTGGTCGAGCATCCAGTTCGGAGGGTCGTGCCAGCCCAGTGCGACGGCCAGCTGGCTGAGCAGGCCGATCTGCGACTGGCCGGGGCCGCGCGACTCGTAGACGAACTTGAAGATGATCGACGCGCCGACCAGCGAGATCGCCATCGGCATGAAGATCAGCGACTTGTAGACCGCCTGACCGCGCATCCGGTCCACCAGCAGTGCCAGCACCAGACCGAGGCCGGTCGCCGCCAGCGGCGCGATCACCAGCCACAGCGCGGTGTTGACCAGCACGTGCCGGACGGAGTCGGTGGTGAACGCCCAGCCGAAGTTCTCGCCGCCGACGAAGTGGGAGCTGTCGTCGCCGAAGAAGCTCAGGTAGACCGTGCGCAGCAGCGGTGCGACCAGGCCGACCAGGAGCAGCAGCACGGCCGGGCCGAGGAACACCGCGACGGCCAGCGGCCGGGCCAGACGGCCCCGGGCCCGGCCCGCCGCGAGGAAGACCAGCAGCAGGATCCCGAGGAAGCCCGCGACCGCGCCGAAGGTGTTGCCGAACTTGATCGCCGCGTCGCCCCACGCGCCGCCGGCGAGCGCGGCGGGCGGGGGCGGGGTACCGGGTACGGACATGGCTGTGCGTCCCTCCTGGTTCCGGTGGGAAGGGGGTGCCGGTGGGAAGGGGGCGGGCGATGCGGGTGGGTGGCCCCGCACCGCCCTCGACAGGTGGTCCCGTGACGGCGCCGGGCGTGGGGCCCCGGAGCGGCGCCCGCCGTCGCGGCGCCGCGAGGCGTGCCCGGCCGCGGGCTACTGCGGCCAGGCGGCGTCGATGTCGCCCGCGACCTTCTGGATCGTCTGGCCCTCGGCGAACCAGGAGGTCAGCGACTTCCACTCCTGCCCGGAGCCGATCGCGGCCGGCATCATGTCGGAGGCGTCGAAGCGGAAGGTCGCGCCCGGGTCGGTCAGCGCGTCCGCCGACAGCCGGTCGACCGGGTCGGTGTACAGGCTCTTGTCGACGCCCTGGTTGGCCGAGACCCAGCCGGTGGCCGTCTTCACCCGGCTGCTCGCCCAGTCCGAGCTGGACAGGTAGTTCTGCACCGCCTGCGCCTCGGGCCGGTTCGAGAACGCGGTCAGGAACTCGCCACCGCCCTCGACCGGGCTGGGGACGCCGGGGTTCACCGCGGGCAGGTGGAAGGCGAACACGTCGCCGTCCGGAGCGATCTTGGTGTCCTTGGGCCACTGCGCCTTGTAGAAGGACGCCTGCTGGAGCATGAAGCACTTGCCGCTCAGGATCGGCGTGCCCGCGTCCTGGAACGTCGTCGTGGCGATCGACTTCACGTCGCCGAAGCCGCCGTTGACCCAGGCCGGGTTCTGCATCCAGCCGGCGACCGTCTTCATGGCGGTGGTGATCTTCTCGTCGGAGAACTTCACCTGGTGGCCCACCCACTGGTCGTACACGTCACCGCCGTACGTGCCCAGCACCACCTCCTCCAGCCAGTCGGTGGCCGGCCAGCCGGTGGCCGTGCCGGAGGCGATGCCGCCGCACCACGGCTTGCCGCCGCCCGCCTTGGCGATCCTGTCGCTGAGCGCCATCAGGTCGGCCCAGGTCTTCGGCACCTCGTAGCCGGCCGCCTTGAAGGCCTTCGGCGAGTACCAGACCAGCGACTTCATGTTGGCGCTCATCGGGGCCGCGTAGAACGTGCCGTTGACCGAGCCGTACGTCCGCCAGACCGGGCTCCACCGGTCCTGGTTGGTGACCGTCTGGGCGGGCGGCTTCACCACCTTGCCGCTCTTCACCATCTGCGCCAGCAGGCCGGGCTGCGGGATGATCGCGAAGTCCGGGGCGTTCCCGCCGGCCACGCGGACCGGCAGCTGGGACTCGAAGTCGTTCGACCCCTCGTAACTGATCCTGATCCCGGTGCACTTGGAGAACTCCGCCCAGGACTTCTCCAGGTTGTCCGACTCCGGGCTGAGGATCGAGGCGAACATCGTCACCGTGGTGCCCGAATGCCCGGCGTACGGCTGGTACTTGGCGCAGTCGCCGGACAGCGACTGGGCCGCTCCCCCGCCGTCGCCCGAACCGCCGGAGCTGTTGGAGCAGGCGGCGGTCAGCGCCAGCGCCGCGAGCAGCGCGGGCGCGGCGACCAGACGGCGGCGGGAACTCGGGGACGGTGCGGTCGGGTTGAGGGTCAATGCGGTTCTCCTCGCCAGGGCGTGCTGCCGGCTGTGGACCGAACGACATTGCGCTGTACCGGAGATGGTCGGCTGATCGGATCGTCGGATTGGACGTGCGGCCGATCCGACGACGTTAACCCAGCCGCCGGTCGCCGCCAAGGTCCGCGATCGACCTTCATCGCGTGGTGTCCCGGTCGTGACCCGACCGCGTCCCGACAAGCCGCCGCCCGTCTCCCCACGGGCTCCCGCCCCGCCAGGACACGCCGGCGGCCCCGCCCCGGAAGAGGACGGGGCCGCCGGACGGCCGTCCGTCAGAAGAGCCGGACCGGCAGCTCCAGCAGGCTGTTGACCACCAGCGACGGGCTCGGCCGCAGCTCCCCGTCCGGCACCCCGAGCGACAGCCCCGGGAACCGCTCGAACAGCGCCGGCAGCGCGACCCCCGCCTCCAGCCTGGCCAGCGGCGACCCCGGGCAGACGTGCGGACCGTGGCCGAAGGACAGGTGCCGGGAGGCGTCCCGGGTGACGTCGAACACCTCCGCCGTGATGCCGTGCTGCGCCGGGTCCCGGCCGATCGCGTTGTACGAGATCAGGACCGGCTCGCCCGCCGGGATCACCGTGTCGCCGACCGGGATGTCCTCGGCGGCGAAGCGGAACAGGAAGTTGCTGGTCGGCGGCGTCCAGCGGAGCGACTCCTCCACCACCGCGTCCCACGGCACCCGCCCCGACCGCACCAGCGCCAGCTGCTCCGGGTGGGCCAGCAGCGCCCGGACGGCGTTGCCGATCAGGTTCACCGTGGTCTCGTGACCGGCCGCGATGATCACCCGCAGGGTCGCCGCCGCCTCCGCGTCGGTCAGCGCGCCGCCCTCGGTGTCCGCCGCCAGCAACACGCTCGCCAGGTCGTCACCGGGGGTTGAACGGCGCTGCGCCACCAGGTCGTTGACGAAGGCGTTCAGCCCGGCAATGGTCGCCTGGATGCCCGCCGGGTCCGGCTTGATGCCGAAGAACCGCTCGTACAGGTCGCGCAGCACGCCGTGGTCCGACTCCGGCACGCCCAGCAGCGAGCAGATCACCGTCATCGGCAGCGGGAACGCGAACGCCGACTTCAGGTCCACCTCCGGCCCGCCCGCGGCCAGCGCGTCCAGCAGCCGGTGCGTGATCTCCTCGACGCGCGGGCGCATCAGCTCCACCCGGCGCGGGGTGAACGCCTGCGCCACCAGCGCCCGCAGCCGGCGGTGCTCGGCGCCGTCCGTGGTCACCATGCTCGGGCCCGGCACCGCGAGGCCGATCAGCGGCCAGGTCTTCGGGACCTCTCCGCGCTGGAAGGCGGCCCAGTGCGCGGCGTCCTTCACCAGCCGGGAATCGGTCAGCAGGTCGCGCGCCGCGGCGTGCCGGGTCACCGCCCACGCGGCGACCCCGCCGGGCAGCTCGACCGGCACCGCCGGACCGGCGGCGCGCAGCAGGGCGCCCTCGGCGGCGCTGTCGCGGGCCAGCGGGTCGAGGACGAACGGGGCCGGGGCCACGGACATCGGCAACTCTCCTTCGGGACTGCGGGACTGCGGGACTGCGGGGCTTCGGGACTGCGGGACTGCGGGATTTCGGGGCTTCGAGGCTTCGGGGCTTCGGGGCTTCGGGACTAACGAGAGGACGGAACTTCGAGCGGTTCGAGCGGTTCGAGCGGTGGGAAGGCCGAGGACAGACCGGTCAGGCCGCGTGCCCCGGGGTGAACGAGACCGGCAGCGCCACCAGCCCCCGCACCCACGCCGACGGCCGCCACACCAGCGCGTGCTCGGCCACCGCGAGCCGCAGGTCCGGCAGCCGGTCCAGCAGCACCTCGATCGCCGTCGTGGCGATCACCTCGGCCGCCTCCTGCGCGGGGAACGGGCAGCCGTGCTCGCCGTACGAGTAGCTCATGTGCGCCCGGTTGCCCTCGGCGGGCCGGCCGTCCGGCCGGCGCACCGACGGGTCGGAGTTCGCCCCGGCGAAGCCCAGCAGGAGCATGTCCCCCTCGGCGATCCGCTGGCCGCCGAGGTGGGTGTCCCGCACGGCCCACCGGCCGGCGAAGATCTGCGTCGGGGTGTCCTCCCAGAGCGCCTCGTTGAGGGCCTGGCTGATGCTGCGCCGGCCGCCCGCGAGCGAGGCCGCGAACCGCTCGTCGGTGAGCATCAGGCGCAGCGCGTTGGAGATCCAGTACGAGGACGGCTGGTGGCCGGCGATCAGCAGCACCCGCAGGTCGCGCATCACCTCGTCCTCCGTCAGCCCGGCCGGGTGCTCCAGCATGCGCGAGGCGACGTCGGCGCCCGGGTGCTCGGACTTCTCCCGCACCAGGGCGAGCATCAGCTCCAGCAGCCGCTGCGCGCCGGCCGGGGCGTCCGGGCCGCCGTCCAGCATGGTCAGCAGCGCCGCGATCAGCTCCGGACCCTGCTCCTCGTCCAGGCCGAGCACCCGGCACAGCACCAGCAGCGGCATCCGGTGCGCGTACTCGGCGACCAGGTCCGCCTCGCCGCGGCCCGCGAAGTCGTCGATCAGCCTGTCGGCGATCTCCTCGGCGTGCTTGCGCAGCTCGTACGGGTCGACCGCGGCCAGCGCGTCGGTGACCGCCCGGGAGCGGCGCACGTGCTCCTCGCCCTCGGCGTAGAGGATCGACGGCACCGGCGCCATCATCGGCTTCAGCGGCCAGTCGGCGGGCAGGGTGTCCCAGGCGTGCCAGCGGCTGGAGTCGCGGCCGAACAACTGGGGCTGCCCGGTCACCAGTTGGAGCTCGCGGTAGCCGATGACCAGCCAGGCGGGGACGCCGCCGGCCAGTTCGACCGGGGCCACCGGGCCGTGCTGGGCGCGCAGCTCGCGGTAGAGCTGGGCCGGGTCGGTCTGGAAGCGCGGCCCGTACAGCGGCGTGGCGCCTGCGTGCGCGGGGCAGCCCGGGGGCGGGGTGACGGCGGGCTCGGTCACGGGGTGCTCTCCTCGTACTGGTGCGCCTCGTACTGCTGCGCGGGGGATTCGGCGTGGCGGGAGGCGGCCGGCTGCACGGGGAGCCCGGCCTCGGCCTCCGCGAGCGCGGCCAGGTGGCCGACCAGCTCGATCAGCACCCGCTTGCCGGACTCCCGGTCCCGGGCGTCGCAGTCCACCAGCGGTACTTCCGGGGGCAGGTCGAGCGCCTCGCGGACCTGCTCCAGGGTGTGGGCCGGCTCGCCGAAGTTGTTGCGGGCCACGATGAACGGGGTGCCGTGGTGCTCCAGCCGGTCGATGGCGTACCAGGACTCCTCCAGGCGCCGGGTGTCCACCAGGACGACCGCGCCGAGCGCGCCGCTGAACAGGCGGTCCCACAGGAACCAGAAACGTTCCTGCCCCGGCGCGCCGAACAGGTAGAGCACCTGGCTCTCGGAGAGCGTGATCCGGCCGAAGTCGAAGGCGACCGTCGTGGAGCGCTTGCCCCACGTGCCGGCCGGGTCGATGCCCTCGCCCGCCCGCGTCATGACCTCCTCGGTGTTCAGCGGACGGATCTCGCTGACCGAGCCGACCAGCGTCGTCTTGCCGACGCCGAAGCCGCCGACCACGACGATCTTCAGCGCGTTGTCGGCGGTCGCGCGCAGCGGGGTGCGGCCGGTGACCGGGGCCGTCGCCGGGGCCTCCGTCGAAGCCGTCGAAACCGCCGGAGCCGCCGTCGTGGAGGGGTCAGAGCCGTTGGAGGCCATGCAGCACCTGCTTCAGCGTGTCGAGATCGGGCAGCCGCGCCTTGTTCGGCGCGAACCGGGGGTGCCGGGCGGTGACGGCCCCGGACTCCAGCAGGTCGCCGAGCAGGATCTTCACCACCGAGACCGGCAGCGCCAGCTCCGCCGCGACCTCCACGACGGCGGTCGGGGCCTCGCACATCCGCAGGATGCGCGCGTGCTCCGACTGCATGCCCGGCGCCGGCTCCCGCTCGGCGACGATCAGCGTGACCAGGTCGAAGGCGTTCTCCGGGGAGCGGCTGCGGCCCCGGGTGATCGTGTAGAGGCGGTCCGGGTCGTCGTCCCGACCCGGCAGGACCGGCCCGGCGTTCATGCCCGGGCGCTCTCGTGCGTCCCGGTCTCCTCCACCGACCTGGCCGGCGCGCTCAGGTGGACGCCGATCTGCTCGATCAGGCCGTGCATGTTGTGGCCGACCACGCCCACGTCCGCCTCGTCGTCCGTGACGACGGCCAGGTGCGCGCCCTCGCCGGCCGCCACGATGCACAGGATGCCGCCGTGGAACTCGGTCATCGACTGCCGGACGCCGCCGGTGCCGTCGCCGAACTCGATCGAGGCGCCGTGCGCCAGGCTCTGCAGGCCGGAGGCGATCGCGGCCAGCTGGTCGGCCCGGTCGGCGTCGAGGCCGGAGGTGTGGCAGAGCTTGAGGCCGTCGGCGGAGAGCACCAGGGCGTGCCGGGCGCCGGGGGTGACGCTCAGCAGGTTTTCCAACAGCCAGTCGAGGTCACGGTCGGTCGCGCTGCTCATCAGGAGTCCTTCTCGGTGACGGGGGAAGGGTCGGGCGTGGTGTCGGTGTCCGTGGTCGGGGCGTCCGTGGTCGCGGTGGCCAGGGTCGGGGCGTCCATGGTCGCGGTGTCCTCCGCGGCGCGCTGGGCGGCCCGGCGGAAGGCGCCGAACCGGGTGGCGGCCGTCGAGGCGTCCGCGCGGACGGGTTTCGCGGGCGGGGCCGCCGCCGCGGGGGCGGTGGCGGCGAGGGTCTGGCCGCGGCGGCGCTGCGGCAGGCCGCTGTCGGTGATCGGGGTGGGCGCGGGCGGCAGCGGGGCCGGTGCGGGGACCACCGGGGCAGTGGGCGCGGGCGGCAGCGGAGCGGGCGCCCGGCGTGCAGGGGTGAGCGCGGGGCGCACCGTCTCAGTGACCGGCGGCTGGACCGGGGCGGGCGCCGGAGCGCCGTGCGTGAGCAGCTGCTGCGGAACCAGCACCACCACGCCCGTACCGCCGCGCGCCGACGGCCGGAACGAGATCTGCAGGCCGTGCTTGCGGGCCAGCACGCCGACCACCGCGAGGCCCAGCCGGGTACCGGCGGAGAGCGTGGCGAGGTCCAACGGCTCGGCGGAGACGGCCCGTTCGGCCCGGCGCAGCCAGCTGTCGCTCAGGCCGAGACCGCTGTCCTCGACGGTGATCGCCAGCCCGGCCGACACCTCCTCGACGTAGACGTGCACCTCGGCCGGCGGGGCGGAGAAGTTGGTGGCGTTGTCGAGGAGTTCGGCCAGCGCGTGCATCACGCCCTCGGCCGCGTACCCGGCGACGGCCGCGGTGCTGGCGTTGTGCAGCCGCACCCGCTGGTAGGCGCCGATCCGGCCGAGCGCACCGCGCAGCACCGACTCCACCGCGATCGGCTTGGCCCAGCGGCGGCCCGAGCGCGCACCGGTGAGCACCGCGATGCTGTCGGCCATGCGGCCGGCCTGGGCGGTCGAGTGGTCCAGTCGCAGGAGGTCGCCGAGGACCTCCTCGTCGTGCCGGTGCTGCATCTCGCGCAGCTCCGCGTGCATGCTCGTGGCCAGCGCCTGGACGCGTCCGGCGGCCGTCGCGCACACCGCGAGCGCGGCGGCCCGCAGCCGTTCGCCCCGGCCGACCTCCTCCGCGACGACGCGCAGCAGCGCGTGCTGGGGGTGCGCACGGTGGGTGGTCAGCGCGCTGTCGACGGACGCGCCGTTCCGGAGCTTCTTCACGACCTCGGGCAGGACGCCGTCGGCGAGCCGGTCGAGGTCCGCGCGCTCGGCCTCGGCCGCGGCCCGGGCCTCCTCGGTCCGCGCCCGCGCCTCGTCGAGCTCGGCACCCAGCCGGGCCAGCTCGGCGTGCGCGGCGACGACGTCCGCCGCGACCCGGGCCTGCTCGGCCCGGGCGGCGTCCCGCTCGGCGCGGGCGGAGGCCGCGTCGTCGTGCGCGGCGGTCTCGGCCTGCCGGGCGGAGCCGGCGAGGACGAGGGCGGCGGTGGTCTCCTGGTGCTGGACGGCGAGGTCCTCGGCCAGCCGCCGGGAGCGCTCGGTCCCGCTCGCGGCCACGCCGACGGCGATCAGCCACAGGACGCTGACGGCCCCGACGGCGAGCGCGGTCAGCGGCTGGTGGGCGCCCAGCGCCCGGCCGATCCCGACCGGCGCGGCGACCAGGGCGAGCAGGACGGCCGCGGCGGTCAGCACGACGGTCCGTGGCGCGGGCGGTCGGCGCGGGCCGCCGTCGGAGCTGGTGGCTTCTCTCATCAGTGCGGTCCTCGACAACGGCGGCGGCTCGGGCGGCGGATCGGCGACACTGGTGGCACTAGTGGCACCGACGGTGGTTCGAGCGCATACGAGGCCGCCCGGCGGCGTCGCGAAACGTCTCCGGGCGGCTGATCGATTCACGCTTTCGGCCGATCATATCGATTCAGACATTGCCCTCAAGCAGCCAGTTGACGGTCAATCTCGTTCATTCACGTCGCCTACACCGATTCGCGACGTCCGACGGATGCCCACGGCACGCCCACCGCACGCCCGACCGAGCCGAAAACAGACGCCGAGCGGGCGCCCGACCGAACCGCACCCGCCCTCAGGCCAGCTTCGCCTCCACCGCCTGCCGGACGGCCCCCAGGTCCAGCCCGTGATCGACGATCACCCGCGCCCCGAGCCCGTCCCCCTCCCGGATCACCCCGAGCAGCAGGTGCCCCACCGCGATCTGACCGGACTTCAGCCGCAGCGACTCCCGCAGCGACAGCTCCAGTGCCTTCTTCGCCCCGGAGCCGAACCGACTGCGGGCCGGTTTCGCGTCCGCCTGCCTGAACCAGCCGCGCCGCTTCGGCCCCTCCTCGGCCGGCGCGTCCAGCGCCCCCTCGCCGAAGGCCGCCTCCACGGCCGACCGGACGGCGTCCAGGTCCACCCCGATCGAGGCCAGCGCCTCGGCGTCGTCGCGCGGCCCGATCAGCCGGGCCACCGCCTGCCGCGCCGTCTCCCGGTCCAGGCCGGCGTCGATCAGGACCGCGGCCCCGGGGTCCGCCTCCTGCGCCAGGATCCCCAGCAGCAGGTGCTCCGTGCCGACACCGGCCTGCCGCAGCAGCCGGGCCTCGTCCTGGGCCACGAACACCACGCTCCGCGCCCCGTCGGTGAATCGCTCGAACATCGCTCAGTCTCCGTCCTGTTCCGGGCCGGCCCCCCGCCGGGCGTACTTCTTGTGCACGGCCTGCCGGGTCACCCCGAGGCAGACCGCGATGTCCTGCCAGGACCAGCCCTGCGCACGGGCGTTGCCCACCTGGAGCTTCTCCAGGCGGTCCGCCAGGTCGCGCAGGGCCCGGACCGACCGGAGCCCCACGGCGGGGTCCCGGCTGCTCGCGGCTGCCGCGAGCTCTCCGCTCTCGCTCATGGTGTCAACTTTGGTTGACGCGGGCGCATGTGTCAACCCTGGTTGACATCAGCGATGGCCGAAGCGCTCCGCCAGGGTCTCCTCGAAGGTGCCCCGGCCCACCGCGCGCTCCGGGGTGAGGAGGCCGCCCGCCCGCAGCTCGCGGACGGCCGAGCCCGGGAGGCTCAGGGGGAGCAGCAGCCGGCGGCGGCCGGTGGCGCGCAGGTAGGCCTCGGCCAGGTCCCGGTACGTCCGCGCCTGCGGGCCGCCGACCTCGGGCGCGTACCCGGACGGCCCCTCCCCCACCAGCTCCACGACGTGCGCGGCGGCCTCCCGGACGTCCACCGGCTGGCACCGCACCCCGGTGAGCACCGGGAACACCGGCAGCTTCGCCGAGGCGCCGAAGAACCTCAGCAGCAGGTCGTGGAACTGCGTCGCCCGCAGCACCGTCCAGCCCAGCCGGGACTCCCGCACGACCCGCTCGCACGCGTACTTCGTCCGGTAGTACGGGATCGGCACCCGGTCGACGCCGACGATCGACACATACACGAGGTGCCGCACCCCGGCCCGTTCGGCCGCCGCGACCAGGTGCCGCACGGCGTCCAGGTCCTTCTTGCCCTGGGAGGTCGCGCAGTCGATCACCGTCTCCACCCCGGCCACCGCCGCAGCGACCCCGTCCCCCGTCACCAGGTCGCCGGCCACCCACTCGACCTCGTCCGCCCCGTCGCCCCGGACCCGCCGGCTCAACCCGCGCACCGCCACCCCACGCGCGACCAGCAGCCGCACCACCTCCCGCCCCAACGTCCCCGTCGCCCCGGTCACCAGCACCGTCATGACTCACCCGCTCCTCTCCGAAAGCCCTTCACCCCCTACCGACAGTCCACCGGCCCCATCCGTGACATCGGCATTCCCGAGGCGGAGGGACACGCCGATACGGGCGGACACTCATGCGGACGGGCATGAAAAAAGCGGGGCGAGGACCGTGAAGTCCTCGCCCCGCTTCAGTGGTTCACCTCAGGCGAGGTGGCACCGGGGTCGGGCGTGATCAGCTGCAGCCGCTGGTGGAGCCGCAGCCCTCGCAGAGGTAGCAGCTGCCGGCGCGGCGCATCTTGGTGCCGCAGGAGAAGCACAGCGGGGCGTCGGCGTTGAGGCCGAGCTGGATCTCCATCAGCTCCGTGGAGTTGTGGGCCTGCTTCGCCGGGGCCTTGGGCGCCGGCGCGGCCGGGGCCGGGGCGGGCTTGGCGGCCACCGGGGCCACCGGGGCGGACTGGGCGAGGGACTCGGTGTCGAGCTCCTCGGCCTCCAGCGGCTCGTACGAACCCGTCTCCAGGTGGCGCTGGCGCTCCTCGACGGAGTGGATGCCGAGCGCCGAGCGGGTCTCGAAGGGCAGGAAGTCCAGCGCCAGGCGGCGGAAGATGTAGTCGACGATCGACTGCGCCATCCGCACGTCCGGGTCGTCGGTCAGGCCGGCCGGCTCGAAGCGCATGTTGGTGAACTTCGAGACGTAGGTCTCCAGCGGCACGCCGTACTGGAGGCCGACCGAGACGGCGATGGAGAAGGCGTCCATCATGCCCGCGAGGGTCGAGCCCTGCTTGGACATCTTCAGGAAGACCTCGCCGAGGCCGTCGTCCGGGTAGGAGTTGGCCGTCATGTAGCCCTCGGCGCCACCGACCGTGAAGGAGGTGGTGATGCCCGGGCGGCCCTTGGGCAGGCGCTTGCGGACCGGGCGGTACTCGACGACCTTCTCGACCGCGGCGGGGGCCTGGGCCTCCTCGGCCTTGGTCTCGGAGTCCTTCTTCTTGGCCGAGAGCGGCTGGCCGACCTTGCAGTTGTCGCGGTAGATGGCGAGCGCCTTGACGCCCATCTTCCACGCCTCGAAGTAGATCTCCTCGATCTCCTCGACGGTGGCGCTCTCGGGCATGTTCACGGTCTTGGAGATGGCGCCGGAGATCCACGGCTGGATCGCGGCCATCATCCGCACGTGGCCCATGGCCGAGATGACGCGCTCGCCCATCGCGCAGTCGAACACCTCGTAGTGCTCGGCCTTGAGGCCCGGCGCGTCGACGACGTTGCCGTGCTCGCCGATGTGGGCGACGACCGCCTCGATCTGCTCGTCCTGGTAGCCGAGGCGCTTGAGGGCGCGCGGGACGGTGCCGTTGACGATCTGCATCGAGCCGCCGCCGACGAGCTTCTTGAACTTGACCAGGGCGAGGTCGGGCTCGACGCCGGTGGTGTCGCAGTCCATCATCAGGCCGATGGTGCCGGTCGGGGCGAGGACCGAGGCCTGGGCGTTGCGGAAGCCGTTCTGCGCGCCGAGGCGCAGCACGTCCTGCCAGGTCTTGTTGGCCGCGAGCCAGACCGGGGCGTCCAGGTCGTCGAGGGAGACGGCGTCCAGGGAGGCGTCCGCGTGCTGCTTCATGACCCGCTGGTGCGGGGCGGCGTTGCGGGCGTAGCCGTCGTACGGGCCGACGACGCCGGCGAGCTCGGCGCCGCGGCGGTAGGCGGTGCCGGTCATCAGCGAGGTGATGGCGCCGGCCAGGGCGCGGCCGCCCTCGCTGTCGTAGGCGTGGCCGGTGGCCATCAGCAGGGCGCCGAGGTTGGCGTAGCCGATGCCGAGCTGGCGGTAGGCGCGGGTGGTCTCGCCGATCTTCTCGGTCGGGAAGTCGGCGAAGCAGATGGAGATGTCCATCGCGGTGATGACCAGCTCGACGACCTTGGCGAAGGTGGCGGCGTCGAACCCCTGCCCACCGTTGGACGCAGTGTCGTCGCGCAGGAACTTCATCAGGTTGAGCGAGGCGAGGTTGCAGCTGGAGTTGTCCAGGTGCATGTACTCGGAGCAGGGGTTGGACGCGTTGATGCGGCCGGACTCCGGGCAGGTGTGCCAGTGGTTGATGACGGAGTCGTACTGGATGCCGGGGTCGGCGCAGGCCCAGGCGGCCTCGGCCATCTTGCGGAACAGCTTCTTCGCGTCGACGGTCTCGATGACCTCGCCGGTGAGGCGGGCGCGCAGGCCGAATTCGGTGCCGTTCTCGACGGCGGTCATGAATTCGTCGGAGACGCGGACCGAGTTGTTGGCGTTCTGGTACTGGACGGAGGCGATGTCGTCGCCGCCGAGGTCCATGTCGAAGCCCGCGTCGCGCAGGGCGCGGATCTTCTCCTCCTCCTTCACCTTGGTCTCGATGAAGGCCTCGACGTCCGGGTGGTCGACGTCGAGCACGACCATCTTGGCGGCCCGGCGGGTGGCGCCGCCGGACTTGATGGTGCCGGCGGAGGCGTCGGCGCCGCGCATGAAGGAGACCGGGCCGGAGGCGTTGCCGCCGGAGGTGAGGAGCTCCTTGGAGGAGCGGATGCGGGAGAGGTTGAGGCCGGCGCCGGAGCCGCCCTTGAAGATCATGCCCTCTTCCTTGTACCAGTCGAGGATCGACTCCATGGAGTCGTCGACGGCCAGGATGAAGCAGGCGCTGACCTGCTGGGGCTGCTTGGTGCCGACGTTGAACCAGACCGGCGAGTTGAAGCTGAACACCTGGTGGAGGAGGGCGTGGGTCAGCTCGTGCTCGAAGATCTCGGCGTCGTCCTTGGTGGCGAAGTAGCCGTGCTTCTCGCCGGCGGCGCGGTAGGTGAGCACCACGCGGTCGATGATCTGCTTGAGGCTCCACTCGCGCTGCGGGGTGCCGACGGCGCCGCGGAAGTACTTGGACGTGACGATGTTGACCGCGTTGACCGACCAGAAGTCGGGGAACTCGACGCCGCGCTGCTCGAAGTTGACCGACCCGTCGCGCCAGTTGGTCATGACGACGTCGCGCCGCTCCCAGCGGACCTCGTCGTACGGGTGGACGCCAGGGGTGGTGTAGATGCGCTCCATCCGGAGACCGCCCTTGGGCGCCTTGCCGGCACCCTTCGCCGCGGCCTTGTCGGACTTCGACCCGCGTGCGGAACCGCTCGTGGTGTCTGTCACTTCTCGCTCCTCCTCCTGGGCAAACGCCCGACTCCTGGGCAAACGCCCGTGGTGCCCCGAAAAGTCCGGGCACCGCTGGTTCGTTCTTCCGGTGTGCGGGCAGGCGAGAGCCTCGCCCGCTTGCGCACGGTTTGTGATGTTCTGTGCCCGGATTCCGGGCACGCGTGGGCCCCGGAGGGCCGTCGTGGCACGGCCCGGCCCCGTGGGGCCGGGTGGGGGGCGCCTCCTAGGGCGCGGCGGCGGCAACGGGCACGCAGGCGCCCTCCGCCTCGGCGGGCCGTCCGGCGCGGATCTCCGCGATGGCGGCCTCGAAGTCTTCCAGTCCGTCGTACGCCTGGTACACGCTGGCGAAGCGCAGGTAGGCGACCACGTCGAGTTCCTTGAGCGGGCCGAGTATGGCCAGCCCGACGTCGTGGGTGGTCAGCTCGGCGTTGCCGGTGGCGCGCACGCACTCCTCGACCCGCTGGCCGAGCAGGGCGAGGGCGTCCTCGGTGACCGGGCGGCCCTGGCAGGCCTTGCGGACGCCGGAGATGACCTTCTCCCGGGAGAACGGCTCGGTGACCCCACTGCGCTTGATGACCATCAGCGCGGCCGTCTCCACGGTGGTGAAGCGGCGGCCGCAGTCCGGGCACTGCCGGCGACGGCGGATCGAGCTGCCGTCCTCGGTGGTCCGGCTGTCGACGACGCGGCTGTCGGAGTGCCGGCAGAAGGGGCAGTGCACCTGAAGGATCCCTCCCTGGCAGGACGTGCGGACTGGGTCGAGTCTATGCGATGTGCCCCGGGCCTCGGCAAGCTGATCATGCGCCGTGACCACTACCACTGGGCACGGAGAGGACTGTAGCCACTAGATGTAGGCCTCGGGGGGAAGCGACACCCCTGGCGTGTCGACGCCGATTAGACTGCGGAAGTCGAGTTCTTGTCGAACATTCGATCGATGTACAACAAAGCCTTGATCGAGTCAGCCAACTCTCGAATAATTCACTCGAACGTGTGTTTGGCGCAACCTTTCGATACGGGGTGCGTTGGGCTGGAAAAGGGAGAGGACAGCCGTCGAGAGGGGCCGCCGTGAACACCATCGAAAGCAACACCATCCCGGTGCAGGAACACTCCCAGTTCAAGGTGGGGCAGCGCACCACGAATCAGCAGAGTGTGGACGTCAGCATGGACCGTAGCGAAGACCACCGCCTCTCCGGCACGGCCGTTTCCAGCGCGAGCCGCGTCCCCGATCAGCCGATCGAACACTCCCCCGTCCTGGACGAGGCCCACCCCGCGCCCGCGCGGGCGATGCCCGGCCGCCCCCCCGGGATCCGCACCGACGAGGCCGGGCTCACCGAGCGCCAGCGCCGCGTCATCGAGGTCATCCGGGATTCCGTCCAGCGCCGGGGCTACCCGCCGTCCATGCGCGAGATCGGCCAGGCCGTCGGCCTGTCCAGCACCTCCTCGGTCGCCCACCAGCTGATGGCCCTGGAGCGCAAGGGCTTCCTGCGCCGGGACCCGCACCGCCCGCGCGCCTACGAGGTCCGCGGCGTCGAGGTGGCCCGCCCGAACACCGCCGAGACGGCCGGCCGGCCGTCCACCTCGTACGTCCCGCTGGTCGGCCGGATCGCCGCCGGCGGTCCGATCCTGGCCGAGCAGACGGTCGAGGACGTCTTCCCGCTGCCGCGCCAACTGGTCGGCGAGGGCGAGCTGTTCGCGCTCACCGTGCGCGGCGACTCGATGATCGAGGCGGCCATCTGCGACGGCGACTGGGTCACCGTGCGCCGCCAGCCGGTCGCCGAGAACGGCGACATCGTGGCCGCGATGATCGACGGCGAGGCCACCGTCAAGCGGCTCAAGCGCGAGGACGGCCGGATCTGGCTGATGCCGCACAACCCCGCCTACGAGCCGATCAACGGCGACAACGCGACCATCCTGGGCAAGGTGGTGGCGGTCCTGCGCCGCCTCTGAGCGGGTCCGCCCGCACGCACCGGGAAGGGGCTCCACCGCGTTCGCACGGGGAGCCCCTCCGGCGTTCCCCGAATCCTGCAAGGGGCCCGCGAGCGGTCTACGAGCCGCGCTTCACCACCGGCCTGACCGGCGCCGCCGAGGCGTCGATCGCCGCCAGCGAGCGGCGCACCTGGTTGCGGTCCGTCGTGTACCAGAACTCCGGCATCGAGGAGCGGAAGAAGCCCCCGTAGCGCTTGGTCGCCACCCGCGGGTCGAGCACCGCCACGATGCCGCGGTCGTCGGCCGCGCGGACCAGCCGGCCCGCGCCCTGCGCCATCAGCAGCGCCGCGTGCGTCGCCGCGACCGCCATGAAGCCGTTCCCGCCGCGCTGTTCGACGTCCTTCTGGCGGGCGCTCATCAACGGGTCGTCCGGCCGGGGGAACGGGATGCGGTCCATCACCACCAGCTGGCAGGCCGAGCCGGGCACGTCGACGCCCTGCCAGAGCGAGAGCGTGCCGAACAGGCAGGTGGTCGCGTCCGAGGCGAACTCGCGGATCAACTCGCCCAGGGTGTCCTCGCCCTGGAGCAGGATCCGGTTGTCCAGCCGCTCGCGCATCGCCTCGGCGGCGGCCTGCGCGCCGCGCATCGAGGAGAACAGGCCCAGCGTCCGGCCGCCGGCCGCGCCGATCAGCTCCGCCAACTCGTCGAGCATGTCCGGCCGTTCGGGGTCGCGGCCGGGCTCGGAGAGGTGCTTGGCGACGTACAGGATGCCCTGCTTGGGGTACTTGAACGGCGAACCGACGTCGATGCCGCGCCAGTGCGGCACCGCGTCCTCGCCGAAGCCTGCGCCGGCGTCCGGGTTGTCCCCGGGCGTGCGCTCGTCCGGCAGCCGGGCCTCCGAGGGCAGGCCGACCGAGCCGGCCACGCCGTTGAAGTCCCCGCCGAGCTTGAGCGTGGCCGAGGTCAGGACGACCGAGCGCTCCTTGTAGAGGCCCTCGCGCAGCAGCCCGGAGACGCTCAGCGGCGCGACCCGCAGCGAGGCCGTGCCCATCCCGAAGCGGTCGTTGCGCTCGATCCAGACCACGTCGTACTCGGAGTCCTCCAGCAGCCGCTCGGCGGTCTCGTGGACCGTCTCCACCGAGGCCATGGCCTGCTTGCGGACCGCGTCCTCGTCGGTGAGCCCCTTGTCCCTGGTCTCGCCGAGCGAGGTGATCACCTGCCGGGCGGAGTCCCGGATGGCCGTGACGGCGTACGCCAGGTACTCGGGCAGCTCCTCGACCCGGCCCGGCTGGGCGGTCTCCATCAGGCCGTGGTAGTTCTCGGCCGCGGCCTGGAGCGCGTCGACGGCCTTCTCGTTGGCGAGCCGCGCGGCCCGCTTGACCGCCCGGTTGACGGCGCCGACGGTCAGCTCGGCGGTGGCCGCGCCGGTGACCCGGTTGACCAGTTCGTGCGCCTCGTCGACGATCAGCAGCCCGTGCTCGGGCAGCACCGGCGCGCCCTCGATCGCGTCGATCGCGAGCATCGCGTGGTTGGTGACGACGACGTCCGCGAGCTTGGCCCGCTCCCTGGCCTTCTCCGCGAAGCACTCCTGCCCGTACGCGCAACGCGTCGCGCCCAGGCACTCCTTGGACGTGACCGACAGCTGGGACCAGGCCCGGTCGGACACGCCGGGGCTCATGTCGTCGCGGTCGCCGGTCTCGGTCTCGTCCGCCCACTCGCGCAGCCGCAGCACCTCCTGCCCGAGCTTGCTGGCCGGCCCGCCGAGCGCCTCGGCGGCGTCGAACAGGCCCTCGCCCTCGTCGCTCGGGGTGCCCTCGTTGGCCCGGTGCAGGCACAGGTAGTTGGAGCGGCCCTTGAGCATCGCGAACAGCGGCCGGCGGCGCAGCACCGGGTGCAGCGCGTCGACCGTGCGCGGCAAGTCGCGTTCGACCAGCTGGCGTTGGAGCGCCAGGGTGGCGGTGGCGACCACGACGCGGTCCCCGTGCGCGAGGGCCGGCACCAGGTACGCGAGGGACTTGCCGGTGCCGGTGCCGGCCTGGACGAGCAGGTGCTCGGCGTTGTCGACGGCGTCGGCGACGGCCTCGGCCATCTTCACCTGACCGGGGCGTTCCACGCCGCCGACGGACTCGACGGCGGCGTGGAGCAGCTCGGGGATGCGCGAGCGGGGGACCGCGACGGCTTCCCCGGTCTCGGCCGGGGCGGGTGCGTCCTCGCCGGGGAGCTGGGTTTGGGAGTCGTTCGTCATGACCCTCCCACCCTACGGCGCGGGGGTGACAATCCGGTCGCGTCGCCCCGGAAGATCCGCGCCGGGGGTGACGAGGGCGTTGGGCACCGTGCCGTACCGGGCGGCGTGCGGCCGGTACGGGCGGTCCTGGTAGCCGTCGAGGAGGAGCCGGTTGCGGTTGAGGCAGAGCCGGTCGATCCGCGGGGTGAGGAGGTCGAACAGCTCGAAGCGCTCGCGCAGCTCGGGGAAGCGGTCCTGGTGGCGGGCGATCTCGTCGCGCAGGAGGGCCCAGAAGTCGGCCTCGGGCAGGCCGGTCTGCGCCTCCAGGAGCGGGGCGAGGTAGCGGTAGACGCCGATGAAGAGCCCGGAGTGGAGGAACTGGCACAGGCCCTGCGGGGGCTCGCGGAGCAGGACGTCGTCGACCTCGGCGGGCAGGTCGCGCAGTTCGGGCAGGTCCTCGTCGCTCAGGTTGACGTCGTCGACGAAGTCCTTGACCGCGAGCCGGGCCGGGGCGTCGTGCGCGTCGAAGACGACGATGGCGTTCTCGCCGTGCGGGGAGAAGACCAGCCCGTAGCGGTAGAGGAAGTGCAGCAGCGGCGGCAGCATGGCGGCGAACAGCCGGCGGGTCCACTCGGCGGGGGCGAGCCCGGAGCGGGCGATCAGCTCGGCGGCGAGGGCGCGGCCGTCGGAGCCGGTCTGCAGGAGGGACGCGAGGGTGCGGGCGCGTTCGCCGCCGTCCAGGAAGGGGCCGAGCGGTTCGCGCCAGATCGCGCCGAGGAGCTCCTTGTACTGGTAGGGCGCCTCGGGCAGGTCGCGGTAGAGCGGGTGGTCGACGGTGACGGAGGCGATCTCGCCGAGCAGGATCACCCGGCACTCGTCGCGCAGGAACGGGTCCGCGTCGCGCAGGCCGTGGATCCAGGCGGTGACGGCGGGCGCGGCGAGGGTGCGCTCCACCGGCAGCCCGCGCCAGACCAGGGTGTTGAGGATGGAGAGCGGCAGTTTGACGGTGCAGCGTTCGGGGTGGGCGGTGTTGAAGAAGGAGCGGATGGACTGCTGGGGCAGCCGTGGGTCGCCGTCGGAGGGCAGCGGGACGATCTCGCCGGAGGCGATCCAGGGCGCGAACAGCGGGACGACCGTCTCGTCCCACTGCCAGGGATGGACGGGCAGCAGCAGGTAGTCGTCGGCGTCGGGGCCGAGCGCGGCGCGCAGCGCGCCGGGGTCGTCGAGCTCGCGGGCGTAGAGCTGCTCGGGCCGTTCGAGGCCGGGCACGCCGCGGTAGCGGGCGAGCCGGCGGTGGACGGCGATCCAGGGCAGCGGGCGCGGGGTGCGCGCCTCGGGGGCCCAGTGGGCGGCGTCGGCGGCGGAGAAGCCGATCCGGCCCTTGTTGGGGACGATCCAGGGGTGGCCCTCCTGGCGGCCCTCCAGCGCGGCGTGGTCGAGGTCGGCGAGTTCGGCGGCGGTGAGCGCGGTGGCCAGCTGGTGCGCGTCGGCGGTGAGGGTGGCGGTGAGCTCGCGGATCAGGTGGCCGGTGGTCTCGCCGCGCAGGCCGAGGGTGTGCCGGGCGTACGGGAGGAAGCGCAGCGGGTCTAGGCCGTCCTCGCGGTCGCAGCGGACGGAGTCCGGGTCGACCCGCCAGCTGCCGTAGGCGCCCCGGCGGGCGGTGAAGCGGTACTCGGCCTCGGGCAGCCCGAGCAGGTACTCGTCGTCCGCGTCCGGGACGGGGACCGGGGTGAGCAGTTCCTCGTAGGCGAACTCGCCGAGCATCTTGGCCAGCAGCGCGCGCCCGGCCCGCTGCCAGGGCCCGGGGGTGAGCTGCGGCGGCAGGTAGAGCGGCGGTTCAGCGGCCGGCGGTTGCGGCACGGGTCAGCTCCTGGGGGTGGGGGAAGGCGGGGACGGGCGGCGCGAAGCCGGTCCACGCGGTGCGGGTGGGCAGCCGGTGGACGGTGCGGCCGGTGACGGCGTTGAGGATGACGGCGGCGCGGTGGGCGCCGAGCCCGAGGTCGGGGGTGCCGACGCCGTGGGTGTGCAGTTCGGCGTTCTGGACGTAGAGGCCGCCGGTGAGTTCGGGCCGGGTGGCGACGCGGTGGTCCAGGTCGACCCGGTAGCGCCCGGCCGCGTCCCAGTCGATCAGGTGGGCGAGCGGTTCGAGCGCGGCCGGGCGGGCGGCCCGGTAGCCGGTGGCGAGCACCACGGCGTCGGTGCGCACGAGGTGCTCGGCGCCGGAGTCGGTGTGCCGGCAGCGCAGTTCGAGGCCGCCGCAGGGCCCGGTCCTGGCCTCGGTGACGGCGGTGCCGGGGGTGATCTCGACCGGGGCGGTGTCGATCGGGCGGCCGATGGTCCGCTCGTAGAGGTGGTCGTGGATCTCGGCGAGGGTCTCGGCGCTGGCGGCCTTGTGGAGCTGCCACTGGGCGGCGACCAGGGTGTCCCGGACGGGCTCGGGCAGGCCGTGGAAGTACCGGGTGTAGTCGGGGGTGAAGTGCTCCAGCCCGAGCTTGGAGTACTCCATGGGCGCGAGGGCCCGGGTGCGGGTGAGCCAGCGCAGCCGGACGCCGTCGCCGTCGTGGCGGCGCAGCAGGTCGAGGAAGACCTCGGCGCCGGACTGGCCGCTGCCGACGACCGTGATGTCCCGGGCGCCGCCGAGGGCGGCCCGCCGGTCGAGGTAGTCGGCGGAGTGGAACGCCCCGGGGTGGCCGTCGAGGGCGGCGAAGGCCTCGGGCAGGACGGGCCGGGTGCCGACGCCGAGCGCGAGGTTGCGGGCGTGCACGCGGCTGCGCCGGCCGGTCGCGGTGTCGGTCAGCTCGGCCCGGAACAGGCCGTCCTCCCAGTGCAGTTCGCTGACCACGGTGGCGAACCGGCAGGTGCCGAGCCGTTCGGCGGCCCAGCGGCAGTAGTGGTCGTACTCGCGGCGCGGCAGCTGGAAGCGCTCGGCGAAGTAGAACGGGAACAGCCGTTCCTGGTCGCGCAGGTAGTTGAGGAAGGACCACCGGTTGGTCGGGTCGACCAGGGAGACCAGGTCGGCGAGGAACGGCACCTGCATCCGGGCCCCGTCGACCAGCATCCCCGGGTGCCAGCGGAACTCCGGGCGCTGGTCGCAGAAGAGCGTCCGCAGGCCGGGGACGGGCTCGGCGAGCGCGGCGAGCGAGAGGTTGAACGGGCCGATGCCCACGCCGAGCAGGTCGTACGGCGGCTGGGGGGTCGAGGAGTGCACGGGGGTGTCCTAGGCGGGGAGTGGGGCGCGGTCGCGGATCATCAGGGCGGCGCGCTTGGCGGGCAGGTCGAGCTCGCCGGCCGGGCGGAACCCGGCGCGTTCGAAGGCCCGGACCGAGCGCCGGTTGCGGACGTCGGGTTCGGCCACCACCCGTTCGCAGAGCGGCCGTTGCCGCAGGATCCGGTCGGCGAGGGCGGCCAGCAGGACGGCGCCCAGGCCCCGGCCGCGGCTCGCGGCGGGGCCGAGCAGCAGGTGGACGCCGGTGTCGTGGGGCCGGGCCGGGTAGTGCGCGGCGAGCGGGTCGAGGTCGGCGCGGTAGACCTCCCAGTAGCTCATCGGGGTGCCGTCGAGCAGGCCCAGGCAGGGCACGCTGCGCCCGTCCCCGTCGAGCTGGGCCCGGACGTGCTCCGCGGTGACGGCGGGCGGGCCGGCGAGCTCCCAGAAGGCGGCGACCTCGGGGTCGTTCATCCAGCAGGCGAGCAGGTCGAGGTCGGCGGGCAGCCGGACCGGGCGGAGCCGGAACCCGCCGGCCGGGGTGGGGGTCTCGCCCCACCCGGGCACGTCGTCGAGCATCATGCCTCCGCCTCTCCCCCAGCCTTGGCGGCTGGGAGGTACCCCCATCGCTCGGCGGGGGCATTCGCCCACGCGCACCTCTTCCTGGTTCACTCTCCCCCAGCCTCCGGCCGGGGGGACCCCCACCGCTCGCTCACGCACGCGTCCGCCAGGGGGTTGGGGATGTCCACGTAGACGGACTGCGTGGCGACCGGGCCGACCAGCTCGTCCAGGCCGTTGATCCGGGTGAGCAGGTTGGCCTTGCAGGGCAGCGTCGGCGCGTCGAGCAGCAGGGCGGGCAGCGTCGAGCCGGTGGCGGTCGCCTCCGGTCCGGTGAGGAAGCGGCGCAGCGCGGCGAGCAGCACCGTTTCGTCGGCGAGCCCCTGGGAGCCGAGCGCCCCGACCAGGCCGAGCACGTGGTTGATGCCGAGGTAGTAGGCGAAGTGGTGGTCGATCACGTCGTCCGGGAGGAAGGTGTCGCTGTGCTCGCCGAGGCCGGGCAGCCGGGCGGTGAGCCGCTCGCGGGCGCTCTCCCGGTAGTAGTAGCCCTGGTTGTCGCGGTAGCGCCCGCCGCGGGGCCAGCCTTCGGCGTCGAGCAGGACGAGGCTGTTCTGCTGGTGCGCCTCCAGGGCGATGCCGCCTCGGCCGTCCAGCCACAGGACGGGGAGCACGACGGCGTCCAGGTAGCGCAGGAACCATTCAGCGGCCACGGTGCGCAGCGGGCGGCCGCAGCGCACGGCGAGCGCCCGGAGGGTGTCGCCGAGCCGGGACGGCACGGTGGCGCCGGTGCCGAGCGGCTGTTCGGCGACGAGCCCGGCGACGCACAGCGCGCGGTCGGCGGGGGCGAAGGGCTGGGCGCGCAGGACGGTGTCCAGGCCGCCGGGGTCGCCGAGGGCGGGGTGGTCGACGCCGATCCAGGCGGGGTCGCGGACGACGTCGAAGCCCGGGTGGGCGGCCCGCCACTCGGCGGCGAGTCCGCTCTCCAGCAGCCGGTGTACCTCCAGGCCGCGGTGGAGCTCCTTGCGCAGGTTCTCCCGGCGGGAGTTGGTGATCCGCAGGCCGAGCGAGAGCTTGAGCATCCACGGGGTGCCGGGCCGGTAGACGGTGCGCACCGACGAGGTGGGGTACCAGGGGTCGCCGGCCGGGCCGAGGTCGTGCAGGAGTCCTTCGGCGAGCAGGGCGGCGACGGCCGGGCGGTGGGCCAGCTCGCGGGCCTGCCAGGGGTGCAGGGGCAGGGCGGCGGTGCCGGGCGGCAGCGGGGCGCGGTCGCCGAGCAGGCGGGCGGTGATCCGCTCGGCGGTCTCGGGGAGGGCGGATCCGGCGGCGAGCAGGGCCCGGTCGACGGCGTACCAGTGGAGTTGGAAGGAGCCGTGCAGTTCGGGCGAGTAGGCGGCGCTCTGGGCCGGGCCGAGGCCGTCGCGGCTCTTGGGGGTGGGGTGCAGGGGGTGGCCGAGCAGCAGGGACTGTTCGGCGGCGAGGAAGTGGGAGCCTTCCGGTCCGCCGGGTGCGGCGCCGGTGCGGCGGTGGGCGAGGATCTCGGCGGTGCGCACGACGGAGTCGGCGACCCGGGCGGCGAGGTCGGCGACCTGTCCGGGGTCGGGCCGGTCGGCGGCCGCGGCGGCGAGCAGCGCGGCGGCGGTGACGGCGTCCACCGGGGCGTCGGGGGCGCCGTCGCCGGCGCCGAGGCGGGCCGGGCCGAAGCGGTGCCAGCCGCCGGGCGACCAGTGGCGGACGGGCGCGGAGAGCCGTGCGGCGCCGCCGAGCACGGCGATCCGCAGTCGGCCGTCCGGTCCCGGGCGGGCGCCGGTCTCGCGCGTCCAGCAGCGCAACAGGGCCTCCAGCGCGGCCTGTTCGGCGGCGACGGCGGGGTCGGGGTGCAGCAGCGGGTCGGGCCCGGCCGACCGGTCCGCGGGCGGCGGCGTTTCGGGCGGGGCTCCGGTCAGGGCGGCGGTGCTCAAGGGTGCTCCTCGGGACGCGTGGGGTGCGGACGCGCGCGGATGGCGGAGGGGGGGTTCGGCGGGCGCTCGCACCGTCGCGTCAGGTAAGGGTTACCTATCCCTGACGGGTGATCACAAGGACGGCTCACTCGTCCGGGTGAAGATCGGTGATTGTTCACCGCCGGGGAGGAGGCCCGGTTGTACCGGTGGCTCCTGTGGAGGCTTCGTCACGGATCGGTGACCACCGCTCAGGAGCCGCAACCCGGGGGCGCCCGGCGCCGTCCTCCCGACCAGTGGAAGACTCCTACCCCGGACCGTCCCGTCCACGAACCACCGCCCCGTCCACGCACCGATCCACAGGGGGAAGCGCACAGATGCCATCGATCCACCGGTCCGCCGTCGCAGCCGTCCTCGCCGCCGGCACCCTGTTCGCGGTGAGCGCCTGCGGCCCGGACGGCCCGTCCTCGGCCACCGGCACGGACACCGCCGCACCGCCGCCCGCCTCGGCGAGCGGCCCCGGCAGCCCCGCCCCCGGCGGCGGCGTCATCGGCGGGATCACGCTGCCCTCGGGCATCCCCACCAGCCTGCTGGAGGGCCTGCCCAAGAGCTGGGACGACCTGAAGAAGTGGAAGTTCGAGGACTGGGACAACTGGGCGTCCAAGCACGTCTTCAACAACCCGGTCGTGAAGGACTTCTGGAACCCGGACAAGATGGGCGACTCCAAGCCGGCCGACCCGGCCCCGCCCACCGCCAAGCCGGCCGCCGACGACGGCGTGACCGACCCCGAGCCGCCGGTGGTCAAGGCCGTGCCGGTGCCGCGCCCGTACACCAAGCAGCCCTCCGGCAAGGTGTTCTTCAGCGCCCAGGGCGGCCGGGGCAACTGCTCGGCGACGGTCATCACCGACCCGCAGCACCCGGGCAAGAGCAACCTGGTCTGGACGGCCGGCCACTGCGTGCACGAGGGCAAGGGCGGCAACTACTACAAGGACCTCGTGTTCGTGCCCGCCTACAACAACTCGGGCGCCTCCAGCGGCGGCAAGAAGGCCCCGCTGTCCGAGCTGGCCCCGCTCGGCACCTGGTGGGCCGACCAGGTCACCACCTCGCCGCAGTGGGTGGTCGAGGGCGGCGGCACCGGGGACTCCGCCAGCCAGTACGACTTCGCGATCATGCACGTGAGCAACCAGAGCGGCACCGGCAAGTCGCTGGAGGAGACGGTCGGTTCGGCCGTCCCGGTCTGGTTCGACGCCCCGCGCGACCGGCTCTCCGTCTCGGCCGTCGGCTACCCGCTCTACAAGCCGTTCGACGGCCAGGAGCTGTACAAGTGCGACGGCGGGAAGCCGACCCGCCTGTCCTTCGACCCGAAGCGGCCGTCGATGCTCACCATCGGCTGCAACATGACCCAGGGCGCCAGCGGCGGCGGCTGGTTCGCCACCATGCCCGACGGGCGGACGGCGCTGGTCAGCAACACCTCGATCGGCACCCAGGAGCACACCTCGCTGAGCGGCCCGTACCTGGAGACGGTCGCCAAGAACGCCCTGGACTGGATCTCCAGGAAGCAGTGACCGCGTTCACCCACCGCCGGGGACGATGCACCGTGCCGTACACCACCCGCGGACGCGTGCCGCGGCGCCGGGCCGCACTGGCCGGCGCCGCGGCGCTCGCCGCGCTCGCCCTCACCGCGACCGCCTGCGGGCCGGACCGGCCCGCGGGGAGCGCCGCGAGCGCGCCGGTCACCCTCGCCAGGCCGGCGCCGCCGACCAGCCCCGGTGACCTGGCCGGCTGGAAGGTCGACGACTGGGCCCGCTTCGTCGCCGACAGCGCCTTCGCCAACGAGGTGCCCCCGGGCTTCTGGTCCCGCGCCAGGATGGAGGCCGCCAAGAGCCGGCCCGTCCCGGAGGCCCCGCGCACCGCCGCCCAGGGCGACGCGCCGCAGGACGCTCCCCCGGCCCCGGTCCCGGCCCAGGCGCAGCCGCACCCGTACGGCCCCGCCGCCGCCGTGGTCGGCAGGCTCTTCGTGACCGCGCCCGGGGGCGACGCCGCGTGCTCCGGCACGGTGGTCTCCGACCCGGCCGCCCCGGGCCGCAGCGACCTCGTCTACACCGCCGCCCACTGCCTGCACGACGGCAAGGGCGGCGCCTGGCTGCGGAACGTCACCTTCGTGCCCGGCTACAACCGCGACGGCCAGGCCGGCCGCGGGAAGCCGGCCACCGACCAGCAGGTGTCCCCGTACGGCCGCTGGACGGCGGTGCGCGCGCTGGTCTCGCCGACCTGGCTCAAGGAGAGCGGCACCGGCGCCCACGACCAGTACGACTACGGGATCGTCCGGGTGCGCGACGAGAGCGGCTCCGGCCGGTCGTTGGAGGAGACGGTCGGCGGCTCGGTCCCGGTCTGGTTCAACGCCCCGCGCGAGCAGATCACCTCGGCGTCCGCCTACGGCTACCCCGCCGAGAAGCCGTTCGACGGTACGGAGCTCGACCACTGCGACGCGCCGGCCGCGCCGGCCCGGCTGGCCTTCGACCGGGCCCGCCCGCCGATGTACGCGATCGGCTGCACCATGACCGGCGGCGCCGACGGCGGCGGCTGGTTCATCGTCAAGGACGGCAAGCCCAACCTGATCAGCGTCACCTCGGTCGGCGACCGCAACCCGACCGGGTACCTGGCCGGCCCCTCGCTCCAGGACCAGGCGAAGCAGGCCTTCGAGTACTTCGCCAAGAACGTCCGGTGACGTGCGAAGGCCCCCGGACGGAACCCCGTCCGGGGGCC